>JAPUHK010000285.1 GCA_027297745.1 Planctomycetota bacterium | reverse complement strand
AAGGCCTGGCGCGACGTGGCCCAGGCCTACGAGGACTTCGCGGAGGATCCCGCTAACCAGGAGTTGGACGTCGACGACGTGCTGAAAATGGCCGCGGCCGACGCCACGCGCATCAACTACCGGCTCGACAAGCTCAAGGCGTCCGCCCACGACTACCGTGCACAGCTCAAAGCGCAGTTGAGCGAAATCGAGAACACCACCAAGACGCTCCTGACGGCGGCGGACAACCACGTCAAGGCACGCAAGTACAGCCGCGCAATTCAGGCGGTGGAGGCGGGCGCAACGGGGAAACCCAAGTCCAAGGATCCACTGCGCGCGTTCCTGGGCTGGGAGTGGGTCAGCCCGGTCGACGCAAGCACGCGGCGCAAGGCGGTGGAGATCGAGGCCATCACCGAGAAGCTGAAGGGCAGCCGCGAGGCGCTGAAGAACAAGCGCGACGAGGCCGCGGCGAAGGCCGGAGAGGACTCGAAGCGCGTCCATGAGCAGGTCGACCAGCTCACCGCGGGCGAAGACGACGCCCAATGGGATCGGGCCATCGCCGAGCTCCGGACAGTGGAGGAGCTGTTCGGCGAAGCCGAGGGCGACGCCAAGCCGCCGCGCATCTGGCCCTTGGTGCGCGACGCCCGCTCGCGCCGCACGAAGCTGCAGATCACTCTGAACGAGGATCGAGAGCGTTCCCTGAAGGCGGACCGGCAGGCGATCTTCGACGTCGTGCGCAAGCACTCCACGCTGAGTCCCGTCGCGCAGTTCAACTACGTGCAGGACCTGCGCCTGCAACGGGCTCTGGAGGTCTACCGCGGTGTGCACGGCGAGCTGTCCAGTGAGCGCTACCGGGCCTGGGTCCAGGAGCGCATCGGCCTGCTGTTGTGGACGGAGTGGCTGCTCAAACGGCTGCGCGCGGACATCGAGCAGAGCAGCAGCCGCAGCAAGCAGCCGGCGCTCGTCAGCCTCGACCTCGAGCTGCCGCGCCCGGGCCAGAAGCCGCGCCTCGGCAGGCTGGTTCGCTTCGACAAGAAACACAAGCCGGCCAGCGCCGGTGAGATCAACTTCAAGCCCAGGCGCAACCGCGAAGAGGTGCGCCACCTGGGCGAGTTCCCCATGGACTGGGTCTACGACAACGTGTTTCACCACGAGGGCAAGCCGCGCTGGGCCAGGCTCACGCCTGACCTGCAGTTCGCGCTGGGCGCCGTCGCCTTCGAGATCTTCCAGTACAGGGCGGCCCGCGACCACTTCCAGGCGCTGGCCAAGGACGCCACGTACGGTGAGGTGGCCACCAAGCTGGCCGAACGCGCCCGCTTGGAGGACCGTGCCTTCACGGAGTACGAGCGCTTGTGCAAGATGGTGGAGTCCGAGCCGGACAGCACGAAGCTCAAGGCTCTCGAGGCCGAGCTGGGGACCTTCGGCAGGCGCCACCCGGGCGTGGCCTTCTTGCTGCAAGTGCTCTCGCCGCAGAACGCGCGCAACACGGAGTTCGTCGGTTCGGATCCGGTAACCGTGCCGCTCCCGCCCCCCCCGCCCGCGCCGCCCACAAGCCCGCAGTGATCGCTCCTCATCCGGACGGTGCGCTGCTCCAGGTCAAAGTCTCGGCCGGCGCGTCGCGCGAGCGTCTCATAGGGCTGCACGGCGACCTTCTCAAGCTGAGCGTGCGCGCGGCGCCCACGAAGGGCAAGGCCAACGACGCCGTCTGCCGCCTTGTCGCCGCGGCACTCGACTTGCCGGCGTCCGCGGTGACGGTCTTGCGCGGCGCCACCGCGCGCGACAAGACGCTGCTCGTGGCAGGCGTGCAGCCCACGGCACTCGCGCAGAGGCTCAACCGGATCCTGGTACCCTGACGCGCCCGTGTCCAACCTGTACGCGCGGGTCAGTGAGTCCGCACAGTTCCTTGCCGAACGGGGCGTGCACCCGCGCGTCTGGGCGGTACTCGGGACCGGCCTCGGGGGCGTCGCGGAGCGCATCGAGGACGGCGTGCGCATCCCCTACGCCGAGATCCCGCACTTTCCGCAGTCAACCTCTCCCGGACATGCCGGAGAGCTGGTGGCGGGCCGCCTCGCGGACGTGCCCGTCGCGGTCATGGCGGGACGGGCGCACTTCTACGAGGGCGTCGGGCTGCAGGAGATCACGCTTCCCGTGCGCGTGGCGCATGCTCTGGGCGCCTCGGGCCTGCTGCTCACCAGCGCGGTCGGCGGCATGAATCCGAGCTACGAGAAGGGAGATCTGGTCGCCATCGACGACCACATCAACCTGATGGGCGATAGCCCGCTGCGCGGACCGAGCGACGAGCGCCTGGGCCCCCGCTTCCCGGACATGAGCGCGCCCTACGACGGTGCCCTGATCGAGCATGCCGTGCAGCTTGCGGCCCGGAGCGGCACCCGCCTGCACCGCGCGGTGCTGGCCGCGGTGGCCGGCCCGCAGCTGGAAACGCGCGCGGAGTACCGGTACCTCGCCCGCATCGGCGCCGACGTGGTCGGCATGTCCACGGTCCCCGAGGTGATCACGGCCGTGCACTGCGGGCTGCGCGTGGCGGCGCTTTCGGTGGTCACGGACCTCTGCTTCCCCGACTCGCTGCAAAAAGTCGACTTACAGGAGATTCTGGGGGTGGCCGCCGAAGCCGCACCGCGCCTCGAAGCGCTGCTGCTGGGACTGCTCCCCCATGTCTAAGACCTCCAACTACAAGGACACCATCCTCCTGCCGCGCACCGCCCTGCCGATGCGCGCGGGCCTGCAGAAGCTCGAGCCGCGCATGCAGAAGCGCTGGAAGGAGATGGACCTGTATGGGCGGTTGCGCAGCGCGCGCGCGGGGCGCCCGCGTTACGTGCTGCACGACGGGCCGCCGTACCCCACCGGCGACCTGCACGTCGGCACCGTGCTCAACAAGGTGCTCAAGGACATGGTCGTGCGCTGGGCCACGCTGCGCGGCCACGACAGCCCCTACCTGCCCGGGTGGGACTGCCACGGCCTGCCCATCGAGCGCAAGATCCAGGAGCGGCTCGGCAACCGGTGGCGCGACACGCCGCTGCCTGAGATCCGCCGCATGGCGCGCGAGCTCGCGCTCGAGAACGTCGAGCTGAACCGCCAGGTCTTCCTGCGCTACGGCGTGCTCGGCGACTTCTACGACCCTTACCTCACGCTGAACCCCGGCTACGAAGCCGGCGTGCTGGACGTCTTCGCGCGCATGGTCGAGCAGGGCTACGTCTACCGCAAGCTCAAGTCCGTGCACTGGTGCACGACCGACAAGACCGTGCTGGCGGAGGCCGAGCTCGAGTACAGAGACCACGAGTCGCCCTCGATCTACGTCGACTTCCAGGTGGCCGTCGGGCCGGCCCAGCTGCAGGGCGCGGCCTTCATGATCTGGACCACGACCCCCTGGACGCTGCCGGGCAACGCTGCCATCGCCGTGCACGAGGATCGCGACTACGTGCTGGCCTCGTTCGGCGGCTCGCGGCGCTCCGTGGTACTGCAGAGCCTGCTCGGCGAAGTGGCCAAGGTCGCCGGCGAGGCGGAGCCGATCGCCACGTTCAAAGGGGCGGACTTCGCAGAGGTGCGCTGCCGCCACCCCTTCCTGGACCGGGAAGTGCCGGTCGTGTTCGCGGACTACGTGGCGACGGACATCGGGACCGGGGTCGTGCACACGGCGCCGGGCCACGGCCGCGAGGACTACGACACGGGCGTGCGCTACGACCTCGAGATCTTCTGCCCCGTCAACGGAGAGGGCCTGTTGACCGAGGAGGCGGGCCCGTTCCGGGGACTACACGTGCAGCGCGACGCCAACGACGCCATCATCGAGCACTTGCGCGAAAGCGGGCGACTGGTGGCCGCGGCGCGGGTGCGTCACTCGTACCCGCACTGCTGGCGTTGCCACGACCCGGTCATCTTCCGCGCGACCACGCAGTATTTCGTGAACGTCGACCACGAAGACCTGCGCGAGCGCGTGCTCGCCTCGCTGGACGGCATCCGCTTCGTGCCCGAGCGCGACCACGCGCGCCTGGAGAGCATGCTTCGCGAGCGCCCGGACTGGTGCCTCAGCCGTCAGCGGACCTGGGGCGTGCCGATTCCCGCCTTCCACTGCAACGCCTGCGGCTACACCGCGCTGGACGCCGCGCTGATCGATCGCGTGCGCGACCGCGTGGGCAACGAGGGTGCGGACATCTGGTACGAGCTCGAGGCCGCCGAGCTGTTGCCCGACGGCTATGCCTGCAGCGAGTGCGGCGCCCGGGACTGGATGCTGGAGCGCGACATCTTCGACGTGTGGTTCGAGTCCGGCGCGTCCTGGCGCCACGTCTGCGAGAACCGGCTCGCGCTCGACGGCCCCGCCGACGTGTACCTCGAGGGGCACGACCAGCATCGCGGCTGGTTTCAGTTGAGCCTGCTGCCCAGCTATGCGGTGCGCGGCCGCGCACCGTTCTTGAACCTCGTCACGCACGGCTTCACGGTGGACGAGCACGGCCGCAAGATGTCCAAGAGCCTGGGCAACTACATCGGGGCGCGCGACTGGGCGGAAAAGCACGGCGTGGACGTCGTGCGCCTGCTGCTCGCGAGCCTCGAGTACCGCAACGACTACCCGCTCAGCGAAGGGCACGCCAAGACGGCATCCGAGACCTACCGGGTCTACCGCAATACGCTGCGCAACCTGCTCGGCAACCTGCGCGACTTCGCCCCGTTCGAGCAGCCGGCACGCGAGGAGATGCTCGAGATCGACCGCTGGGCGCTGCACCGGCTGGCGGTCGTGATGGAAGGCGTCGCCGCTTCCTACGATGCGTTCGAGGCCTTCAAGGCCAACCAGAAGCTGCACCTGTATTGCGTGAAGGAGCTGAGCGCGATCCTGATCGACTGCTGGAAGGACCGGCTGTACTGCGACGGGGCGGACTGGCCCTCGCGACGCTCGGCGCTGACGGCGGCGCAGGAGATCACGCGGGCGCTGACGCTGGCCCTGAGCCCGATCCTCGTGCACACCACAGAGGAGGTGCACGACCTGTGGCCCGATCCGAAGGCGGACTCCGTCCACATGGAGGAGTGGCCGGCGCACCTGGCCGAGTGGCGGGACGACGAGCTCGGGGAGCGCTTCGCGCCGCGGCTCGAGTTGCGCGAGCAGGTGCTCAAGCTGCTCGAGCCCATCCGCGCGCAAAAGCACAAATCCACCGACGCGCACGTGACCGTCCCGCGCGGCGTATGGGACGACGCCGAGGCGCTCAGCGAGTGGCTGATCGCCGGGCATGTGTCGCTCGGGGACGCGCTACAGGTGGAGGTCTCTCTCTGCGACCCCTGTCCGCGCTGCCGGCGGCGCCGCCCGGACCTCGACGCCTCCGGGCTGTGCGCGCGCTGCACCAGGGCCACGGGATGACCGCGGCGCTCGTTTGCCTGGCCTCCGGCAGCGGCCGCACGATCGCCAACTTCCTCGACAAGATCGAGGAGGGCTCCCTGGATGCGCGCGTCGCGCGCGTGATCTGCGACCGCGAGTGCTCCGCGATCGAGCGGCTGAGCGCACGCGGGGTCGCGGCCGAGGTCGTCCCCTGGACGCGCGGCACCCCCCCCGAGGAATACGCCGGCCGCGTCTGGCCGCTCATCGAGGAGGCCGCTCCGGACCTCGTTTGCCTATGCGGTTTCCTGCGCCTGCTCGCGATCCCCGGCGCGTGGCGCAACCGCGTGATGAACATCCACCCGGGCCTCCTGCCCGCCTTCGGCGGCAAGGGCATGTACGGCGAGCGGGTCCA
>JAPUHK010000284.1 GCA_027297745.1 Planctomycetota bacterium | reverse complement strand
GGGATTCATGCACCAACGCCGACCTTCACCGTTTCGCCTACCTGGTCGAGCATCCGTCGCAGCTCATCGTAATCGGGATGGCGCATCCGCACCCACGCGTTGGCCATGTAGCCGCCGCTCACCGGCGCCGTGCGCGAGCCGGGCGGGGGGAGGTGCGCATCGATGACCCACTCCGCGAACGTCTCCTGCACGAGCTCCAGCCCCTCGTACCCTGTGATCCGACCGTCGCCGTCGGGCCGCAGCGCGATCATCCCCGTCGAGTAGGCGCGCGAGGCGCGCACGTCGGTTTCGCCGTGAACGATCGCCTTCGCCCACTCGACGTAGAGGTCGAGGTCGTTGCCGGCGCCATACAGGTCCCACACGCTGACTCCGGGCGGCCGGCAGCCGATCTCGGAGAACTTCAGCCCCTTCGGCCCGTAGAACCACTCCATGTGCGTGGCGGAGGTGCCGATGCCCAGCACCTCGATCACGCGCTTGCCCATCGCCTTCACTTCCTGATAGTCGGACGCGTCGTCGATGCGGTTCGTGACGACGATCTGCGGAGAGATCCATCTCGCGCGCATCGCCTCCAGCACGTTCGGGTAGTAGTGAGACACGAAATCGTGGACGACGTGGCCGTCGATGCAGAGCGTGTCGTAAAAAGCCTCGTGACCTTCGATGAACTCCTCTACGGCGGTCGGCATCCCCCGGTCGACGCCGATCTCCGCCACCACGCCTTCGAGCTCGTCGGCGTCGTTCGCGCGGTAGGTCCCGGCGGCGCCCGCCGCGTCCCGCGGCTTCAAGATGACGGGATAGCCATGCTCCTCGACGAAGGCGCGCACGTCTTCCGCCGACGACGCACCGATCGACGCGGCGCACGGAACGTCGGCCTCGCGAAGCACCTGCTTCATCGCCGGCTTGTCGCGGCACAGGAAGGCGGTTTTCGTGCTCGTGCCGGGGATTCCGCACGCCTCGCGGACGTGGGCCGCGACCATGACGTGCGCCTCGACCGTCGCCTCGAGGCGGTCGACCGGCTCGCGCTCCTGGATCTTCTGCACCGCTTCGAGCACCGCCTGCCGGCTGGCGACGGTCGAGATCTGCTCGTAGCCGTGCAACCAACCGCGGATCGCGGCGGGCAGCGCGCGCGCCGGCGCCTCCCCGATCGCGGTCACCCGCGCGCCGACGGCGTGAAGCCCGCGGACGAACTCGCTCTGGTTGTGCGGGAAGGCGGGCTCGATGAAAACGACGTGCATCTACCCGATCAGCCTTTCGTAGAGATCGACGTAGTGCTTCCCCTGCCGGTCCCAAGAGTAGTCCTCGGCCATGCCGTTGCGGACCAGTCGCAACCACGCGTCGGGGTCACGGTAGACCTCGAGCGCGCCGCGGATCGTGTCGAGCAGCGCGTTCGAGTCGAAGTCCTCGAACAAGAACCCGGTGCCACGGCCGTTGGCGGCGTCGAAGGGACGCACGGTGTCGGCGAGGCCACCGGTCTTGCGCACCAGGGGCACCGTGCCGTACTTCATGCTGTACATCTGGTTGAGCCCGCACGGCTCGTAGCGGGAAGGCATGAGGAAGAGGTCCGCGCCCGCCTCGATCCAGTGGGCGAGCTCGTTATCGTAGCCCGCGTGGAATCCGACCTTGTCCGGGAAGGAGTCCCCCAACCACGAGAAGTACTTCTCGTACCTCTCCTCTCCGCTGCCGAGGACCACGAGCCGCACCGGATCGCGGTGGAGCAGCACGGACAGCGCGTCGGGCAGAAGCTCGAACCCCTTTTGCGATGCGAGCCGTGAGACAACGCCGAGCAGGGGGACGTCGGGATCCTCCGGCAGCTCGAAACGGCGCAGGAGCTCCGTCTTGTTCTTGGCCTTTCCAGCGAGGTCGTCGGCCGAGTAGTTGTGCGGGATCAAGGGATCGGTCGCCGGGTTCCACTCCGCGTAGTCGACGCCGTTGACGATCCCGACAAGACGGTCGCTGCGCTCTCGCAGCAAACCTTCGAGCCCCATCCCGAATTCCTCCGTCTGGATCTCCCGCGCGTACGTCTCGCTGACCGTGGTCAGGCCGTCCGCGTACATGAGACCGGTCTTCAGGAAGCTGAAGCGACCTTCGCGCAAGTCGTCCGCGTCGAAGTGCGAGCGCTCGCCAGAGAGGCCCAGCTGATCGAGCGTCTCGGCCGGGAACACGCCCTGGTAGCCGATGTTGTGGATGGTCAGAAGCGTCCGAGTCGAGGCGAAGAGGCCATCCCACGCGTAGATCGTCCGGAGGTAGAGCGGCAGGAGCGCGGTGTGCCAGTCATTGCAGTGGAACACGTCGGGCGCCCATTGCCTGCGCTGGCACGCCTCGAGCGTCGCGCGGCACAAGAGCGCGAAACGGAGCGCTTCGTCCGGGTCCGCCGTGTAGATCTGGTCCCGGTCGTAGAGCTCCGGACAGTCGACCAGGTCGATCTCGACGCCGCTTTGCGGCAGCTTCGTGGTGCAGATCGAGAACGGGATCTTGCGCTCCCCGAAGTCGAGCGCGATCTCCTTCATCGAGTCCTGGGGCTGGATCGCCCGGTCCCCGTCCCGCACGCGCGGGTAGAGCGGCATCACGACCCGGACGTCGTGTCCGGCGCCGCCCAGGAACCGGGCAAGCGCGGCCGCGACGTCGGCCAGCCCGCCGGTCTTCGCCAGCGGAGCCACCTCGGAGGCAACCAGGCAGATCTTCAGCGGGGCCACGCCCTGACGGTACCGAGCGCCGGGGAGATTCGCCAGCCCCGGCGCCGGCCGGGGTGTCCCGTGAAGTGGCGGTTTTTTGCGCGGGTGGGTAACGTCACCCCGTGCGAAACGTCGTCTTCGTCGTGCCGGTGCCCATGTCGGCCACGCTCCGCTTCGTGCGGGCCGCCGCGAGACAGCCTGACCTGCGGCTAGGCGTCGTGTCCCACAGGCCGGCGGAGGCGTTCCCGGAGGACCTCCGGTCGCAGTGCGCGGCCTTCGGCCAGACCGAAAACGCGCTGCAGGCCAACGAGCTGGCGGAGGCCGTACGGCGGGTGGCGCGCGAGATGGGCGGCGAGGTCGACCGGCTGATCGGCATCCTCGAGCCGCTCCAGGTTCCCCTGGCCGAGGTGCGGGAGCGGTTCGGCATCGAGGGGATGGGGGTCGAGGCCGCAACCAACTTCCGAGACAAGTCGCGGATGAAGGATGTGCTGCGTGCAAACGACATCCCGTGCGCGCGGCACGCGCTCGCCGAGAGGCCCGAGCAGGCGCTCGCCCTCGCTGGAGAATGCGGCTTCCCGCTCGTCGTCAAGCCGACGGCGGGCGCCGGCGCCAAGAACACGTTTCGCGTCGAGAAGCCGGAGGACGTCGAGGCCTACTTCCGGACGATGCCGCCGCCGCCGGGGCAGCCGGTCCTGTTCGAGGAGTTCATCAAGGGCCGCGAGTTCTCCTTCGACTCGGTCACCCTTCGCGGCGAGCACCTGTTCCACTCGATCTCGCACTACCACCCTACGCCGCTCGAGGTCATGGAGACGAAGTGGATCCAGTGGTGCGTTTTCCTGCCCCGGGACGTGAGCGGCCCCGAGTACGACGACATCCGCGCCGCAGGACGACGCGCGCTCGACTGCCTCGGGCTACAGACCGGCCTCACCCACCTCGAGTGGTTCCGCCGCGAGGACGGGAGCATCGCGATCTCAGAGGTGGCGGCGCGCCCGCCGGGCGCCGAGATCACCTCACTGCTCTCCTACGCCTACGACCTCGACTTCTATCGGGCGTGGGCCCGCCTGATGGCCCTCGACGAGTTCGAGCCGCCGGAGCGCCGCTACGCTACGGGGGCCGTCTATCTCCGCGGTCAGGGCGAGGGACGGGTCAAGGACATCAGCGGGCTCGAGGCGGCACAGAACGAGCTCGGCGAGCTCGTCGTGGAGGCGAAGCTCCCCGGCGCCGGGCAGGCTCCGGCGTCGAGCTACGAGGGTGAGGGGTACGTGATCCTCAGGCATCCCGAGAGCGACGTCGTCGAGAAGGGCCTGCGCCGCCTGCTGGAGCTGATTCGGGTGGAGCTGGGATGAACGTTCTCATGATCTCCCCGGGCTTCCCGGACGAGATGCCTCTGTTCACGCGGGGCCTCGCCGAGGTCGGAGCCCGCGTGTACGGAATCGGCGACCAGCCGAGAGGCGCGCTCGCGGCGGAGGTGCGGGAGAGCCTGGCCGACTATCGCCAGGTCCCGGATCTCTGGGACGAGGAGTCGATGATCCAGGAGGTCCGCGAGTGGCTTGAGGGCAAGAGCCTCGATCGGATCGAGTGTCTTTGGGAGCCGGGCGTCGTGCTCGCCGCGCGGCTGCGCGAGGAGTTCGGGATCCCCGGGCTCTCGGTGGAGCAGGCGATCCCGTTCCGCGACAAGGAGCGCATGAAGCAGGTGCTCGACGACGCCGGCATCCGCACGCCGCGCCACGCCCGCGCGAAGACCGAGACGGAGGTGCGCGAGGCGGCGGAGCGAATCGGCTATCCGCTGATCGTCAAGCCGATCGCCGGCGCCGGCTCGGCGGACACCTACTCGCTGCGCGGGCCGGATGACCTCGAGCCGGCCCTGGGCCTCGTGCGCCACGTCCCCGAGGTCAGCGTCGAGGAGTACATCGAAGGCGAGGAATACACCTACGACACCGTTTGCGGGGACGGCGAGATCCTCTTCGAGAACGTCGCCTGGTACCGGCCGAAGCCGCTCACCGCCCGCCTCAACGAGTGGATCAGCATGCAGGGGATCTGCCTGCTGGACCTCGAGACAGCGGAGATCGCGGTCGGCCGGGATCTCGGGCACCGTGTGATCGAGGCGCTCGGCTTCGGGAGCGGCTTCGCCCACATGGAGTGGTTCCGGACCCCCGAGGGCGAGGCGGTGTTCGGCGAGATCGGGGCGCGCTCGCCCGGGGGACGCCTCGTACACGCGATGAACCACGCCTGCGATATCGATCTCTTTGTCGGTTGGGCCGAGGCGGTCTGCCGCGGAACCCTGTCGCAGGACACGACGAAGCTCTACAACGCGGCGGTCGTCTTCAAGCGCGCGCGCGGCCCCGGCGAGCGCATCACGCGCATCGAGGGGCTACAGAGCGTGCTCACCCGCTACGGAGAGCACATCTGCAACGTTCAGATCTCGCCCGTGGGAGCGCCCCGGCGCGACTGGCGCCGGGTCGTCTCCGGCGACGGCTGGATCGTCGCGCGCCATCCGGATCTCGAGTTCACACTCGAGATCGCCGACGCCATCGGCACCGACGTGGCACTGTTTGCGGACTGATGTCGATTCGGGTCGTCTTGCTCGGGCCGCAACGACTGGCCCCCACGCTCGTCGACGCCGTCGATTCGCTCGGGATCGACGGTCCGATCGCCTCGATCACGGCGGGCTGGGAGGAGCGCGAGGGCGAGGACCGGGAGCTGGAAGAGCACCTCCGGGGACGTGTCGTCAACCTCCGTGTCTACGGCCGCGCGGAGGAGATCTACGAGGCCGACCCGGAGCTGCGCCGCGCGTTGCTCCAGCGCCACGAGACGATCCGGAAGCTGCGGGACCTCTACCGGCTCCGCCTCGCCCATGCGCTCGACGCCGCCCGGCAGCTGCTAAGGCGGGACTGCCCGGAGGGGGAGGAGTCGATCCTCGAACCGGAGCGCGCGGCGGCGATCGAGGCAGTCCGCGACCTCGACGCGCACCATCGGGAGCGTGTGCGCGAGGTGCACGCCGCATTCGAGGCCGGCTGGCGACCTGAGGAGCGCGACGACGTCGCCCGTCATCGGGAGGAGATCGCACAAGCCCTGAAGGACACCGCCGCGCTCGGCGTCGCCGGCGGGCACGTGAACATCCTGCTCAACCGGATGCGCCTCCTCGGGCTGCCGGGGCTCGCCGCCAAGCGCCCGATCGTGGCATGGTCGGCGGGCGCGATGGTGCTCGGGGAGCAGGTCGTGCTCTTTCACGACAGCCCGCCGCAGGGAGCCGGGAACGCAGAGGTACTGGAGCCGGGTCTCGGCCTGTTCCGCGGCGTGATCCCGCTTCCGCACGCGCGCCGGCGGCTGCGCCTCGACGACGCGATGCGCGTCGAGCTCTTCGCCCGCCGGTTCAGCCCGGACCTCTGCGTGCCGATGGACGAGGGCGCCCGCCTCGACTGGAACGGCAAGAAATGGACGGCGCACGACGGTACGCGCCTCCTGACCGAGGACGGAGCCGTAGCCGAGGAGTGGGCCGCGTGACGACGTTGTTCCGTCGATACGAGCGGCCGGGCGCGGCGCGCGATCCGCGTGCGCTGGACGCAGTCTTCGAGAGCAAGACCTTTCCGCTCGTGGACGGAACGTCCGTGACGTTCGCGTTCCGCGGACCGGCGGACGAAGTGCGGCTCCGGCACTGGATCCACGGGCTCGCCAGCTCGAAGCCGTTCCGGCGGCTCCACGGCACCGACGTCTGGTACCTCGAGCTCGAGCTGCCCGAGCGATCGCGGCTGGAGTACAAGCTCGAGGTGGTCCGGGGCGGGCAGCGCCAGCTCGTGCAGGACCCGCTCAACCCGAACATGACCCACGACCCGTTCGGCGTGAACTCGGTCGTCCATGGGACGGGGTACGAGGTGCCCGACTGGACGAAGGTCGACCCGGAGGCACGGGAAGGCGAGATCGTCGAGCGCGAGATCCGAAGCGACGCGTTCGGCGAGACGCGCAGCTTCCAGGTCTACCTCCCGGCGCGGATGCGGGAGACGCGCCTCTACCCGCTCCTGGTCGCCCACGACGGCGCGGACTACCTGCGCTTCTCGGGGCTGAAGACAGTCCTCGACAACCTGATCCACCGGCTCGAGATCCCGCCCCTGATCGTGGCGCTCACAGAGTCGCCGGACCGCCTGCGCGAGTACGGGAACGATCCGCGACACGCGGACTTCCTGGTGGAGGAGCTCGTCCCCGATCTCGAGGCTGCCTACCCGATCAGCACCGAGCCGGCCGACCGCGGCCTGCTCGGGGCGAGCCTCGGGGCCGTGGCCGCGCTGTCCACCGCCTGGCGCCACCCCGGCTTCTTCCACAACCTCCTGCTCCAGTCCGGGTCTTTCGCCTTCACCGACATCGGCGAGCTCGACGGCGGACCGGCGATGGACCGGGTCGCCGAGTTCGTGAACGAATTCCGCGAGGATCCGGGCCGTCCGGCGGAGCGCCTCTTCGTGAGCTGCGGGACCTACGAGGCCTTGA
Source organism: Planctomycetota bacterium (assembly GCA_027297745.1). Taxonomy (GTDB): domain Bacteria; phylum Planctomycetota; class PLA2; order PLA2; family PLA2; genus JAPUHK01. Next base: position 18,025 of record JAPUHK010000284.1, on the reverse strand, counting down.
TCTACTACAACCGTTCGATGATCCCGCTGCTGCAGTCCACGGGGATGGCCGTGCGCTACGTCGAGGCCCGCGACGGCCACAACTGGGAGAACTGGCGCGATCGATTGCGGGAAGGGCTATCGTGGCTCTTCCCCGGCCCCCTCTGGATGGTGTACGAATAGAGGAGCCGCCCGGCGGCAGGGAGGGCTTTTTTGGCGGACGTGACGCGAAGGATCGGCCTCTCGCTCGGGGCGGACATCTGCTGGCCCATCTGCTACGAGGACCTCGTCGACCGGCTCGACCGCGCGATTCCGGTCGGTGGTGATCGGGTGCGCCTCGAGATCGAGCGGCTCACGATCGAGCCGTTCGACCTTCGCCAGGCCTCGCGCTTCGACGTCGTGATCGACCGCCTCACGCATTGGTACGGCCCGAGCCGCGAGTGGATCAAGAAGGCGATCATCCTCAACGGCCTCTACGTCTTCAACAACCCGTGGTCGGTGCAGGCGATGGAGAAGCACACCGCGTACTGCGCGATGATGCGGCTCGGGATGCCGGTCCCGGACACGTGGCTGATCCCTCCGAAGGAGTACGACGAGTCGCCGGATCTGCAGCCGACGCTCGAGCGCTACGCGCAGCTGTTCGACCTGCCGAAGATCGCCGCGGGGATCGGGTACCCGTCGTTCATCAAGCCGTACGACGGCGGCGGATGGGTGGGCGTGAGCCGGATCGACGACGAGAGTGGACTGCGCGACGCGTACGAGAAGAGCGGGAAGTTCGTGATGCATTTGCAGGCGGGCGTCGTCCCGTTCGAGCACTTCGTCCGCTGCATCGGAATCGGGCCGCAGGTCCACGTCGTCCGCTACGACCCTTCCGCGCCGCTTCACGCCCGCTATCTCGAGGACCGCGACTTCATCGGCGAAGACGACGCATCCATGCTCCGGGACATGACGCTCACGATCAACGCGTTCTTCGGTTGGGACTTCAACTCGTGCGAGGCGCTGCTGAAGGACGGAGTCTGGTATCCGATCGACTTCGCGAATCCCTGCCCGGACGCGCAGGTCACGTCGCTCCACGTCCACTTCCCGTGGGTCGTGAAGGCGAAGCTGCGCTGGTCGGTCTTCTGCGCGGTGACGGGGCGGAAGATGCGGCAGAACCTCGACTGGGAGCCCTTCTACGAGATCGCCGACCGTGACCTGCCCGGGCGTCAGAAGCTCGCGGCGTACGCGGCGGTGGCGCGGGAGCGGTTCGACACGGAGCGCTTCGAGGAGTTCTGCGCCGAGCATTTGTCCCAGCTCGACGAGGTGGCGTGGGACTACTTCGGGACCGACCGCGCGCGTGGAGCGGTGCGGCAGAAGATCGAGGCGCTCTTCCCCGAGCACGAATGGGACGAGTTCACGGACTACTTCTGGGAGCGCATCCAGCGCTGGCGCGAGTGGGACGCCGCCGCACGCGCGGCCTCATGAGAAGGGCGGGCTAGATGTCCAAGGAGACGACCCGCTGGTACTCCGACCGGCTGGGCCAGGAGGTAAACGTGGTCCGCTGGGGGGAGACCGGCACCCCCGTGCTCATCTTCCCCACCGCGGGGGGCGACGCGGAGGAGTGCGAACGGTTCCTGATGGTCGACACCCTCGCCCCGATGCTCACCGAGGGGCGCATCAAGCTCTATGCGGTCGACAGCGTCGCCGGGCAGGCGTGGCTGAAGAAAGACAACACCGCCGCCAACGCGGCGCGGATCCAGAACCAGTTCGACGCGTTCGTCTACCACGAGGTCGTGCCGGCGATCCGGACCGACTGCAATGCGCCCGAGATCGAGATCGTCACCACCGGCTCCTCGATCGGCGCCTTCAACGCGCTGGCGGCGCTCTGCCGCCACCCGGATGTCTTCTCGCTCGCGATCTGCATGAGCGGCACCTACGACCTGCGGAAGTTCCTCGAGGGCGCGGTGACGAAGGACTACTTCCGTTGCTCGCCGCTGCACTTCGTCCCCGAGATCGCCGACGACGACCCGCAGCTCGAGGCGCTCCGCAAACGCTTCGTCCTGCTTACGCACGGTCAGGGTCGCTGGGAGGATCCCAAGCAGTCCTGGCTCGCCGCCGACGTCCTCGGCAAGAAGGAGATCCCCAACCGCGTCGACGCCTGGGACGAGGAGTGGGACCACGACTGGCCCACCTGGCGGAAGATGCTCCCCCAGTACCTCGAGGAGCTCGTGCCCCTTCCCGAAGAGGCATAGGGTCCGTCTGAAAACCCATCTGGACTCGGCCGGTACACCGCAGTTCGACATAGCTCACTGCACCCACGGAGCGCCGAGCAGGCTTGTCCCTTGGGCAGACCCTAGAACGTGTAGCTCCGCGGAACGACGGCGATTCCCGACGACGTGACCGTGAAGCGGCGTGCGTCCTCTTCGGGGTCGTAGCCGATCCGGGCGTCCGGCGGGATCTTGACCCACTTGTCGACGATCGTGCGCTGGATCTTCGCGCCCGCGCCGACCACCACCCCGCTGAAGAGGATCGAGTCCTTGACTTCGGCGTGCTCGGCCACGTAGACGAGGTTGGAGAGGACCGAGTGGCGCACCTTCGCGCCCGACACGACCACGCCCGGGCAGAGCAGACAATCGACGACCTCGGCGCGGCGGCCGTCCTCCTCGTCGAGCACCGTCTTCGCGGGCGGGTCGGCGTGCCAGAGGGAATAGATGGGCCAGTTGCGGTCGTAGAGGTTGAAGCGCGGCTCGACGCCGCAGAGCTCCAGGTTCGACTCGAAGTAGGTGTCGATCGTGCCGACGTCCCGCCAGTAGGGCTCCGCCGCCCCGCCCACGTCGACGAAGCCGTGCGCATAGACGCGGGCGCCGTCGCCGACCATGTGCGGAATGATGTCGCGGCCGAAGTCGTGGGTGCTCGCATCGCCGCGCTCGGCATCCGCGCGCAGGCGCCGGATCAACTCGCCGGTCTCGAAGACGTAGATCCCCATCGACCCCATGCAGACGCCCGGCTCGCCGGGGATCTCCTTGCCCCGCTCCGGCTTTTCCTCGAAGGACATGATCCGGCGATCGGCGTCGACCTGGAAGATGCCGAACTGCCGGCTCTGCTCGGCGGGGATGCGCACCGCGCCGACGGTGAGCGCCGCGCCGCGGTCGAGGTGCTCGCGGATCATGCGACCGTAGTCCATCTTGTAGACGTGATCGCCCGAGAGGATCAGCACGAGCTTCGGATCGTGCTCCTCGATGACGTCGATGTTGCAGTAGATGGCGTCCGCAGTGCCCCCGTACCACTTGCCGACGCTCCGGTGATGCGGCGGCTGGACGCTGATGAACTGCTCCAGCCGGCGGGGCAGGAAGTTCCAGCCGAAGCGAATGTGCTCCTCCAGCGATCCCGCGCGGTACTGGGTGAGCAGGAAGATCCGCCGCAGACCGGAGTGGATACAGTTGCTCAGGGTGAAGTCGATGATTCGGTAGAGGCCGCCGAAGGGGACCGCGGGCTTCGCCCGGTTCAGCGTGAGCGGCTTCAGACGTTCCCCCTGCCCGCCGGCGAGAACCAGCGTCAGCGTGTTCTTGAGCTCTTCGGTGAGATGGACCGGCGACGAAATGGGGGCGCCTCCTCGGTGAGTAAGATATCTCGGACCGCTGAGGCGGACCTAGCGGAATTCGGCGCGCGTGATGACGGCAATCGTCTTCTACTTTCAGGCCCACCAGCCCTACCGGCTGCGGCGGGACCTGCCCGGCCCCGAGGCGGGGCCCGACTTCTTCGACGACGCCGAGAATGAGCGCATCGTGCGCCGGGTCGCCGAGCGCTGCTACCGGCCGATGAACGCGATCCTCAGAGAGACGATCGAGCGGACGGCCGGGCGCTTCCGCTGTGCCTTCTCGCTCAGCGGAACACTGTTGAGCCAGCTCGAGCGCTGGGCGCCAGAAGCGCTCGAGAGCTTCGTCACCCTCGCCCGGACCGATGCGGTCGAGTTTTTGTGCGAGACGTCGCATCACTCGCTGGCCTATCGGGACGACCCCAGGGAGTTCCTGGAGCAGATCGAGGCCCACTCGGCGCGGATCGAGGCGCTGTTCGGCCGCCGGCCCACGACCTTTCGCAACACGGAGCTGATCATCGACGACAGCGTGGCCCGCACCGCCGAGCACCTCGGGTTCACGGCGCTCCTGGGCGAAGGCAGCGAGCGGTTGTTGGGACCTCGCCGGCCGCAGTTCGTCTACCAGCCCGCCGTCTGCCGGTCCCTGCGGCTGCTCCTCCGCTCCTACGTCTACTCCGACGACATCGCGTTCCGTTTCAGCAACAAGGAGTGGAAGGGCTACCCGCTCATGGCGGACACGTTCGCGGGCTGGCTCGACGAGGTGCCCCAGGAGGCGCATTTCATCGGGCTCTTCATGGACTACGAGACGTTCGGGGAGCACCAGTGGACCGACACGGGAATCCTCGAGTTCATGAAACATCTCCCCGGCCATGTCCTCGACAACCCGCGCTTTTGCTTCGCGACACCGTCGGAGGTGGCGGCGCAGCATCGGCCGGTCGACAGGCTCGTCATCCCGGGTGAGGTCTCGTGGGCGGATGCGGAGCGCGACGTCAGCGCCTGGCTCGGAAACGCAATGCAGCAGGAGGCGCACGCGGCGCTGTACAAGCTGGGCCCCCGCGTGCGGCGGGCGGCCCGGCGCGGATCGCCCGAGCTGCTCGAGGCGTGGCGCCGGCTCACCACGTCGGACCACGTCTATTGGATGGCCACGAAGTGGGAGTCGGACGGGGACGTCCATGAGTACTTCAGCCCGTACCGATCGCCGCACGACGCGTACCTGGTCTTCGTCCGCGTCCTCGACGACATCGAGCGCCGGGTCGACCGTGTGCTAGCCGGATCGACCACGCGTTAGGCCCAAAGAACGAGATCCGAGAGGACGACATCCCACGGGTCGCGCGGACGCACCCGGACCCGGACGCCGTAGCTGAAGGTCCCCGCGCGCTCGATCACGCAGGACCCCGTGAAGGGGATCGCCCCCGTGCCGCCGTCGGCGGGCGGCGCGAGCGCCACCGCGACGGGATCGGCCAGATCTGCGGGATCGTCGCGGGCAGCGCCGAGGACCAGCTCCACGACCACGCCCGCGGACGAGAGGTCACCGAGCTCGACCTCGACGCGCGCCTCGATCTCATCCCCGACCTTGACGTCGCGCAGGTCGGACAGCTCCGTCCGCACGATCGAGACCGCGCCGAAGCCTTTCCGGATCAGCCGGTGCTGCTCCGCGATCCGCCTCAGATCCGGTCCGGAGCGCAGCGCGTGGAAGCTCGCCGCGAGCCCTGTGTAGGCACGACTCGTGTAGTCCTCCACCATGCGATCGGTGTCGAACACGGGCGGGATCGTCCCGAGGCTCCGGCGGACGCGCTCGAGCCACCCCTGCGGCAGGCCCTCGGCGTCGCGATCGAAGAAAAGCGGGACGATCTCCTCCTCGAGCAGCTGGTAGAGGTGGTCCGCATCCAGCTCGTTCTGCAGGTCCTGGAGCGGCGGCCGGTGGTGGTTGCCGATCGTCCAGCCGTTTTGCCCGTCCGCGCCCTCGATCCACCAGCCGTCCGAGATGGAGAGGTTGAGCCCACCGTTGGCCGCGACCTTCATGCCGGACGTCCCGCTCGCCTCGAGCGCACGGATCGGCGTGTTGAGCCAGACGTCCGTGCCCCGCACCAGGGCACGGGCCAACTCCAGGTCGTAATCTTCGAGGAAGAGGATCTTTCCCACGAACTCATCGCTGCGCGCCGCATCCGCGAGGCCCCGCATGAGCTGCAGCCCCTCCTCGTCGCGGGGGTGCGCCTTTCCGGCGACCAGGAGGCGTACCGGGCGCTCGGCATCGTCGAGGAGCGCGCGCAGCCGGTCCCGGTCGTGGAGCACGAGGTCGGCCCGCTTGTAGGGCGCGAACCGTCGCGCGAAGCCGATCAGGAGGCAGCCGTCGTGGACCGGCGCGAGCATCCGTGCCAGCAGCGCCGGGCTGTCGTGCCGCCGCAGGAACGCGGCCTCCATCCTCCGCTTGACGACCTCGATCAGACGCCGTCGCGACTTTCGGCGAGCTTCCCAGAGATCGCGCGATGCGATTCCCGCCGCGCCGGCGGCGAAGTCGCTCCCCCGCACGGGACGCTCCCGCGCCCCCACCAGCGCCGCGACCTCCGGGCTCGCCCAGGTGGGCAGGTGAACGCCGTTCGTCACCGACTCCACCGGAACCTCGGATTCGAGCAGCATCGGCCAAAGGGGATGGAGCAGCGAGCGCGACACCTTCCCGTGCTCGCGGCTCACCCCGTTCACGAAGCCGGCGAAGCGGCACCCGAAGTGGGTCATGTTGAACGACTCGTCGCCGTCGACGCGCCCCAGGGCGACGAACCGCTCCCACGTCACCCCCGCCCACTGGGAGACGTCGGAGAAGTAGCGGCGCAGGAGCCCCTCGTCGAAACGGTCGTGGCCGGCGGGAACCGGCGTGTGCGTGGTGAAGGCGGTCGTCGCCCGGACGAGCAGCCGTGCCTCGTCGAAGGTGAGGCCCTCGCGACGCACGAGGCGGCCGATGCGCTCGATCGCCACGAACGCCGCGTGTCCCTCGTTCAGATGGTAGGCGGCGGGCTCGATCCCCAGACGCCGCAGCAGCCGCACGCCGCCGCGCCCGAGCACGATCTCCTGCAGGAGCCGGTTCTCAAGGCTGCCGCGGTAGAGGCGGTGTGTGATCTTGCGGTCCTCGGGCCGGTTCGCCTCTACGTCGGAGTCGAGCAGGTAGAGCGGCACCCGGCCGACCCGGATGCGCCACACCCGCAGCGTCAGGACGCTGCTCGGGAGGCGGAGCGTGATCTCCAGCGGCTCGCCATCGGCGTCGGTCACCAGCTCCGCCGGTTGGTGGCCGGGGTCGTTGTCCACCTCGACCGAGATCGGCTCAGACGCTGCGGTGAGGTGCTGCCGCACGTAGCCCCGCCGGTAGTAGAGCCCCACCGCCACCAACGGGAGGTTCAGGTCGCTGGCGGACTTGATGTGGTCGCCCGCCAGGACGCCGAGGCCGCCGCTGTAGATCGGCAGCGACTCGTGCAGGCCGAACTCCGCGCAAAAGTAGGCGACCGGGTGCTTCTCGGACAGCGTCGCGCCGTCCGCCGGCCACCGTTCATCGCCGCTCTCCTCGAGGTAGAGGCGAAAGCGCGCCACGACCGCGTCCAGCCTCGCCGTGTAGTCGCCGTCCGCCTCCTTGTGGGCCAGCACAGACGCCTCGACGGTGTCGAGGAAGCGCACAGGGTTGCGGCCCGACGCCTCCCAGGCGTCCGGGGAAAGCTCGGCGAAGAGGCGCGGCGCCTCTTCGTTCCACGTCCACCAGAGGTTCGCCGCGAGCTCCTCGAGCCCGCGGAGGAGCGGCGGAATCGAGGGCGCGACGTCGAAGCGGTGAAGCTCCGGATGGGCGGCGGGCAGAAGCGCCGGTCCGGCAACGTGCGCCCGGAACCTCTTCGGCCCCGGCGCGGACCGTCCGGCGGCCGCGTCCCGCGCCGCGTCGAACGCCGCCTCGTAGTAACGGATCAGGCCCGACCAGGCGGTGAGCGAGGCGGTCTCCCGGCAGGCCCCGGCCAGCCGCTCGCGGTCGCCGTCCGCCGCGATCGACCGCTCCACGATGCCCGCGAGCTCGTCGACCGCGACGTCGTGCGCCACGCCGCGCCGGCACAGAACATGAACCCCCGAGCCCGCGTCGAGGTCGCGGCCGCGCATCCATCGGCCGAAACCCGCGCAATCGGTCGTGACGGTCGGAACGCCGAGCGCCAGGCTCTCCAGGGGCGTGTAGCCCCACGGCTCGTAAGACGACGGGAAGCAGGAGAGGTCCATCGCTCGCAGGACCGCCTCGTAGGGAAGCTCGAGCAACCCGTCGTTCTGTCCGAAGTAGATCGGCGTGTGGATCACCTTGACGCGTGAGCCGACCGCGTTGTCGAGCCCGAGCTCGCGACAGCGGCTCTGGATCGGATCCTGCTCCGGATCGAAGAGGTCGTGCGTCGAGATCCCCAGCGGCCCGCCGCCGGCGCGGCCTCCGCTCAGGCGCTCCGCGAGCACGTTCCGAACGCCCGAGTTGCCGGCCGGAATCATCATGAAGAGCACGACGCGACGGCCGTCGCGCTCCGCGTCCAGCCGCGCCATCGCGTCCAGCAACAGGTCGATGCCCTTGTTGTGGAACTCGTACCGCCCGGAGACGGCGAGGAGGGCCGCGTCGTCTACGGGCTCGCCGAGGAAGGACGCGGCAAGGTCGCGGAGCCGGCGTTCCACTTCATCGCGCGGCGTCTCGCCCTGAAGCTCCGCCATCACCTCCAGATCGATGCCGTTGGGCAGGATCGGCTGCGGCCGGCGCCGATGGAACCGCTCCGCCTCCTCGGCGGTCACCTCGCTCACGGTCGTGAACACGTCCGCGATGCGCGCGCAGGCGCCCTCCAGGGAGTGTTTGGCGCGAATGCCCATCTCGTCCGCCGCCTCCTCGGGCGTCCGCTCGCCGAGCCCTGCGATCGGCTCGTCGCCGCGCGAGGCGATCGAACGGCCCAGCATCGTCGCGTGGGTGGTGAAGACGGTGCCGATCGCCGGGACCTTCTTCTGGAGGTAGAGCATGCCCGAGCCCGTCATCCACTCGTGGAACTGCGCCACGGTCCCGCGCGGATCGGGGGCGCCGAACTCCTCCCACCACTGCTCGACCACCATCCCCGCCGCGTGCCCGAAGAGCAGGGGCTCCACGTAGTCCCACCCGCCGACGATGGAGTCGACCTCGTGCGTCTCCCAAAGGCCGGCAAGGATGTCGTCCTTGCGCTCGTAGAGGCCGGAGAACTCGACGAGGAGGGTGCGCGGCCGTCCCGGGATCCGCCAGCGTCCGACGCGGACCGGCACGCCGAGCCGGCGGCACCGCTCGGCAAACCCCTCGAATCCCTCCTCCTCGTCGAACGGCGGAGGGTGTTCGGAGTCGGTGAGAAGCCACGGCCCCACCGCGACGTAGGCGTCGCCGAGCTCGCGGACGAGGGTCTTCGCCTTGGTCGAGACGACGGTGTGGATGCCGCCGACCCGGTTGCAGACCTCCCAGCTGACTTCGAAAAGCATGTGCAGCATCAGATGCGTGACCAACGATGATCGAGGGCCGCATAAGCTGACATACGGGGCGGACTCACGCCAATTCCCGCGTCGCGAGCAGCGAGTACGCCCTCAGAAGCTCCGCCGTGCTCCACGCCTGGGCGAACGTGCCGCCGGGCCGGTGCGGGGGATCTCCGTCGAACACCTCGGAGACGTGGAGCAGGCCGTGCTCGGCGAGATGGTCGGCAAACCCGTCGAGAACCGTCCGCAGCCGCGCGACGATCTCCGCATCGCGGGGGAAGGCACGCAGCGACGCCTCGACGTAGAAGCCGAGCAGCCAGGGCCAGACCGTGCCCTGGTGATAGGCGGCGTCGCGCTCTTTGGTCCCTCCCCCGTAGCGGCCGACGTAGTCGGGATGGTCGGGGGCGAGTGTCCGCAGCCCCCGCGGCGTGAGCAGATCGGCCTCCGCGCGCCGGACGACGGCGGCGCGTTGCTCGCGATCGAGCGGGCTGTGCTCGAGCGCCGCAGCGATGACCATGTTGGGCCGAACTGCATCGTCGACCTCGTCCGGGCGCCAGACGTCGGCGAGATACCGCCGGTCGTCGAGCCAGAACCGCCGCAGGAACGACGCACCGAGGCGGTGGCGGAGCTCCGCCCACCCGTCCGCGCGGGCACCCTCCCCCGCCTCGCGATCGAGCGACTCTAGATGCGCCAAAAGGGCGTACCAGAGGGCGTTGATCTCCACGGCCGCACCGTGCCGGGGCGTCACCGGCCCGGCGGCCGTCTGCGCGTCCATCCAGGTGGGGTTCAGATCGGACCGGCCGGCGTGGAGCAGGCCCTGCTCGTCGACGCGGATGCCGAGCGCGGCGGCGCGGGCGCTGGAGCCGTCGCGGTAGACGGAGGCCACCTCCGCCAACGCGGGCCGGAAGAGGTCCAGGATCCGTTGCTTCGAGGCGCCGGCACACTCGTAAAGGCGGACCGCGCGCGCGAACCAGAGGACGGCATCGGCGGAGCCGTATTGGCTCTCTTCGCTCGTCGGCCCGTAGATGTTCGGGAGCATCCCTCCGTCGAGGAAGGCGAGAGCCCCCTCCAGAACGACGCCGCACGCTGCGAGTCCCCTGTCGGTGTCGCGGGCGAGCGTGAGGCCGGGCAGCGCGATGAACGTGTCGCGCCCCCACTCGCCGAACCAGGGGAAGCCGGCGAGGACGGAGCGCCGGCCGCGCGGCGTCGTGAAGAGGAAATGGCGCGCCGAGTGCCGGAGCCGCTCACGTACGGTCTCGCCGACTGCGGTCATCCGCCGCCGCCGCTCGCTCTCCTCCTGCCAGAGCCTCTCCGGCTCCGGAGCCGGCTCCCCGACCGCGGCCGCCAACACGACCCCTCCGCCCGGCCGGAGCGACAAGCGGAATGCTCCCGGGCTGAAGTGGTCCTCGTGCCCGTCGTAACCCCGCGCGAGGTCTGTGGCATACACGATCCCGCGACGCCAGTCCGGGTCGGTCTCGAACTCCCAGGCGTCGCTCCCCACGGAGAGGTGGAGCGAGGGAAGTGAGGCATACGGACGGACCGAGATGCCGCCCTCGAACGAAACGACCGCGGGGTCCAGATCCGGATTCTCGAAGGTGAGCGCGTGCGCCTCCCGGAACGGCAACCGCGGCCGCACTGAGAGCTCGACGGCCGCGCCCCCCGCCATGAGCCGGTAGCGAACCAGGCAGACCGGCCGGCCGGGAAGGAGCCCAATCTCGCGCACCACCTCGACCCCGCCGACCCGGAAGGCGTGCGACGGAAACGGCACCAGCGCAAAGCGATCGAGGGTGTCGAATCCCAGCCCGTCTCCCGCGATGGTCTCGTCGAACCCGGCGAGGAGGAGATGCCGGGGCTCGCGGCCGGGGACCGGTGTAACCAGCCAGCCGTGGTAGCGACGGCTCGGCCGGGTCGAGACGGTGCCCATCCCGTACGCGCCGAGCCCGTTCGTCTCGAGCCATTCCCGTTCGTGCGCAGCGTCGCCGTTCCGGCAGGTCCCGCGGTCGAAGCTGAGCAGGGAATCTCGCAAGGGGCCGAGAGGAGAATCGATCGACCGCGCCGCGTCAAGCCGGGCGGCGGAAGCGGCGCCCGCGGCCGGCGATCGCAAGCGCGAGCGACTGATACAGTCCTGTCGTGCCGGTGGCCTTCCCTTCCCACCAAGGCCTCATCCTTCCCCTCTGGAAGTGGTTCCCCAGGCAGATCGACGGCGTCGCGCTGTGCGTGGGCGCCGCCATGCCCGACATCGTCGACGGTGCTGCGTGGCCGTTCCGCGGCGAGCTAGGTCAATGGCTGGGCCATTCGCTGCTAGGCGTCGTGGTCGCCTGCGTGCCCGTCGGGTTGGCTTTGTCGTGGATCACACGCCGATACATCCCGCGCAAGCTACTCTCGCGGCTGGATCAGGGCGCACCTCCGTCGCCAACGCTCGCGCGCGCGTCCTGGTCGGTCGGAATCGGCGCGCTGTCCCATGTTGTCTTTGACCTCGTAACGCACGGCAATTTCAGGCTCCTTTGGCCGTGGTACACGAACGATCATGCGTTTCCATCGTGGTGGTACCACAGATGGGGTTCCATCCCGCTCCCTGTGTACAAGGAGCCCTATCCGTTTGCACCGCACACGATCGCGTGGTTCGCGCTGACGGTGCTTGGCGCCGTGATGTTCGTGCGCTACCTGCGCGCGCCTCTCCCGAAGTAACTGTTACCGGTTGTAACGGCCGCAATCCCCTGCATCGGCAGACGTTACGACCAAAAGAGTGCGGCAGCGCTGCCGCACATCCCCGCCTGCAGCGTCGGAAACGCTGCGGTACGCACACCGCAGGGTCCGCACTAAAGTCGCCTCGCGTTCATGTCGAAGACAGGCCCGATGCCGCGCGCTTCGCGTTCTCGTCCTCCTCGAACCGTCGGGCTGGACAAGCCTTGTCGGAAATGCGGGAAGCCTGTCAGCTACCTATACGCCGGCCCGGTCGAGGGAGTCTGCGGACGGTGCGCGGACAAGAGGCGGACCCGGCGGACTCGAGCCCACGCATACGGGATGACGGTAGATCGCCGCGGCGCAGGCCGCCGGCGAGCGCACCTCATTCCGGTGATCGCCCTGCTGCTCCTGCTTGGGGCTGCAGGGGTCGCGTTGCTGCTCAACCTCCTGCTGAAGTAGCCGTTGCCGCCTGTAGCGGCCGCGGCACGCGTGCCGCATGCTTTCGGCCACAAGTCGGTTCGGCTAACCGGGTTGCAGCCGTTGCATGCGGTAACTGTTGCGTCGTGGGCCCCCCGGTAGGATGGCGGCCCGGCACGACCGTGAAACCGACCCCCGCGTATTCTGCCCGCCATCTCGACAGCGCGCGGGCGGCTGCCTACCGGCGCAAGTTCGAGCGCAGCTTCACACGGCGCATGAGCGCGCGCCGCGAGCACACGCTCGTCGAGCGGGCCCTCACGGGAGCGCTGGCTCGGGTTGCGTCTGAAACGCCGGTGCTGCTCGACTATCCGTGCGGCGCGGGACGCTTCGCACCGCTCTTCGCCTCGCGCGCGGACCGCTACGTCGCCGGCGACCACTCGCCCCACATGCTGGAGATCACGCGCACCGTGCTCGAGCAGGCGGGGCTACAGCGCAAGCTCGTGCGGACGACCGAGGGCGACGCCCGCTCTATGGAACTCGAGGACGACGCGGTCGATCTGGCCGTCTGCATGAGGCTCTTGCACCACTTTCGCGAGCGTGAAGACCGCGTGCGCGTGTTGGCGGAATTGGCGCGCGTTTCGCGCGGACCGCTGGTCACCAGCTTCCTCGACGGCGAGTCCTTCAAGCAGCGCCGTTACGCCGCCCGCCGCACCCGGCAGGGCAAGCCGCTGACGCGCGTGCTCCAGACGCGGGACGAGTTCGCGGCCGAGGCGGGCGAAGCCGGCTGGATCGTCGTCGACAGCTGGGCCTTGTCGAGCCTCTTCTCGGGCCAGCGCGTGGTGCTGCTCGACCACGCAGAGGCGCCGGCTTGAGCGCCGGACTCGTGTGGAGGGACTCCGCGGCGCACGCCCACTTCCAGTCGCTGGGTCTCCCGGCGCTCGACGCGCTCCGAGGTGACCTGGATGAGCCGCGCCTCGGGCAGATCGGTCGCTGCGTGACGAAGGCGCGCACACGCAGGCTCTACTTCCTCACAGACCCGGACGGCCCGGGGTACTACGTGAAGATCCAGGTCGCGCCGCCGTCCGCGCTGCCGCTGCGCCGCTGGGCGCGCTATGCGGCCAAGCCGTCGCCGGTCGTTCTGGAGGCGCGCGCCGGCGAAGTGTTGCGCGGGCTCGGGCTGAACACGGCACCCGTGCTCGCCAGCGGTGCACGCGGACGCTTTCCCGCAACGGTGAGGGCCGCCCTCGTGACGCGCGAGCTCCGAGACCACGTCGATGTCCGCCAGTACATCGAGGAAGAGGAAGATGAGAGCCGGCGCGTCGCGGCGGTCGAAGCCGTCGAGGCACTCGTTGCGCGCGTGCACGCAGCCGGCCTCGCGTTCGGCCAGGTGCGCCACCGCAACTTCCTGGTCCCGCGCGCCCGCCCCGTCGCGCTCGATGAAATCGTCATCATCGACGCGGGAGGCCTGAGCCGCAGCCGCCGCAAGCAGGAGCGGGACAAGCAGCACCTGGCGCTCGAACGCGGCCGCAGGCTCTGAGTGTCGTGGACGAGCAACTGCCCACTCACGGTCGTCAGCCCGCGACCTTGCGGCGCAGGCGAATGTCCTCCATCCCGTGGTAGGTCAAGAGCAACGCGGACGTGGCCGCGAAACGCTCGAACAAGTCCTCGACGACCTGCTCCTCGCCCGGCCAGGGATAGGCGAAGATCACGTCGAAATCCGCGGGGTCGACGCGCAGCTGTTCGTGCCCGCACGCTGCGCCCGTCAGAAGCCACGCGAATTCTTGCGGAACGTCCGTGAGGTCCTCGCCGCCGTGCGGGACGAACGTGCCGCAGGCGAACTCGACGTCCATTTCGAAGTCCGCCGCCAACCGCTCGGCCTGCTCGACGAGCTCGGGATCGACCTCGATGCCGCAGGCGCTGAACTCAAGCTGCGCGGCCAGCAGCGTCACGACGCCGAACCCGCTGCCCCACTCGCAGAAGGTGCGGCCGGGTGCCAGGTTTTGGTGCACCACGGCGCGCAACACCTGCGCGACGCGCTCGAAGTCGCTCGGCACGAACCCCGCGACCGCGCCGCCGCGCGCGTCGATGAAGGCCCGGATGCGGCGCTCGCCCTCGGTCACCAGCGCGCGCATGCGCCGCGGCAAAGCCTCAGCGGGTTCCGGGAAATCCACGTCTACGAGGGGCATCGCGCCCACCCTATCGCGGACACACGACCGGCCGGGCTGCGCGATGCGCTTCTCACTCCCCGTGGCGCGAGGCCGCCCGGGCGATCTGGAAGACCGACACGAACAGCACCAGGGCGCCGAGCGGTACCAGGACGATGCCGAGGCCGGGGTCACCGCCGTGCACGGCAACGCCACCGAGAAAGAATCCGCCCGGCAACAACACCGTTGCGGCCTTGAGGCAGTTCGAGGCCGTCGCCCGCGAGCGGACCCAGCCCGGCAGGCGCGTCAACGTTACGGCCAGCGCGATGTGCAACAGTCCCAGCAACGTCCCGTGCGCGTGGGCCAGCGTCCACATCAGCCGCCGGGTCTCGTTCTCGGCGTCCACATACAGCGGCGCCTTCAAGGCGTGGAAGGCCTCGAGCAGCGCACCGAGCGTCAGGAACACCAGCACCGTCCACCAGCCGATGCGCAGGTGCGTCCCAGCGAGCACCTTGCCGCCGTCCGCCATGCCTACTCCGCCAAGACGACGGGCCGGTTGTCGCGGCGCTTGCGCACTTCATCCACGGCCGCCTGGTCCAGGGTTCCGTCGGGGCTCTGGTAGATCTCCCGTCGGCCCTGCTCGCGGGATTGTTCGCTCCAAGTCGCCAGCGCGCGGTCCAGCGCCCGCGCGCGCGCCTGCGGCGTGCCCAGGTAGTCGTAGTCGAAGTCCTTGAAGGCCGGCAGGCGCTTCAGCGACCGGTAGGCCATGAAGCGCACAGCGGCGTAGGGGTCATCGAGAGCGATGCCGAGAAAGGGCGCCACCCAATCGCGCCCGGACACCTCCAGCGCCGGCTCCCAACCCATGTGCCACGCGGCCAGGCCGCGCTGGCCGGCGTCGCCGCGCAGGAGCCACAGCGCCGCCGCCGAGCGCTCACGCTCCTCCTCCGAGTAGATCGTTTGCTGCGGCGTCGGGTACCACTCCTGCAGATGCCGCTTCGTCCAGCCCAGGCTCTTGTCGAGGTGGCACAAGTTGCAGGCGTTGGGGCGGCCGTAGCGCACGCTCTCCTCGATCGACGGGCTTCGCACGGTGTGGCTGCGCATCGCCTTGTAGAGCCCGTAGGTGGTGTGCGGCATGTGGCAGTTGTAGCAACGCGCTCCGGACGAGTCCGCCGCGTGATGGCTGTGCTGCGCGATGCGCTTGCTGAAGTCGGAGTGGCACTGCAGGCAGGCCTCGTCGCCTCGCATCCCGCGCGCCAGCTGGTCGACGGGGTCGCTTTGGTGCATCGAGTGGCAGCTCAGACAGGAGAAGTCGCCGCCCTTGTAGCAAGGCGAGTCCGTGGTGCCGTTGTATTCGCGGCCGGAGACGCGCACGACGCCGTCGCGCCAGAACGTGGAGTTGAAGATGTCATAGGGATTGCCGCTGTCGGACATCCCCTTCGGACGCCGGATGATCGCGTGGGTCTCTTCCAGATCGTCTCCGGCCCGGTAGGGCGTACCGGTCTGCATCCAGGACTTGAACAGCGCGTGGGTCTTCGGCTGCGAGACGCTGTGGCACTGGCCACAGATCTGCGCGGAGCGGCGCGCGGACACTCGGGCGGGGTGCACGATGCTCGGGTCGCCGCGATCGTCCAGGTGCAGCGCGTAGCGGCGCAGGGGGTCACGGTTCAGGCGCACGTGCTCCTCGCCGGGACCGTGGCACGCTTCGCAAGCGATGCCCAGCTCGGCCACCTTGGTGTCCAGAACGCCCGTCTCCGGGTCCTGCCCGGGCCGATAGGCCGTGCTGTGGCACTTGATACACATGCTGTTCCACACCGGGGGCACGTCCGCAAGGGGCCCGAGAAAGCTCTGCTCGTACGGGATCCAGCGCTGCTCGGCGACCAGCCAGGTGAAAGGCGCCAGCGTCAGCTCGCGTCCTTTGCCGCTGCTGAACCAATAGAGCTGCTGATGGTTGGCGCCCGTGCTCACGACCGCGCGATGGCGCGTGCGGCTTTGGCCGTCGATCTCGTCGATGTAGTAGCGGTCGTCTTCGCGTGCAAAGCTCCAGGTGCGGCCGCCCCACTCTAGCTGCGTGCCATCCCAGTCGCTGATGACCGTCTGCGGCGTGACCACCTGCGTCATCGTGCGATGAAAGCTCGCGTGCCACGTGTCGTACTCGCGGGGGTGGCAACCCCGACAGGACTTGGACGAGACGAAGCCCTCTTCGCGCACCTCGAGCGGGCGCCGCTCCGTATAGGCGTCCTCGGCGCTCCCCGCCACGGGCGCGCGGCGGGACCACGCCGTCGCGCCCGCCGCCGCCAGCACCACGACGACGGCGCATAGCCCCCACGAGCTCCGCAGGGGCACGAGCGCGGCTGCGATGACGAGAACGAAGAGCGTGGCTTCCATGAAAAAGGGGACGGAACGGGCCCAGCCACGTACCGGCGGTCATTAGACCACGTTGCAAGGCTAGGCTCCGGCGAGGGGACGGCTTCAGCGACAATGCGGGTCGAGCTATGAACTACGAAACGATCACCTGCGACGGGCTGGAGCTCGTCGGCCTGGAAACCCGCGCTTCCAACGCCGACCCGGCGTCCATCGGCGCCTTGTGGGGCCGCTTCTTCGGCGACGCCGGCGTGCAACAGATCGACGCGCTGGACGATGCGGTCGTCGCCGTCTACTGCGAGTACGAGGGCGACCACACGCAGCCGTATACGTTCTTTCTGGGCCGCCGCGTCGCACCCGAAGCCGCTGTGCCCGAGGGCTGCGTGCGGCGCCGCGTCGGCGGCGGCAGCTTCGCGCGCTTCGTCGCCGAGGGCGAGCAGCCCGCCGCGCTGATCGAGACGTGGCAGGCGATCTGGACCACGCCCATCGAGCGCAGCTACGAGGCCGACTACGAGATCCACACGGGCGGCCCCCGCATCGAGATCTTCGTCGGCGTCTAGCCGCCGCTCTTCTCTTCCAGCTTGCGCACACGCTCTTCGAGGTCGCGGATCCTCTCGAGCAACAGATCTTCCCGGGAAGGCCCTCTCGAGTCTTGTCTGCTCTCCCCTCTCTCTTCACGTCTTTCCACAAGCTCCACGATCTGCGTGTGCGCGTCGTGAAAACGCACTTGCATCTCCCGTAGGACCTTGCCGGCAAGCCCCTCCCGCTCACGAATGAGGCCGAGCAGGAGGTGCTCGCTGCCGATGTAGTTGTGACCGAGGTTGCCGGCCTCTTCGAGGGCCAGTTCCAGGACCTTCTTGGCCCGGGGCGTGAACGGAAGCTGCTCCGGGGTCACCATCGTTGTGCCGTGGCTGAGCCGCTTCTCCACCTCCTGGCGGATACGCTTCAGATCGACGTCCAGGTTCTTCAGGACGTCCACTGCTACACCACTACCCTCCTCGCTCAGGCCCAAGAGGATGTGATCGGTACCGATGTAGTCGTGGTTGAAGCGCAGGACCTCCTCGCGGGCCAGGCTCATCAGCCTGCGCGCATGATGCGTGCAGCGGTCGAACATGCTGACACCCGAGGACACGGTCGAAGTCGCACTGTGTAGCCTCTGCGCCGGCTCCGCTGCTTCCTCCGCGCACAGAATCTCCATGATCTCCTCGCGCACGTCCTCGAGCCGGACCTTGATGTTCTGCAGGACCTGCGCGGCGATCCCTTCCTGTTCGCGGATCAGGCCGAGCAGCAGGTGTTCCGTGCCGATGTAGTTGTGGCCGAGCCAGCTCGCTTCCTCCAGCGCGAACTCCAGAACCTTCTTGGCCCGCGGCGTGAAAGGGAGCTGCCCCATG
>JAPUHK010000283.1 GCA_027297745.1 Planctomycetota bacterium | reverse complement strand
GAGCGTCGACGTGATGATGTCGACGCGCCCCTGCACGCCGCGGTATTCCGGGCTGCCCCGGCCGGTCTCGCCCACGAACCCCGTCGCGTGCGAGTCGTCCACCATGACCATGGCGCCGTACTCCTCGGCCAGGTCGCAGATTCCCGGCAACGGCGCGAGGTTGCCGTCCATGCTGAACACGCCGTCGGTGGCGATCAGGATGCGCCGCGAGCCCTTGGCCTCCTCGAGCTTCGCCTTCAGATCGGCCATGTCGGCGTTCAGGTAGCGGTAGCGCTTGGCCTTGCAGAGCCGGATGCCGTCGATGATCGAGGCGTGGTTGAGCTGGTCGGAGATGATCGCGTCCTCCGGCCCGAGCAGCGTCTCGAACAGGCCGCCGTTCGCGTCCCAGCAGGCGACGTACAAGATCGCGTCTTCCATGCCGAGGAAGTCCGCAACCGCCTTCTCGAGGTCTTTGTGCAGATCCTGCGTGCCGCAAATGAAGCGCACGGAGCTCATGCCGTAGCCGTGGTCGTCGAGCGCCTTGTGCGCGGCCGCGATCAAGCGCGGATCCGACGACAACCCGAGATAGTTGTTGGCGCAGAAGTTGAGCACCTCGCGGCCGTCCTGGACGCGGACGGTCGCGCCCTGCGGCGTGACGATCACCCGTTCGTCCTTGTAAAGCCCGCCGTCGCGGATCGACTCGAGCTCTTGCTGGAGTTCTTGCTGGACGTTTCCGTACATGGCCCAGGAGTCTACTAAAGGGGCAGCCTTTCACCTTCCTGGGCGATGCGGGCGCCGGTGGATTGCACGCGGTTCCACTCGGCGGACCCGGCGAGGAGCGTCGGGTTGGAGTGGTTCAGGTGCGTGAAGCGCACCTTGCACGCGTGTTCCCGGCTAAGCAGCGCCAGCGTCTCCTCGATGGGGGGATGGGGGACCTCCTCCGAGCGCGAGCCCAGCTCGTCCTTCGAGAAGAAGCTGCCGTCCAAGAGCGCGGTGTCGCAGCGGTCCAGGAGCGCCGGCAGGTCTAGCTCCCAGCGGTCGATGTCGGGCAGGTAGAGCAGCGTGTTCTGAGGGCCGTGAACGAGGTAGGCGACCGTATCCGCGTGCTCGTTTCGGTGGGGCACTTCTACAGATTCGAGCTCCAGGCCCGGCTCCAGCTCGAAGCGCTCGCCCACTTCGTGCTTCTGGTACTCGACGTAGCCGTCGCGCCCGAGCGACTTCCAAGGTTCGTTGCGGCGCAGAAACGCCCACATCGCCGGCGTGCAATACACCGGTATCCTGGCCGCGCTCACACCTTCGCGGCCCAGGTACATGAGGCCCGTGTAGTGCCCCATGTGCGCGTGCGTCAGCGCGATCCCGGAAGGAAACGCGGGCAGTGCCGCGGTCTGTGCGTTGAAGTCGGGCGTGGCGTCGATCAGGTAGGTGCGCCCGGACGCTCCGAGGAGGCCCAGGCAGGCGACGCGCAGCGGTCCCGAGCGTTGCCGATTGCAGCGGGCACAGCTGCAGCCGACATGCGGTACGCCCGCGTCCTGGGCGATTCCCAGCACGCGGGCGTGAATTGACATGCGCTTAGCCGACGGCTGCGGTGTAACGCCCGTTTACCGCGTCCCAGTCGACCAGGTTCCAGAAGGCGGCGATGTAGTCCGGCCGCCGGTTCTGGTAGTTGAGGTAGTAGGCGTGCTCCCACACGTCGAGCCCGAGCAGCGGCGTGCGGCCCTCCGTAAGCGGGGAATCCTGGTTGGGCGTGGACTCGACGACCAGGTTGCCGCCGCCCTCGAGGCTGAGCCAGGCCCAGCCGCTGCCGAAGCGCGTCGCGCCCGCCTTGGCGAACTGCTCCTTGAAGGCCTCGAAGCCGCCGAAGGTGGCGTCGATCTTCTCGGCGAGAGTGCCGGTCGGCGCGCCGCCCTTGCCCGGGGCCATGACGGTCCAGAAGAGCGAGTGGTTGGCATGTCCGCCGCCGTTGTTGCGCACGGCGCCGCGGATGTCCTCCGGCACGGTGCTCAGGTTGCTGACGAGAGCCTCGATGCTTTGCTCCGCCAGCGCGGCGTGCCCCTCGAGCGCCTTGTTTAGATTCGTCACGTAAGCGTTGTGGTGCTTGCCGTGATGGATCTGCATCGTCTGCGTGTCGATGTGCGGCTCCAGCGCGTCGTGGGAATAGGGAAGGGGGGGCAGCTCGTACGCCATGCTCGTTCTCCTCGGGCCCGGAAGCGTGGGCCATGGACCTGGATTCAATCCCGGGGCCTATTGTCCGAGCCTTCCGCGCTCGAATCAAGCATCGCGCCGAGCATCGCCTCGCCGTATTCGCGCAAGCGGTACGGCTCCACGATCTGCCCGAGGTCGTCGAGCGTGCGGCAGTTGCGGCGTGCGATCTCCAGCAGCATGTCATTGCGGGCGACGACAAACGCCTCGACGCCGCGCGCCTCGGCCACGGGGGCGCGCCACTGGCGTAGCCCGTCGTAGCGCCGCTTTACGGCGCGGGCGTTGGGGTCGCGCGGCGGGCGGGGCTTGCGCTTGGGCGGGGGCAGCGGTCCCTTGGCCCGCGCGTCGCGCACGATGCGCTCGATTTCCTCGCGCCGCGGCGCGAACCACTTCTCCGGCACGCCCCGCCCGCCCGACGGCTTGGGGGCGCGGGTCAGCGCCACGAGCGCCTGGTCCGGGACGATGCGGAAGGCCGCGCGGTTGCGCCGCTCGGCCTCCCGCTCCCGGAAGCGCAGGAGGTCACGCAGCACACGCAGGGAGACGGGATCGAGCTCCTTCGCGCCCGGCGTACGCCGGAAGGCTTCGGGGTCGGGCTCGGGGCTTTCCCACTTGCGCCCGGCGATGCGCCGGCACTCCGTGGCGATCTCCTCTTCGCGGCCCCCTTCGCGCGCGAGGCCCCGCAACTCCTCCGCCAACGGCAGCAGGTGGCTCGTGTCCTCCGCCGCGTACTTGATCTGCGCGGGCTCCAGCGGGCGTCGGCTCCAGTCGCTGCGCTGCATCTTCTTGTTCAGCTTCACGCCGAAGCGCGTCTCCAGGATGCCCGCCAGCGAGTAGGGCGGGATGCCCAGCACGAAGGAGGCGACCTGCGTGTCGTACAGGCGCCCGATACGCCAGCCGAAGTCGCGCTCCATCATCAGCACGTCGTTCTCGGCCGCGTGTAGCACGACTTCGGTCGCGGGGTCCGCCAGGACTTGCCCGAACGGTGCGAGCTCCAACTCCGCCAGCGGGTCGATCAGCAGGTCGTGCTCCGGAACAGAGACCTGCAGCAGGCAGACGCGCGGCCGGTACGCGAAGAAGGAGTCGCTCTCAGTGTCGAGCGCGAGATGCGGCTGCCCACGCAGCCACGCGAGAGCCTCGTCGAGCGCCTCCTGGGTATCGATCAGCTGGGGGGACATGTAACAGTTACCCCGTACTACGTTGTAAGTCCTTCCACTGCAATCAATCACAACGCCCGACTGCGGCATTCGTGCCGCAACGTACGGCCGCTGGCGCGATCCGTGTCGTGCGGCACGGCTGCCGCACTTTCCTGCGCGCAACCTCCTCCAGCAACGGAGCTTACTGCCGTTACATGAGGCAACTGTTACTTGAAGGCGCGGTGCCAGGCGCGGAAGACGGCTTCGCGCTCGCGCGCCGGTTGGCCGGCGCGGAAGCCGCGCGCCTCGCCGGTAATGCGCACGAGTGCCCGCAGCGCTTCGAGGCGCAGGCGCTCGGGCACGCGCGGCCCGCACAAGCGCCGCAACAGCGGCAAGGCGTCGCGCTCCTCACGCTCGGCTAGCTCTCGGCAGGCCAGCACGCGCTCTTCGGGCGGCGCTCCGAGGTCGCTGGCACTGCGCATGAGCGCGCGCACGCCGGCCGGCGCGCTTTCGGGCGGCGGCGGCCCGATCTCCTCCTCCTGAGGCAGCGTGCGCAGGATCAGCGGCTCTGCCGGGTATCGGTCCAGCGCCATAGGGCGCTCGATCAGCGTGTCCAGCGCGGTCAACGAGGTGCGCGCGGCCGTGCGCACGATGTCCGCACTGTCCCGGGCGGCTGCCGTCAAGGCCTCGCGCGCGCCGGGGTCGTCGCGCAGCGCGTGCGCGCCCAGGCGGCGCGTGAGGGCGCTGAGCTCCGGGTCCCGTAGCGCCGCGCGGAACGCCTCCCGCGCCCGCGCATCGCCGATGGCCACCAGCGCGCGCAGAGCCGCCTCGCGATGCCCCTGTTCTGCGAGCAGGCGCTCGACTGCGATGCCGGCGCCCGGGTGCGCCAGCGCGCGCAGCAGCAGCGGGCGCAGCTTGGGAGTGCACCCATCCAGCGCGGCGAGGATCTCCTCTTCGCCGCCCGGGCCGGGAGACGCGGCCAGCACGCGTGCGGCTTCCCGGCGCACGACGAGGTCGGTACGGCACAGCGTGGCCGCCACGTGGGCGCGCAGGTCCGGGCTCAAGCCGCCCCCGCCGATGCGGCGCAGGATCGTGTAGCACTCGTAGGGCGTGCCCGAGTGCAGCTTCAGCAAGGAGCCGATGCTGCCGCGCGGTCGCGGCTCGAGCTTCGGCAGCGCCGCGATGTGCTTGCGCCAGCGCCGTTCCAGCTCCGCTATGGTGCCGCACTCCTCCAAGAGGACGCGGCGCATCTCCAGCTCGAGCTTGCTCGCGGGTGTGCGCGCCGCGAACAGGCGCGCCTCGAAGCGGCGGAAGCGCTCACGGTAGGCGGGGTCGCGCGCGAGGAAGTGCACCAGGCTCCAGCTCAGTCCATAGAAGCGCGTCGTGGCGAAGTTGGTCACGCGCAGGCGCCCGTCCTCGATGCTCACGCGCGAGCGCAGCAAGAGCTCCAACTGCGCCTCGCCGGACTGTAGCGCGGCGCGCGCCGCGCGCAGCCGCAGCCGCGCCAGCGCGGCCGGCGCCTGCTCGTCGAGCAGCCCCTCGAAATAGCAGGCGATGCCCTCCGAGTACCAGGCGGGTAGCGGAACGTGCGGGTGCCGGCGCCACAGATAGTGGTGGCACGCCTCGTGGACCGCGATGGGCCAACCGTCTCCCGTGGGGCTGCCGTCCCAGACGAGCGCGCAGCGGTCCAGCGCCGCGTCGAAGTGGCCCAGCGCTCCGCGCACCCCGCCCCCCTGGGCGTAGTAGTCGGCGCCGGTGCGGAACAACGCGACCCGCATGAGCCCGCTGCGGTTGCGCGCCAGGGGGCCGAAGCGCGCCTCATACAAGGAAAAGGAGCGCTCGAGACGGCTCGACAGGCTGCGTCCCACTTCGGGCCAGGTATTGGTCTTGACCACGTAGCGGCGGCCCTTGATAGGGGTCGCCTGTGCCCACGGATGGCGGTCGATCTCACCGTCCGAGGCCCGCGCATCCCGGAAACCAAGGACTGCGGTCGATAGGATTAGACATACGAGGGGCCTGGAGCCCATGCTGGCTACCCACGCACGGGGCGTTCCGGATTCCGTCCAGATCCGTGAACGTCGTAACCTCGGAGGGAGTAGACCCGTTATGAGAGGCGGAGGACAAAGACGAATGCAGCGCATCCCCCCGATGATCTCGATGACCCTGTTGCTCGCCTTGATGGTGGCAGTCGTGGTCGCCGGCGGCACTCCGGCTCAGGAGTACAAGCAGCGCGCGGCCAAGATCGACGCCGACGACGCGAAGGCTCATTACGCGCTCGCTTTGTGGTGCCAGGAGCAGGACCTCAACGCCTACGCGCTTCGCGAGCACCGCAACGTCGTCGTGCTGGACCCGGAGCACCGCGCTTCACGGCGCGCGCTCGGATACGAGAAGGTTGCGGGCCGCTGGGCCAAGGGCAAGGACGCCATGGCGGCGAAGGGCTTCGTCGAGCACGACGGCGTCTGGATGACGAAGGAAGAGTACGCGCACTACGCCAAGGACGACATCGCGGCCAAGCAGGCGAAGCAGGCGCGCATCGCGGCCAACCAGGCGCTGCGCAAGATCCGCAGCTCGGACCTGCGCGTGCGCGACCGCGCCATGGCCAAGATCGAGAAGCTGGAGCGCGAGCACCGTCTGCGCCCGCTCTCCATCGTGGCGCGCGGCGCTCCGACGGACGTCCGCCTGCGGGCGGTGACCGGGCTAGGCGAGCTGAACGACGAGCGCGCCCTGCCGCCGCTCTACAAGCGCGCCATCTTCGACCCGGAGAAGGCCGTGCGCGAGGCCGCCGTGCAAGCCATCAAAGCCACCGATGCAAAGGGCAAGATCGGCCCCTTCGTCAAGGCGCTGGACTCCTCCTTCAGCACGGTGCGCGTGCACGCCGCCGAAGCGCTCGGGGCGCTCGGGGACGCGGGCGGCGTCGGCCCGCTCGTGCGGCGCTACCGCGTCTCGGGCGGCAGCGGACAGAGCGTGTACATCACGGAGATGGTCCAGCGCGCCTACATCCAGGATTTCGACGTCGAGGTGGCCCAGACCTCGTTCATCGCGGACCCGGTGATCGGCGTAATCCAGGACGGCGTGCAGTTGCACATGCGGGTGCTGTCCACGTCGGGCTACATCGATATCTATGAGAGCCGCGCCATCGCCGGTGCGCTGCAGAAGCTGACCGGCGAGGAGATTGGCCGCGACCCGAAGGCCTGGGCTGACTGGTGGAACTCCAAGGTCGCGCGCGAGCGCGCCGAGACGGAAGGCTCCGGCGAGAGCTAGACCGGTTCCCTACGAAACCTGTGGGGGCGTTCGATGTGGACGCCCCCTCTTCGTTGACGCCCTAGCCGGAGAAGCTGCGGAAGAGGTCGTAGGCGTCTTGCGGCGAACGGCCGTCGTGCACCACGCTGCGCACGGCCTGAATCATCGCGGCGGGGTTTTCGGACTGGAAGATGTTGCGCCCCATGTCCACGCCGATCGCGCCCTTGGTGACCGCGTCGTAGGCGAGCTTCAGCGCGTCGGCCTCCGGGATCTTCTTGCCGCCGGCGACCACGATCGGCACGGGGCAGCTCCCCACGATCTCCTCGAACCCCTCGCACATGTAGGTCTTCACGATCTGTGCGCCCAGCT
>JAPUHK010000282.1 GCA_027297745.1 Planctomycetota bacterium | reverse complement strand
CGTGCCCGCCGACGCGCGGTTGAGCTGCGAGGAGGTCTTCGGCCCGGTGCTGGCGCTGACGAAGGCCAAGGACTTCGACCAGGCGTTGGAGTTCGCCAACGCCACCGAGTTCGGTCTGACGGGCGCCGTCTACAGCAACGACGAGGAGCACCTGCAGAAGGCGCGTGAGACCTTCCACGTAGGCAACCTGTACCTGAACCGCAAGTGCACGGGCGCGCTGGTGGGGGGGCATCCCTTCGGCGGCTTCAACATGTCCGGCACCGACTCCAAGGCCGGCGGCTTCGACTATCTGGGCCTGTTCCTGCAAGGCAAGACGATCGCCGAGAAGGAGTAGCGGTCCCGCCTCCAAAAAGATCGGGGCCGCCCCAAGGGGGCGGCCCCGTTTTCGTTTGCGTGTGAGTAGGAGCTAGTTGCGGTTGCCCATGAGCAGAATCGCGATGAAGTAGAAGAGGTTGACCACGTCGATCAAGAGCGCGATCGAGGCAGCGATGTGCGCGTTCGTGGGGTAACGCTTCATGATGTTCGACGTGTCGTACAGCACGAAGCCGCTGAAGAGCAGCACGGCAACTCCCGAGTAGATCATGCCCCCGGTATTGCCCAAGCCTCCGAGGAAGAAGAAGATCACGCCGACGCCGATCAGGGCGAACGCCACTCCGTAGAGCATTCCCCCGAGGAAGTTGAAGTCCTTCTTCGTGATGAAGACGTAGGCGGTCAAGCCTGCGAAGACACAGCCGGTCAGGATGCCCGCCTGCATGAGCACTCCGGGCGGCGCATACTTCACCAAGGGTGAGAGCATCAGGCCGTAGAAGGCGACCACGAGCGACGCCCCGCCGACTTGCAGGCCGCGGCTCGCCGTCGGCACGATCAGGCGCGGGACGATGAAGATCAGTCCCAGGAACCCGATCAGCAATCCACCGGGCCACAGCTTTTCGGCGAGCCCGGTCTTGATCATCAACGAGGTCGACAGCGCCACGCCGATCAGCTGAATCAGCAAGGTCGCGTAGGTGCGGCGGATAAACGCCAGGCGCTCGTCCAGCGCCGCGTCGATGGCGAATCCGCCCTGCCTGGGCCAAGCCATCGCTTCCGAGAAACGTCTCATCGTTACCTCCGGGTCGGTTGTGGGGGCGGCGCCTCCCGGGCGCCCGCCGCCTACCCATTCATATCGCACTGGGCCAGTTGCGCCGTGAGGAAAAGCCCGCAGGGGGATAGCACCCCGGCCACCTGGCCGAAACTTGGTTGCGATCCCCGTCAGCGTAGACTTATTCCAGAACCGACCGGTCGGTTCTGGAATAGCGCATATGGTCAAACGTCCGAGCAAGCTGGAGCGCCGCCGGGCCATTCTGGCTGCGGCCCGAAAGGTCTTTACCCAAAGGGGTTACGCCGCCACGCGGATGGCGGACGTGGCTGCTGCGGCCGGGGCCGGCAAGGGGACCCTCTACGAGCACTTCAGGAGCAAGGAGGACCTCTTCTCGACCCTGGTCCTGACGGTCCTGCGGGAGTCCCTGGAAGCCCTGGCGGCCGGTGCAGGCCTCTCTGCGGACCCGGAGCGGGCCCTGAGGGAGGTGATTCGGGAGTGCGTCCGCATGGCGCTGATCGACAACCTCGACCTGTACCGCCTGTTCTTCGACTTCTGGGGCGGCTCCGAGGGGCATCGCATGGAGACCCGCACGGCCCTGCGTGAGGCCGCCGCCGGGTTCCGCGCGATGGTGGGGGGCGTGCTGCGCCAGGGCCAGACCGCCGGCGTCTTCCGGGCCGAGATCGACCCCGAGGCCTTCGGCTATGCCTTCATCGCCTCTATCGACGGCATGAGCCTGCAACTCGTGATCCTCGGCGAGCAGGTCGACCTCGAGGCGTACACGACCTACCTGCAGGACTTCTGGCTCGCGGCCGCGCGTGCCGCAGAACCGCTCGAAGGGGCGTCGATCCTCAAAGAACCGACCGGCCGGTCTGAAGGAGGTGCGTCATGAGGCGTAGCCGCAATTCTCTTCCGCGCATGGGCATGGCGGCGCTGGTGTGCGCGCTCGCAGCGGCGCCTTCGGGCGCCGGTGACGGGGTGGCGAACGCTCGGGCCACGGGCTTCTCCGCTTCCGTACTGGCACTGCGCGACGCGCGCGTCCCGGCTGAGGTGCCTGGCCGCGTCGTCAAACGGCTGCAAGACGAGAGCGCCAGCGTGAAGGAAGGCGATCCGATCGTGTGGCTCGATGACGTTCTGGCCAAGGCGGCGCTGCGCACGGCCGAAGCCGAGCGGAAGCAGGCGCAGGCGACACTCGACTGGGCCAAGCTGGAGTTGGGGAGGCTTCAGGTTTTGCGCGACCGGGGCTCGATCGAGCTCGAGGCCCTCGATCGCGCCGAGGTCGCGTCCCGGCGCGCGGTGGCTGGCGTCGAAGCGGCGGACGCGCGCGTGCACGAAGTGCGCACCCGTCTCGATCGCGCCGTGATCCGCGCACCGTTTGCCGGGAAGCTCGTGCGCATCCATCCGCAAGAAGGTGAGTACCTTCGTCCGGGCGACACGGCTTTCCGGCTGATCGACGACTCGTCGTTACGCATTGTGGCCTACGTGGACGCATCGCAGCTGCCCTTGTTGCGCCCCGGAGGGTCTCTGGAGGTTCGCTCCGAGTTGCCCAGGCTGAAGCCGCTCGAGGCGCGCATCGTCTCCGTGGCGCCGGGCACCGCGACGCAGACGCGACGCTTCCGCGTCGAAGCGCGCGTCGACAAGCCGGACCCCGCGTGGCGTCCCGGCATGACGGCCGTAGCGCGCCCGCTGCACAAGGCTCGGGGACAGAAGAAGTGAAGTTGCCGGGCAAGACGCGCTCGCTGGCGTTCACGGCCCTGATCGTGGGCTCCATCTTGGCCGTCGCCGCTGCCGTGCGTCCGGGGCAACCCGAGGACGTCCCCGGGCCCGCCGGCAGTGGACGGCGCCCGGTGCGCGTCGTGCAGCTGGTCGAACGGCGCCTCGACACGGTGGTGCACGAGGGCGGTTTCTTCAAAGCGCGGCGCGACGTCACGCTGAGCGCTGAGCGCGCCGGCCGCGTGGTGCGCTTCCCCGTGCGCGAGGGCGACCGCGTGGAGGCCGGCACCGTTGTCGTGGACCTCGAGGACACGGTGGCCCGCGCCCGCCTCGAAGAGGCGCGCATCCTGGCCCGCGAGGCGGACCTCGATCCCGCAGCGCCTGCGGCACATCGCGCGCGCGTGCACGCCCAGCTGCGCCTGGCGCAAAACGATTTCGACCTGCACCACGTACGCTCCCCGATCGACGGACTCGTGGAGATCCACCACGTGGACGCCGGTGAGTACGTCACGCCGGGGACTCCGCTCGTGGATGTCGTCGACCCGGCCCTGCTCGCGTTGGAGGTGGAGGTGTCCGGCGAGGTCGTCGGCGCCCTGCGCCCGGGCGGCAAGGTGCCCGTGCAGGCGCTGGGTTTGGGCGAGGCGGGCCTGTATGAGGGCCGCATCGCCCGCATCGATGGGCGCGCGAACGCGCGCACGCATCGCTTCGGCGTCGAGATCGAGGTCGACGCGGCGCAAGGGCCGCTGCGTCCCGGCATGTACGCGCGGGCCACCTTCCGCTACGACAGCGCGCAGCCGGGCCTCTATTTGCCGAAGGAGGCGGTGCGCACGCTGCGCGAGGAGCGAGGGGTCTTCCGCATCGTGGACGGGCGCGCTCAATGGACGCCCGTGCGCGTCGAGGAAGCGCCGGCCCATCCCGGGCTTTGGCGTGTGTTGCAGGAAGACCTCTCCCCCGGGGACGAGGTCGTGGTGGCGCAATTCACCGGACTGGACACCGGCGTCGAGGTGCAGGTGCTGCGGTGACCATCCCGCACAAGCCCTCGCTGGCGCGCTTCGCGACGCGCCACGTCGTCCTGTTCAACCTGCTGTTCGTGGTCTTCCTGCTCGCGGGCGGGCTGGTGGCGCTGCGCATCCCGGTCGACGCCTATCCCGACGTCGACCTGGACGCGGCCACGATCATGACTGTCTGGCTCGGGGCCTCTCCCGAGGAGATCGACTCGCTCGTGACCTCCAGGGTCGAAGACGAGATCGAGGGCATCCGCGGCATCGACCGTATCGTGAGCGAGTCGCGCCCGAACCGCTCCAACATCCTGGTCAAGTTCCAGGAGACGCTCAGCGACGCCGACGTCGACCGGGCCTTCCAGGACATCCGGGCGGCGCTCGAGCGCATCAACGACCTGCCCGAAGACGCCGAAGAACCCGTCCTGCAACGCCAGACCGTGTTCGAGATCTTCCCGCTGGCGCAAGTCGCGGTGTCCTACGAAGCGCCGGATCTGGAGCCGGCCGCCCGCGCCGTCGCGCGCCGGCTGCGGGAAGAGCTCCTGCGCATCGACGGCGTGGCCAAGGTCGACGAGCGCGACATCCGCGACCCGGAGTACACCATCCTGGTCGATTCCGCGCGCGCCGAACGCTACGACGTGACGCTGCCCGAGATCGCGCAGCTGCTGCAGGCCACGAACCGCGACGTGCCCGCGGGCGAGATCGGCCTGCAAGGCGGCGGCGAGATCGCGCTGAAGGCCGCAGGCAACTACCGCACGCGCGCCGACGTCGAGGAGACCGTGATCCGCCAGGACCCCGGCGGCTCGCATGTCCGCGTGCGCGATGTGGCGCGCGTCGTCGAGGGCTACGAGGAGCGCGATATCGTCACGCGCTTCATGGGCGAGGACGCCATCCTGCTGCCGATCTCCAAGGAGCACGATCAGAACTCGCTGTCGCTCGTGGACGAGGTCAACGCGGTCCTCGACAAGTTCAGGCAAAGCGGGCTGCCCCAGGGCGTCGGCATCGGCATGGCGCTCGACTCGAGCCAGATCATCCGGGACCGGCTGCGCATCCTGCTCACCAACCTGGGCTGGGGAATCGCGCTCATCTTCCTCGTGCTGTCGGCCGGCATCGGCGTCCGCAACGCCGTCCTGGCCGTGATCGGGATTCCCTTCTGCTTCCTGACGGCGCTGCTGTTCATGGATGCCATCGGCGTGTCCGTGAACGCCATCTCGCTGTTCGCGATGGTGTTGATCTCGGGCGTGATCGTGGACGACGCGCTGATCGTGCTCGAGAACATCTACCGCCGCCTCGAAGAGGGCCTCGGCCTGCGCGACGCGATCATCGAGGGCAGCCGGGAGGTGGTCGGGCCCGTGCTCAACTCGACGCTCACCACCATGGCCGCCTTCCTGCCCATGTTGATGATGGTCGGCGTCACCGGCGAGTTCTTCTCGATCATCCCCAAGGTGGTCGTGGTCACCCTGTTGGCGTCGCTCTTCGAGTGCTTCATCGTGCTCCCGGTGCACTATCTGGACTTCGGGCAGCGGCTGCGCAAGAACAAGCACGCGACGGAGCCCGACCGACGCGGCGTGCTGCGGCGCGTGCTCGGCCGCTTCGGCCGCAGCTTCGGCCCGGCGCTGCGGCGGCGCTACGAGCGCACGCTGAACTTCGTGCTGCGCTACAAGTACGCGGCCATCGCCGTGATCCTGGCCGTCGCCACGCTCGCGCAGTCGTTGGCGATGCGCCTCGACACGGTCCTCTTCCCCTCCGACTTCCAGGTTTTCCTGATCAACATGGAGATGTCGCCGGACGCTTCGCTGCAGGAGACGCTCGACGCCTCCGCCGCCGTAGACGAGTTCTTGGACCTGATCAACAGCGAGGGGCCCTTCAAGGGGCAGATCGAAGCCTGGACCACCAGCTCGGGCCTGACCTTCACGCCCGAGAACCAGTTGATCGTGGCGCCCAACCTCGCCCAGAGCTTCATCTCGCTCAAACAAGGCACGGGCATCGATCCCGTCGTCATCCAGGAGTACGCGCGCGACCGCCTGGATCAGGTGCGCAACGATCCCCGGACGCCGCAAGAGCGCGCCCTGGCGCCGCGCCTGCGCAAGTTCGTCAAGGTGGCCGCCGAGCCGCAACAGGACGGCCCTCCGGTCGGCAAGCCGGTGGCGGTGCGCGTCACCTGCGACGACCTGCAGCTGGCCGAGCAGGTCGCGTCGCGCATCAAGGCGGTGCTCGAGGCGCAGCCGGGCGTGACCGGGGCGCAGCACAACTACCACGAGGGGCGCGTGGAGTACCGTCTGCACCTGCGTCCGGGCCCGGCGGCGACGCACGGCATCACCTTCGCGCAGGCCGCCAGACTGCTGGCCACCGCGAACGAGGGGCAGGTGGTCTCCATCTTCAAGGACCCGGGCGGCCGGGACGACGCAGACGTGCGCGTCAAGTTGGATCCCAAGGACCGCGCGGACCTGGCCGCCATCGCGCGCGTGCGCTTGCGCACCGCCTCCGGCGTGAGCGTGCCGCTGGGCGACGTGGCCCGCGTGGAGGCCGTGCGCGCCCCGGCCGGCATCTACCGCTACAACGGCCGCCGCACGGTGCTCTTGACCGCGACGATCGATGAGAAGCGCACCAGCGCCAGCACCGTGAACGAGAGCTTGCGCCGGCGCTTCGACAACGAGGAGTTCCTGGCACCCTTCCCCGGCGTGACCCTGCGTTTCGGCGGTGAGTTCGAAGAGACGCAGAAGTCCTTCCGCTCGTTGCGCGACGCGTTCATGGTGGCCTTCGTCGTGATCTACATGCTGCTGGCCGCGCAGTTCAAGTCCTACGTGCAGCCCCTGATCGTGCTCCTGACCGTGCCGTTCGCTTTCATCGGCGTGGTCGTGGGCCTGCTGGTCACGGGCAACCCCTTCACGATCATGGCGGGCATCGCGATGGTGGGCTTGATCGGCATCGCGGTGAACGACGCCATCGTGCTGGTCGACTTCATCAACAAGCGGCGGGGCGCTGGCCGCGGGCCGCGAGCCGCGGTGGACGAGGCCTGCCGGCTGCGGGCGCGCCCGATCCTGCTCACCACGGTGACGACCATCGCCGGGCTCCTGCCGATGGCCATCGGCCTGACCGGATTCAGCAAGCTCTGGTCGCCCTTCGCTTCGACGATCTGCTTCGGCATGCTGTTCGGGACCCTGCTGACGCTTTACATCGTGCCCAGCGCCTATCTGATCGTCGAAGAGCTCAAGG
>JAPUHK010000281.1 GCA_027297745.1 Planctomycetota bacterium | reverse complement strand
CGTGGTCACCGACGACAACATGGCTACCGAATGGTGAAACGCAAAGGCGCAGAGCAGACTAGTGGCAGGAGCGCGCGTGGGTCTTGCAGTAGGGCGTGACGCCGGGCAGGCGGCGGCGATGGCGCGCGACCCAGGCGTAGACCGCGTCCTGCACGGGGCGCGACAGCGGGCGCTCGTAGATCCACAAGAGCGGGAGGCCGAGCACGCGCCCCAGCGCGGCGTTGATCGCACCCGCGCCGCGATAGCGCCGGCCGTCTGTGTCCACCGCCCAGGCCGCGTCCTCGCAGTCTTGCGCGGTGAGACCGTACGCCTCCGGTGTACCGGGCTTCTGAAACGGAACGACCGCGACGCGATCGTAGCGGTCCAGGCGCTTGAACACCTGGGCCGTCCAGCTTCAGAAACCGCACTCGCCGTCGAACAGCACGGTCAGCTTCGCGCGCGGCTTCAGCATTCCACCCTTTAGCGTCGGCTCATTTGATCCGGAACTCAACCGCGGTCGTCTCGCCGTCCGTGATCGTGAACTCGTGGCTCGGCGCGGGCGTCCACCGGTCGTCCGAGTAGTACATCAATTGGTAGCGGCCTGGCAGGAGTAGCCCCCGCATGCGGCCGAGGTGATCCACGACGAGGTCCGCATAGCGCTCGCGATCGAGCGTGCCGTCCTCGCGGACCGGGTAAGCAACGACCTGGGCGCCGGGTAACGCTTTGCCCGAGGCGTCCGAGATCAGGCCCGCCACTCTGCCCCCCTGAGGCAGGACCACGTCCAGCACCTCGGGAGTCGCCGTTATCTCAACCATCGGCCAGGCCCGTGGGTAGCCCTCGGCCGTTACTTCGAGCCGCACTGCCGCCTGGGGCATCAGCTCCAACTTCCACTGCCCCTCACG
The DNA here is from genome assembly GCA_027297745.1 of Planctomycetota bacterium. GTDB lineage: Bacteria > Planctomycetota > PLA2 > PLA2 > PLA2 > JAPUHK01. Next base: position 4,488 of record JAPUHK010000281.1, on the reverse strand, counting down.
ATTGGTCCGGCAGGTCGGCCGCCATTCGGGGACCCACAGAGCGACCGTGGGTTCCACGCGCGCCCCCTCGATCGGCTCGCCCGCAGAGGTGAGGACTCGTCCTCGGAGAGTGACTCCCGGATCCGGAGTGAGCTCTCCGAGGTCCAAGACGGCGCCGGCTTCGACTTTCAGGTCGCGGAAGAGCATGGGGGCGTGGTCGTGGGGGCGGAGGACGGCGTGAAAGCGCTTGCCCGCCGGGACACCGAGGACCTCGAAAGCGCCGGACGCGCTCGTCTTGGTGCTGCCCGAGAGGTTGCCGCCCTCATACGAGATCTCGTAGAAGAGCTTGTGTTCGACGAGCTTTAGCCGACCCGCAATGCCGGGCTTTTCTCCCCCGAGCACGATCTCGAGCGGCCCGGCGCCCGGAACCACCTCGCGCCACAGAGTTGGGGGGCCCAGGATGCGCAGCAGTCCCTTCAATTGTGGCAGCCCGGACAACTCGAAGCTCCCATCCTCCTCAGTTGAGTACACGCGAGAAACGCTCCAACCGTCTCGGCGTTCGCCCAGCCACTCGATGTACACGTCTTCTTGGGGCCGGCCGTTGCCGTCCACGACGGTCCCCGTCAGTCGCAGGCCGGGTCGCAGATGAAAGTCCAGCCTTCTGCGCTCGCCCGCCGCCAACAGAACCCGTTTCAGGGCCGGCAGCCAGTCCGCCGGATCCACGTACACCTCGTAGGATCCCGCTTCCAGCTGCTCGAACCGCCAATGATCGCCCTGGTCATCCCCGTCGTCGCGGCCCTGCCCGCTTCCGCGCACCGTCACCTCGGCGACCGTGTATTCCTCTCCTTCCGGAGCGAACAGATAGACCTCGAGCGTTGCCGAGGGATGGAGCCGAAGCTCGAGGTTCCGGCGCGGTTGCGCCTCCGTGAGGACGAAGGGCGCTGAGCGGCCGACATGAGGCCTGCGCACTCCGTAGACGAAGTAGCGTCCGGGCAGAGGGAGGCCCGCGAAAGCGAAGCCTCCCTTCGAATCACTTACCGTGCGCGCGTCGAAGGAGCGCGGCGTGCCACCGAAGTCGGGCCCCACTCCCTCTGGTATCTTCGCGCCGTCGGGGGCGATCACGAGAGCGGCGGACGCCAGCGGAGTTCCCGAGGCGTCCGTAACAACGCCCGAAACGCGCCCGCCGGCTCCCAAGCGCACGACGAGTTCGGGGCCCGGTCCGGTGCGGCGGTACGTCGCCCCGACCGTGACGAAGCCCTGTTTGGAGACGGTGAGCTTGAACGGGTGGTTGGAGCGGACGGCCGGCACTTCGAAGCGACCGTCCGCCGAGGTCTTCTCGCGCCCGATGTTCTCGTACAGGTCGCGGTCCTCCACCTCTATTCTGGCGCCGGCGACCGGCTCTCCGCTGTCCGCGTAGATCACCCGCCCCCGAACCGGGATCCCCGTTGTCAGCCGCACTCGTATCGCGGGCGGCTCCAGTTCGGCATGTGAGAGCAGGAATCCCGCCTTGCGCACCCAGACCATCCCTGCATGCTCTCCACACAGAACCTGGGCGATCCCGCGCTCATCCGTGAATCCTCCGGTGCAGTCTCCCGGCGGTGCATCAAACCCGACTTGCGCGCCCGCAATGGGAGAGTCGTCCTGCGCAGACACGACTGTCACTTCCATCGGCCAGGGAGGGGGGGCACCGCCCCACCCGTCGGCGTGAGTCGGAGGCGCGGCGCTGTCCTGCTGCGACCCGGCAACGCGCCCGCGCCTCTGTCTGTAGTCTCGTGCGTGCGCGCGCCTGGAGTCCTGACCCTTCGCAGGCGAGCGCACGCCGTGGCGCGCGTCGTCGCCTTCGCGCGCGAGCAGCATCCACGCCGCGACGGCGCAGAACGCGAGCAGTGCTATCCAGAGGCTGCGCATGCCCTGCCAAACGGGCCCCGGGCCCGTCCGCCCCAGTCTATTCGCTACTTGATGCCGAAGCGGTTGCGCAGATGCGTCTGCACGTGTTCCGGGAGGACATAGCCGTCGAGCACCTGCTCGATGAACTCCTTGGGCGGCTGTTCCGGCATCCAGCCGAGCGCCATGCCAAACCTCTCGGCCGTCTTCCCGCCCCGGCTGAGACCCTCCTCCATGAAGTAGCGCGCGTCCGCCCACTTGGAACGCCGGGTGACGTCCAGATAGGTGCGGATTTGCCACTGGTTGTAGCTGCCCGCCCCGATCGCCTCCATGAAAGCCGAGTCGAACACGCGCTGGTCGCCCGCGCCGGCGCCCAGCTTCGCAATCACCCCCATCGCGTTGCGATTGCCCTGTTTCAGGGCGGTCACAAGGATGGGCTGCACATCGATGCCCTTGAGCGCGCTGGGGTCGACGCGCCTGAGCAGCTCCATGGCGGCGGCGTTCGACAGGCTCGGGTCCTGCAATTGCTGTAGCGCATCCTCCGCCGACACCGGCCCGCTCCAGAATTCGAGATTGCGTTGGAACTCGCGCCGGTTGCGCTGCACCGCCTTCGGCACGCGCTCCTTGTCATGCTGCAGGATCTGCTCGACGTATCCCGTCATGCGCTCCATCATCTCCGCGTCGGCGAAGCCCGGCAGCATGACGGCCATGCCCTCCGTGAAGATCTCCAGCGTGTCGTCATCCGTGCCCTCGAACCACGCGGGCTCGCTAGCGGCCTTCTTGTAGAGGTCCTCCATGAGCGCCGCGACCTGGTGGTTGCGGTCCATCAGGAACTTGAACCACGGATATGCCAGCGGCGCGATGTCCGCCTCGCTGCGGAACAGGCGGTGCAGCTCGGGGCCTTGCGTCAGGCCGTCCAGCGCCCGGTACAGCTCGAGCCGTCCCTCGGGGCCTTCCTTGAGCTTGCGGTCCGCATACGCCATGAAGCGCCGGCTCAGCTCGGCGGCGGTGTTGACGCCTTCGAGCGTGAACGGCCCGACTGACTCTTCCGCCGTTTCCGTGTTCGCGGCAGCGTCGCGCTTCGGCTTGCGTCCGGCCGGCGTGCGCGTCTTGTCCGGGACCTTCCCGGAGAAGCGCATGCCCGAGCTCTCCAGCAAAGTGCGCTCCGCCCCTGAGCGGTCCACCGTGCGGTCTTCGGCATCGCGGTCGGCACGATAGGACGGGGCCTCCACCGCGTTCGAGCCAAGGAACCAGGCCAGCACGAGGCTCGCGCACCAGGCCGCACCGATGAGAACGGGCTTGTTCATCCGCACACCTCCCTTGGGTCCGTCCAGGCTAGAGCAAACTCGGGGCCGTGGGGAGCGTTCCGGGATCTGCCGCGGGTGGAGGCGTGCGGGTGAAAGATCCTTTATCGTGCGGATGCAAGGTCTTTGCGACGGCTGGAGGAAATCATGAGATGGACGGTCTATCTGGCGGGGGAGATTCACAGTGATTGGCGGGAGCGGGTTGCCGAGGGCGTGCGCGCAGCCGATCTGCCCGTGGACCTGACCGGCCCGGTTACCGACCATCCGTCCAGCGACGACTGCGGCGTGCGCATCCTGGGTCCGGAGGAGCAGGCGCTCTGGAAGGATCACAAGGGCGCGGGGGTCAACGCGATCCGCACCCGCACGCTGATCCGCAACGCCGACGTGGTCGTGGTCAAGTTCGGTGAGAAGTACAAGCAGTGGAACGCGGCCTTCGATGCCGGCCAGGCCGCCGCGTTGGGCAAGCCGCTGATCACCGTGCACCCGCCCGAGCTCACGCACGCGCTCAAGGAAGTGGACGGCGCCGCTCAGGCCGTGGCGCAGACCCCGGAGCAGGTGGTGCAGCTACTCCGGTATGCGATCTCGGGCGAGTTGCCGTAGCTCTCCGTGCTCGTACTCGTTTCGTGCTCGACTGGACCGTTCAGCAGAGAACGAGCACGAGAACGCTAGCACCGCCGGAGCGTCGAACTACTTCTTGGGCTTCCAGCCCTTCATCACCTTGCCGGCGAAGGCGACGGTCTTTTCGCCGAGCTCGTTCGGGCTGAGGCCGAAGGCCCTGTCGATGTCGAGCTTCGAGTTCTTGCCGGTGTAGTAGGCCGCCACGTAGTCGGCCAGCTGCTTGCGGTACTTGCCCTTCTCTCCGTGGTAGAGGAACTGGCAGGTGGCTGCGGACTGCTGATAGAAGAGGTTCGTGTCCGACATTCTGACGCCGTGCAGCGCCCAGCGCAAGCGCGCGGGCTTGTCGAATTTGTGGCTCAGCTGCGCGAACTCGGCCTGGTTGAGCGGGTAGACCGTCTCCCAGTCGAGCAGCTTGCCCTCCGCCGCCAGCGTGGACACGACGTCGAGCGTGAAGGAGTGGGGGTTGAAGTGCGTCCACACCATCTTGTCCACGTCGTAGCGCCCTTCCTGCATGAAAGTCGGAAAGCCCTCCACGATCCAGAAGCCGCGCGTCAGGGCGTTGTGATTCATGTCCTCCCACGTGAAGCGTGGGCAGCGGCGCTCGAGCCAATGGTGCGTGAGCTCATGCACGAAGACCTCCATGATCGTGCGCTCGGCGCCCGGGCGCTTGAACCAGTAGAAGCGGCTGATGTTCTGGCCGGGC
>JAPUHK010000280.1 GCA_027297745.1 Planctomycetota bacterium | reverse complement strand
CCAGCGCGTACGCCTCGTGCATACGAACACGCTCATCGCGGGGTACTGCGGACTCAGTGCGGCGCGGCGCGGCTCCGTCCCGTGCGTGTGGCATCTGCGCGACTTGAGCTACCCGGGCGTCGGCCGCTGGGCCTGCCGGCGTGCGGATCGCGTGCTGGCCAATTCCTCCGCCACCGCCGCGGCTCTGGGCGGGCCCGCAGACAAGCTGCGCGTCGTCTACAACGGCGTAGACGCGGCCTTCTTCGCCGGCGCCGACGGCGAGAGTGTCCGCGCGGAGCTCGGTGTGGCCGCAGGCGAGACCGTGATCGGCATGGTCGGCCGCCTCGATCCCTGGAAGGGACATCGGGAGCTGCTCGAGGCCGCCGCGCAGATCGAGGCGCCCGCGGTCTTCTGGATCGTGGGCGACGTGACCTTCGGTAGCGCGCAGCAGCGCCTCGCGGACTACAAAGCCTCCCTGGAGCGGCTCACGACGGAGCTCGGCATCAGCGATCGGGTGCGCTTCCTCGGACGGCGCGACGACATGCCCCGCGTCATGGCCGCGCTGGACGTGCTCGTGCATCCCTCGAACGAGCCCGAGCCGTTCGGGCGCTCCATCGCCGAGGCGCAGGCCGGGGGCAAGGCCGTGATCGGCACCCGCGCGGGCGGTATCCCCGAGCTGATCGACGAAGGAGAAACGGGTTTGCTCGTGGCGCCCGGCGACTCCGGCGCGCTGGCCGCGGCCATCCGGCGCCTGCTCGACGACCCGGCCTTGCGCGAACGCATGGGTAGGCGGGCGCGCGAGCGGGCGCAGGAGCGCTTCACGGTGGCGCGGCATGTCGCGTCGGTGCAGGCCGTCTACGACGAGCTGCTCTGAGCCGCCTCCGTGTTGCGTGAGGAAGTGGGCCGCGCCGGCACACCCACGACGATCGCGTAGGGCGCCACGTCGCGTGTCACCACGGCGCCCGCGCCGACCACGGCGCCCTTGCCGATGCGCACGCCCGGCGTGATCACGGCGTTGCTGCCGATGTAGACGTCGCTCTCGATCACGACCGGCTCGTACACGCGCGGCTGCCGGTACATCGGGCTCGAGGTGTCGCGGTAGGGATGCTGCACCGAGCTGACCACGACGTTCGGCGAGATCATCACGTCCTCGCCGATATCGATCCCGCCCATGCCGAACAGGATGCTCTGCGGCCCTATGTACGAACCGCGCCCGATGGTGATCGACCCCTGGTCCCTACACCACTCGCAGTCCCCGCAATGCAGGTAGGCGCCGTGGTCGATGTACACCCCGTCGCCGCAGTCGAGCCGGTGCGGGGAGACGATGCGCACGGTCGCAGCGAGGACCTCGTGCCCGCCGAAGCGCTCCTGGATGCGGAAGCGCGTGTAGGCGTCCTTGAAGGACCAGCGCAGGAAGCGGAAGAACCGGAAAAACATCGTTCAATCCTTCCGCTTCAGGTGGAACATCCAGTCCACGTAGGGTTGGTGCCGGAGATCTTCCAGACGGCGCTGGAGGTTTCTGCGCAGTACCGCGCGCTGCACCGGCCTGCGCAGGAAGCGCGGGAAGCCGCGGCGCAGCAGCGTGTTGCGCACCAAAGCACCGGGGCGGGCCAGGCGCACCGCGCCCTGCTGCAGCACCCGGAAGCGCACCGGCGCGTCCCCGTCCAGGTAGTCGTGGGGTCCGGCGCCCTCCGCCACGGACCCGGAGGACGTGCCGGAGTAGCTGACCTGCTCGATGAAGATGCAGCGGCCGCCGGGCTTGAGCACGCGCGCGAACTCTTGCAGCACCGCGCCGTACGCATCGCGCTCGGCGACGAAGTACTGCAGCACGTACACCGACACCACCAGGTCGACCGACGCGTCCCGGAGCGGCAGGCGTACGCCGTCGATGTGGCTGAACACGGTGTTCGGCGCGCCCCCCTCGCGTAGAGCCCCGCGAAGCATGGCGCTGGTGATGTCCGTGCCCACCACCGCGCGGCTGCGCGGCGCGAGGTAACGGGTCAGCCGGCCGGTCCCGCAGCCGTAGTCCAGCACGACCTCGTGGGCCTGCGGGAGGCCGGCGTGGCGCAGCGCCGTCTTGTGCATGGCATCGATGTAGGCGTTCTTGATCCCCTCCTCGTCGCGGGGATCGAGCACGCTGCGCAGGCCCTCGTGCGCTGCGTAGTCGCTCCAGGAGCCGTCGGTCGGCTCGAAGCGGGTCCGGTCCGTGGCGGTCCTCATGGCCTTCTCTCTTACTCGGCAACTCCGTGCAAGATTCGCGCGCGCTCCTCGGGTGAGGGCATGAACCCGCGACGCTCGGCCTCGAACAGGTGCCGGACCGCCCGGGGCGTGCCGGGCTCCAGGCGTGCCAGGTACGTGTGCGGCTCCGGCGAGTGCGGTCGCGCCAGCGCCGCATCCAACGCGCGCTGCCGCGCCCCCCCGCGGTCGCCGCGCAAACGAGCCACCTCCGCCAGGCCGAGATGCGCAGCAACGGGATCGTTCCGCGCGTGCAATGCCTCGCGGTAGTAGGCCTCCGCACCGTCGAGCCGCCCGCGGTCGATCTCCATGCGCGCCAGCGGGAAGCGGGTCATCTCGAACAGCCGCGACGACTCGCAGGCCAGCCGCCCGAAGGCCGCGCGCGACTCCTCTTTGTGCCCCTGCGCCCACAGGGTCTCGGCCAAGAACCAGCGCGAACGCGTGGCGTCGGGCCGCACCTCGAGCGAGCGCGCGAGCCACTTGCGGGCTTCGGCCAGCAGCGCCTGGTCCCCGCTCTCGCGGCCGCGCCAGAGATGCAGCGTACCGAGGTTGAAGGTCGCGTTCCACGAGTACGGCTGCAACGCCAAGCACTTGTGGAAGGCCTCGGCCGCGCCCTCGAAGTCACCGCCGTCGCGGCGTTCGACGCCGAGGCTGTTCCAGGCCACGTGCGAGCGCGGCGAGACCTCGACCGCGGCGGCCCACAGCCGCTGCGAGTCGCGCCAGTCCGTGTTGCGCACCCACGTCGAGGCCAGCAGCAGGCAGGCGGCGGCCGGCAACGCGAAACGCGCCCAGCGCGCGGCGACTCCCCCGACCCGCAGGTGTCCCCACGTGTCCGCCACGACGAAAGCGAGACCCACGCCCGGCAAGTACAACCGGTGCTCGTTCATGATCACGTTGAGTGGGATGATCGAGGAGGTGGGCGCCAGCGCGACCAGGAACCACACCAGGCCCAGGCTGGTCAGGGGTCGCGTCTTGCGCAGCCGCCAGGCCATGACGAGCATCACGCAGACCGTGGCCGCGCCGAGCAACACGCCCGGCTCGAAGGGGGTCTCGGAGACGCGGACGTAGCGGTCCACCGTCAAGCCCATGGGCACGGCGAACAGCCCCAGATACATCAGCAGCACGCGCGCCTGCGTGTACAGGTTGAAGAGCACGGGACGCGAAGCTCCGCTTCCGGGCTCCGCGTGCTGCACGCTCCGCGCGTGGGCAGTGAAATCGATCACCGCGTTGTTCAAGAGCAGGTGCCGCGCGCCCAAGTACAGCAAGGCGACGCAGGCCGCGGGCAGCACCGCGCGCCAGGCAGCCCCCCCGCCCCGCAGGCAGACCACGGCCAGCAGCAGCGCGGGGTAGACGATGGCGATCTCTTTGGACCCGAGCGCCGTCAGGAAGCACAGCAGCGACAGGGTCCAGCCCGCGACGCGCAGCCAGGGCCGGGACGCCTGCTCCGCGCGCAGGTGCAGGTAGAGCGCCCACAGGACGAAGCCCGTGGCCAGCAGGCCGGAGCGCGCGCTGGCGTAGTTGACCGTCTCCGAGAAGACCGGGTGGAGCGCAAGGAAAAGGGCGGCTACGAGTCCGGCTCCCGTCGCCGTTCCGGACGGAATGTTGTGAAACGTCCGGATCAGCAGGCGGAAGGTCAGCAGGACACCCACCGCGCCGAAAGCGTGGAGCGCAAGGGCGGTGAGGCGCCAAAAGAGTGGACGGTAGCCGCCCCAGGAATAGTTCAGGGCGTAGCTGGTCATCACGACCGGCCGGTACATGCGGTGTCCCGGCAGGGCGCTGAACAGATCGGGATCGGTGAAGAACTGCGGGACGTACGCGAGATCGCGCACGAACGGATTGCGCACGATGTGATGCGAGTCGTCGTAGTGGAAGCCGCCCTGCAACGAGTTGCCGTACGCGGCGAAGGACACCGCGATCACGAGCAGCACCGCGTAGAGCAGCGGAGCGCGGCGGACCTCGGCCCGCAGCCAGGCACAAAGCCCGCTCATACCGCCACCCTGTGCGCCACCGCGCGGTAGACGGCGACGTGCGCCTCGGCCGAAGCTTCCCACGTGAAGCGCTGCGCGCGCACACGGCCCGCCTCCCCCAGCTCGCGCGCCTGCTGCGGATCCTCGAGCAGGCGCAGCAGCGCCTCGGCCAGGGCCTTCGCATCGCGCGGCGGGACGAGCAGGGCACAGTCCCCCACGACCTCCGGCAAACTGCCGGCGTTCGCAGCGACCACGGGCGCGCCCATGACCATCGCCTCCGCCGCCGTCAGCCCGAAACCCTCGTAGGACGAGGGCTGCACGAAGACCGCGGCGTGCGCGTACAGGGCCGGCAGGTCGGCCTCTGCGACGACACCGAGCAGCCGCACGGGCGTGCGCTTCACGGCGCGGTCGAAGGCTTCGGTGCGCCAGCCGCGGCGGCCGGCGATGGCCAGCTCCACGTCGAGCCCGTCCCGGTTGCGCACCAGCTCGATCGCATCCACCAGCACATCGAGGTTCTTGCGGGCCTGGATCGTTCCCACCGAGAGCACGTAGGGCCGCCGCAAGTCCGCGAGCGGCTGCGGGGGGAGCGCGTCCCGGAAGCTCTTGGCGACGCCGTTGTAGGCCACGGCAACCTTGTGCTCCGGCACCTTCAGGGTCTCGATCAGATCCCGGCGCGCGTGCTGCGACACGGTCACCACCCGCGACGCGCGGCGCACGGCATGCACGGTGTGCGCACGCAGGTAGATGCGCGCGGCCCGTGAGAAGGTCTCCGGAAAGTGGTGGTAGGCCAGGTCGTGGACCGTCACGACGGCCGGGCAAGGCGCCACGAACGGGAGCACGTTCTTCGTGTTGTGGTAGACGTCGGGCTGCAGGCGCTGCAGTACCGCGGGCGTCACGATGTGGTCGGCCAGCGGCCGCATGCGCGGCAACTTGACCGAGCGGATTCCGGGGAAGGCCTCGGGCCGGTCGGTCAGGACCGTCAGCTCGAGGTCGTCGCGACACGCCAAGGCGCGCGCCAGCGCGATCCCGTAGGTGCGCGGGCCGCCGAGCGACCCGGCCACGACGTGCAGCGCGACGCGCATTACGACACCGCCTCTTCGAAGGCCTCGAGCAGCTCGCGGGCGGTGCGCTGCCATGTGAGCTTCCGTGCGCGGCGCACGCCGCGCCGCGCGCGCTCCTCGGCCGAGGCGTCGTCCGAGGCCAGCTCCTCCATGGCGTCCGCGATGGCCACGGGATTGCGCGGGTCGAAGTACGTGGCGCAGTCCCCGGCCACCTCGCGGAAGGCGCGGATGTTGGCGCAGGCCACAGGCGTCCCGCAGGCCATCGACTCCAGCACGGGCAGCCCGAAGCCCTCGTAGAAGGACGGGTGCACCACCATCGACGCCTGGCGGTACAGCTCCACCAGCTGCGTGTCGCTGAGATAGCCCTTCACCACCACCTCGCGCCCGTGATTGGCCGGCCTCTCCGTGGGGCCTACGACGACCAACTGGTGCGGGCGCAGGCGCGCGCGGAAGACCGGGAAGGCGTCGACGAGACTGCGCACGTTCTTGCGCGGGTCGTCGTTGCCGACAAAGGCCACGAAGGGCGGGTCCGCCCGCGCCACGCGGCGATCGGGCCGGAACAGCTTCAAATCCACGCCCGGCCGCACGACGCGCACGCGCTCCCGCTCGACCTCGGGGAACAGCAACACGAGGTCGTCGGCGGTCGCCTGCGAAACGCACACGATGCGCTGCGCCCGCTTGAGGGCGTACGGCAGGCGGGCGTTCATGTACGCGCGGAAGAGCGTGCTCTTGGTCTCGGGGTACAGGCGGAAAGCGAAGTCGTGGATGCAGACGATCTCGGTACGCGCGCCGGGGAAAGCAGGCAACAGGAAGCTCGGCGCGTAGTAGAGGTCCACGCGGGCGCCGCGCAAGCGGCGCGGCATCGTGAACTCCTCGAACAGCGTGCTGCGCACCGGGTCCTTGAGCGAGACCTCCGTGCGGACGAGCACCAGGTTGTCCGCCTCGAGGGAGAGGTCTCGCGGCGCGTCGCGCGGCAGGAAGAAGAAGTACTCGTTGTGCGGGTCCAGCTCGAGCAGCGCGCGCATGGTGCTCAGCGCGACGCGGCCGATGCCGGTCATCGACTCGTTGCAGCACAGGCCGTTGACGCCGATCCTCACGTCTGCACAAGCTCCTGCAACGCGCCCCGGAGCAGCATGCCGATCGCCTCGGGGCTGAAGCTGCGGTGGGCCAGGCGGCGCGCGTTCCTGCGCAGGCGGTCCCGGAGCCCCGCCTCGTCGCGCAGCCGGCGCAGCGCGGCGGCCAGCGATCCGGGGTCGGAACGGTCGACGAGCAGCGCGTCTTCGCCGTCGGTCAACAGCTCGCGCGCAGCCGGCGTGTCCCCCGTAACGACGGCGCGGCCCGCCGCGAGGCCGTCATAGACCTTGCAGGGGATCACCCGCGCCGTCTTGGGGGCGGTTCCGAATACCCCGAGCACAGCATCGGCCTCGGTCATGAAGCCCTCGAGCTCGGTGCGCGTCATGAAGCGGCGCACCAGGTCCACGTTGCTCAGCCCTCGTTCGCGGACCTCCTGCTCGACTTGCGGTCCGTCGGGTCCGTCCCCGACGATGCGGAAGTCGATCTCGGGCGCGGCCGCGGCCGCGTCGAGGATGTACGGCAACCCCTGCAGGGGCACGAACGAGCCGGCAAACAGCACGCGGAACGGCGCGGGCGGCGGCAGCGTGAGTACGTCACCGCCAGGCGAGAGGCGAGCCGCCACAGGCGTCCTGCGACGCGTCAACACCGGGCCGCGCACCAGCGAGCCGACCGGCACGGCGACGCAGCGGCTGAGCGGCAGTCCGAACGTGCGCGCCAGGAACTCCGCGCCCGCCTGCGTGTCGGTCAGGACACGGTCGGCCAGGTGCAGGCTCGCCCGCTCGAAATGGAACAGGGCGCGGGCGGCGCAGCTGTGCGGGTGGAGCAGCGCCCGGTCCCCCACGATCGTGTCGTAGGGCGACAGGAAGGCGTCCAGCACGAGCGGGCGGCGCGTGAAAGTGGACAGGGTGCGGGCCAGAAACAGGTCGAGGTGGCCCGTGTAGCCCACCACGACCACGTCGCGCGGGCCCGCCGTGAAGAAACGCGCGCCGAGACGCAGCCAGGCGGTCGCCGCGCGCAGGCCGTACCAGAGCGCCCCCCGCAGCGTCGTAGCTGCGGCGATCTTCTGGGACGGCCCGCCGAACAGCGGCACGTGGCATTCGTGCACCTCGACCCCCACCGAGCGCAGTGACTCGATCAGGACCGTGTTGCGCGGATAGCCGGCCCCCACGCTGTAGGTGCCGAAGTACAGGACCCTCATGCCCGTGGGTCCTCCTCGCTGCGGTCGAAACGCAGCTGGGCGATCTGCTCGGAGATCAGCGCCAGCACGAAGAGCATCACCGCCTGGACGAACAGCAGCATGGCCATGTTCGTGAAGCGGTGCTGCGTGAGGAACGTGTAGAGGTAGTACGCGGCCCCCAGCAGGAAGGAGAGCAGCGACAGGGGGAAGAAGATGCGGAACGGGCTGAAGAACGTGGCGATCTTCAGGATGATCAGAAAGAAGCGCGTCCCGTCCTTGAGCATCTTGATCTTGCTCTTGCCCTCGCGCTTGAGGGCATCGATCGGGACGTACGCGACGGGCAACCCCGTGCGCAAACACGCCAGCGTGAGCGTCGTCGGGTAGCTGAACTTGTTGGGCAGCAGGTACAGGAAGCGCCGCGCGACGGGCGCCTGAATCGCGCGGAAGCCCGAGGTCAGGTCGGGAATGCGGAACGAGGTGACGTACGAAGCCAGGCGGTTGTAGGCCCCGTTCGCCATGGCGCGCAGGATCCCCGCGTGGCTGCCCTTGCGGCGCGCGCCGACGGCCATGGCGTGGCCTTCGAGCGCGTCGAGCAGGCGCCACACGTCCGCGGGCTGGTGCTGCCCGTCGGCGTCCATCAGCAGGACGATGTCGCCGCCCGCGGCGCGGATGCCGGACTTGACCGCTGCCCCGTTCCCGATGTTATAGGGATGGCGGACCAGCCGGGCGCCGCCCTCGCGCGCAACCTGCGCGGTGTCGTCCGTAGAGCCGTCGTCGACTACGACGACCTCGAACGTATACCTGCCCTCCGCTTCGCGCTCGAGTGCGCACAAACGGGGCAGGATCTTCTTCAGGGGGCCGGCTTCATCATAGGCCGGCAGAATGATGCTGACCTTCTTCACTTACGGCTCAGGGCCCGTGGGCCCCTCCTCGCGCTCCGGCCCCCTATCGACCCTTTGCCGATCGAAGGTTTAGTTTTTTCGACATTTCCCCCGGGCGTCGAGAAGCCCGGACTTTGGGGGGGGTCGGGGCCGCGTGAGCCGGGCATCCAACAGGTTGGTGGACGGGAGGGCGGCCCTGTGTGGCCGCCCTACGTTGCGGCTACCCGTTGCGTTCGAACGCGCGGCGCGCCCTACGAGCCCACGGCGCGCCAGAAGTTGCCGTCGCGGCCGGTGGCGCCCGACGCGGTGTTGCCGGTGATGGCGGTCCCGGCCCCCGTGAAGGCGGCCTCGGGATCCGGCCCGCCGTTCGGGCCCGAGTAGACCTGGTCCAACACCTGCACGATGTCGCCGGCCTGGCTGACGAAGAAGCTGCGGTTGCCCGAGCTGCCGAAGTTGGCCGGCCAGGCATAGGCGCACCAAGTGGTCTCCGCGAGGTCCGGATCCACGACGCCGGCGGCCATGCCACCGCCGGCCTGCTCCTTGACGCCGTCCGCGACCGCGTCGGGCAGGTAGATGGCGTAGAGGTAGCCGCTGCGCCCCACCTCGCCGTCCGCGCTCACGGAGCGGAAGGAGGTCGACAGCACGGGCGGCGAGAGCACGGCCCCGCCGCGCACGCCGACGGCCGCGGACATCTCACCGAACGTGCCGTACTCGCCGACGCCGTTCAGGTTCTCGTCGGCGCGGGTGGTGGTCTGAAACTGCGCCTGCGAGGAGATGATCGATCTCAGCGTCGCGATGGCGGCCGTCTCATTCGAGCTCAGGCGCGCGGACAGAAGGTTCGGGATCGCGATGGCCGCGATGATGGCGATGATCGCGATCACGATCATCAACTCGATGAGGGTGAACCCTCGAGATCGCACTTGTATTCTCCCGCAGCTACGTCTTCGGCAAGGAACCAGGCAAAAGAAGAGGGGGCCCCAGAGGGCCCCCTCTTGACGTAACAGCTTGACTCTGAAAGAGCCCGGCTTAGCCGGCCTGCTTCCAGAAGTTTCCGTCGCGGCCAGTCTGGCCCGTGGCCGTGCTCCCGGTGATCGAGGTCCCGGCGCCGCCGAAGGCAGACTCGGGAAGCGGACCGGTGTTCGGGCCCTGGTAGTTGGAATCTTCGGTCGTCACGATGTCGCCACCCTGGTTCACGAAGAAGGTGCGGTTGCCCGTGTTGCCGTAGTTGGTCGGCCAGGCATAGGCGCACCAGGTCGTCTCGGTTACGTCCGGGTCGACCGTACCGGCGGGCATTCCGCCACCGGCAGCTTCCTTGACACCATCGCCCACCGCGTCGGGCAGGTAAACGGCGTACATGTAACCGCTACGGCTGACCTCACCGTCCGCGCTCACCATGCGGAAGGCGGTCGAAAGCACGGGGGGCTTCAACACGGCGGCGCCGCGTACACCCTGTCCACCGGACATCTCGCCGAACGTGCCGTACTCACCCACGCCGTTGTTGTTCTCATCGGCGCGAGCGGTGGTCTGGAACTGCGCCTGCGCGGAAATGATGTTCCGCAGAGTCGCGATGGCGGCCGTCTCATTCGAGTTCAGGCGCGCCGAGAGCAGGTTCGGGATCGCGATTGCCGCAATAATGGCAATAATCGCGATCACGATCATCAGCTCAATCAGTGTAAAACCGGATTCTTTCTTCATGTCCTCGTCAGCTCCTTGAATGGTTCCGAACAGACAAAACTAAACCCAATCGCCTCAGTTGCTTCTCGCGAAGCAACTGATATCGAACCAGCTAATTGCGCGGGACCACGCACCCTCCCTGAGCCGCAAAACCGCGCCGGTGGAGTCCACCTTTCGAACGCTATCACTCAATCCGAACCGGTCAAACGGACCGCGGGGTCCGTGGTCAAAGCCAAGATCTCCAAGACGCGCGGGTCTCTCTGGCGCGCCGTCCAGGCCGGATCGGTGCGCAACAAGTCGCGCGTCTGTTCGGGATCTCCCTGCACCGCGGCGCGCAGCGCCCAGAACGCAAGAGTGTCTCGTTCTGAGTCGAGGAACGCCGTGGCCGCGTCGAAGACGAGCGCTGGAGCGCCCGGCGTGTCCGGCCGGACCTCGCGCAGGACTTCGACCGCCTCCAGCGGGCGCCCCTGGCGCAGGCGCGCCGAGGCGGCCTCCAGATGTGCGCGCGACTCGACCGGGAAAAGCTCCCGGGCTGCATCGAAGGCTCCTGCAGCGTCCTCGAAGCGTCCCTCCGCGACCGCCCGGCGGCCGCGCTCCATCTCCGCCTGGAAGATGCGCGAGCGCAGGGCGTGGTCCTCGGGCTTGCTCTGGAGCGCCTGACGATACAACGTGAGGGCGGCGGCCCAGTTGCGGCTCTCCGCCTGCGCCATCCCGTCGGCCATGTGCACCCGGTAGTCGCTGCCTCCGCGGGCGAGCCGCTCGCGGGCGCGATCGAACTCCGCGCGACGGCCGGCCGTCAGGAGCACGCTGGCACGGTCCAGCATCAGGTCGCGCTGCAGCTCCCCGGCCGGGACCCGCGCGAGCGCCTCGTCGTAAGCCGTGACCGCCCCGCCGTAGTTCCCGGACCCGCCGAGGAACGTGGCGAGGTAGATGTACGCGTCCAGACAGTCGGGGTGCTCTTGGATCGTCCGGCGGCAGATTGCGACGGCCTCGTCGACCTGGCCCAGCTCGAACATCACGGCCGCGCCGCCGAGCCGCGTTCCGGCGTCCGGGGCGATCTCGAGTCCCCACCCGACGAAGCACAACCCCGCGGCCAGCAGCGCAGCGCCGGCATAGAGGAGGACGCGCCTACGAGCAGGGGAGGTCAACCGCTTCTACCCAATGCCTTCTGTAGTTCGAAGATCGGCAGGAAGACGGCCAGAACGATGCCGCCGACCATGAAACCCATGATGGCGATCATGATGGGCTCGATCATGGAGGTGAGCGTCTTCACGGCGGCGCTCACCTGGTCGTCGTAGAAATCCGCGATCTTCTCCAGCAGTTGCTCGAGGGAGCCGGAGCGCTCGCCGATCTGGATCATCCGGGACACCATGGGCGGGATGATCTTGGCCTCCATCAGGGGCTCGGCGAGGGTGTTGCCCTGGCGCACGCTCTCCTGTGCGTTGTTCACGACCTCGGCGATGACCGTGTTGCCTGCCGTCTCGGCCACGATCTCGAGCGCGCCCAGGATCGGCACGCCCGACTTGATCAGCGTGGAGAACGTGCGGCTGAAGCGCGACAGAGCCACCTTCTGGAACAGGGGCCCGAAGACGGGCAGGTACAGCACGAACCAGTCGAAGGCCCGCCGGCCGCCCTTCGTACGCTTCCAGCCCGCCAACAGCACGAAGAACGCGACGCAACTGGCGGCCATGAGGACGATGTTGTTCTTCAGCGCATCGCTGACCAGGAGCACCTTCTGCGTCAGCCCGGGCAGCTCCACGTCCAGACTCTCGAAGATCTCCTGGAACTTGGGCACGATGCCGACCATCAGGAACATCGTGATGCCGACGACCAGTATGAGGCTGATCACCGGGTAGGTCATCGCGGCCTTCACTTCGCGCTTGAGCTTCTGGGACGACTCCAGGTACTCCGCCAGCCGCACGAGGATGTCGTCGAGCTGACCGGACACCTCACCGGCGCGCACCATGGAGACGTAGATCTGCTTGAAGATGCGCGGGTAGCGCTCGAGGGCGGTGCTCAGGTCGGTACCGCTGCGTACGGACTCGATGACCGTGTCCAACACGACGCGGAAGCCGGCCGACTCCGCCTGCTCCATGAGAACCTCGAGGGATTCCAGCAGCGGCACGCCGGCCGAGATCATCGTGGAGAGCTGGCGTGTGAAGAGCACCAGCTCGTCCGTGCGCACGCCGGCGCGCGCCTTGGTCAGGCTCGCGAGGAACCCGCCGCCCTTCACGCCGCGGGCGCTCATGAAGCCCTCGCGGACATCCAGGACGATCAGGTTGCGCTTACGCAGCTCCGCAACAGCGTCCGCCTGGCTCTTCGCGCTTAGACTGCCGGAAACCGACCGTCCCTGGCCATCCCGGGCGCTGTACTTGAACGACGGCATGCTTTCGTCTCGAGCCTTCCTCCGGGCTTATCGTCCCCAGGGCCTGCCGCCCTTTAGGACCCCGCTTGTCTGTCCTTGCTTCTTGGCTTTCTAGCTCTCCACGGGCACCGTGTCGGACATCGTGACGCGCAGGACCTCCTCCAGGGAGGTATTGCCCCGCGCCGCGTTGAGCAGGGCGCAGCGGCGCAGGCTGACCATGCCCTCCTCTTCGATGGCGTGTTTCTTGATATCGAGCGCCGGCCTCCCACCGATCACCATGCGCTGGATGGCGTCCGTCATCGGGAGCGTCTCCAGCAGCGCGAAACGGCCGGCATAGCCGTTCGTGCAGCGGGAGCAGCCGATCGGTGCGTGGAGCTTGG
>JAPUHK010000028.1 GCA_027297745.1 Planctomycetota bacterium | reverse complement strand
CGACCCTGTCAACGCCCACGACGTCGTTGGCGGCCGCGTTGTCCACGAGTGATCAATACGAGGTCAGTTCTCTTCGTGCTCCCGCCAGGTTCGGGCGATGGCGGGTCGCGCTTGAACCAGCCCGGCGACCTGTTTGATGCGCGGAGCGTCCTCGAACAAGCGCGTCGGAACGGGATGCCACTGGATCAACATCCAAAGGAGAATGTCGACCGCGCTGAACGTCTCGCCGAGCAGATACGGCCCGGGATCCAGAGCGTCGTTGAGAATCTCGAATTGGTCGTTCAGGTCCGCCTCGGCGGCGGCCTTGATGCCTTCCACGGCACTCGGATCGGTCGAATATCGTTCGGAGTAGTAGACGCGCAGAATCGTGGGGTAGACGTTCGAAGCCAGGAAGAAGAGCCAGCGCAGGAAGCGAGCGCGCTCACCACTCCCAGCGGGAGGCGCCAGCTTGGCTCCGGGATGTCGGTCGACGATATGAACCAGCATGGCCGCCGTTTCGGTCATCAACGTGCCATCGGGTAAAACCAGCGCCGGAATCTGTCCCATTGGATTCACGGACAGAAACTCGTCGCTCTTATGCTCTTCTTTCTCGAAGTCAATGACGATCTTTTCGTACTCGGCGCCGATTTCCTCGAAAAGCGCTTGCGGCGCCATAGCACCGCTCCCTTGTGCCCAGTAGAGCTTGTACATACGAATCGGTCTCCTGTGGTGCTATCGGACCGCCCAACGCGCGGGCTATTAAGGCGTGTATTCGCGAGTTGAAGATACGATACCTTGCCTACGACTCGCATTCGTCCGCGGTTACGCCGCGACTATCCTGACACCCCCCTTGCAACGTCCGATGAGGAGCCCGGGTCGGAGACACGGTGACCTGGAGGCGCCCCAGGGAAGCCGTCGAAGCTGAGGTCACCCGCATTCACGGTTTCTCGGATTTCGGGATAGGATTGGTTATTCCCGCGTCGAAGACATCCAGCACACGACCGGTCGGTCGTCCCGAATCGTCTGTGAGTTCAACGAGGATCACGTGGGCGAGTCCGTCGAGCATTTCCATCAGTTGTTTGGGTTCATTCGCTTGATTAACGATCGCGTTGTAACAGCTGCCACCGTCGAACTCCCAAGTACTCGGTGCTGCCCTGACGATTCGGCCGTCGTTGAACACATCGATGCGAGCAAAGCGCGCACAGGGATCGCCGGTCGCTTTCTCGCCCTCCCCGTCTCCCTTCTGTACAGCCACCTGGCTGTATACGATTCCGCTCATCGGTCAGTAGAACCGATTTTCGTCATCTGCCAGCGCTGAGGGAGCGGGCAACCCGGAGACCAACCCGAGCACGAGAAGAACAGTCGAGATTCGCATTCGGGGCTCTCCCTTTGTGTGGTGCGAACCGGACTCTACCGAAACGCTACGCGGCAGAAGGGTCTTCTCATGGCCTTCAAGCTACTCGCCATGGCCGAGCGCCGCTGGCGCCGCATCAACGCTCCGCAGCTGGCTGCCCTCGTCCGGGCAGGCGGGGAGTTCCGAGACGGGTTGGCCGTTGAGCGCCTAGCGCGGGCACGCGCTGCCTGACGGCTCACCGCGCCCGGCCGAGCCTGGACCGATGGGGGGCTGATTGCGGGAATCCCGGGCAGCGCCGGAAACAGTACACTCCTTGGGCGGCTGAATCTTCCCGACCCGAAGGTTCGAGAGTCGGGGCCCAAGGGGGATCGCGGTCCATGTTGTCTCAGCTGCGCTCGCTCCTACTTGGCCTGGCCGGCAACCCGGAGCTTCGACCCGCCGAGGGCGTCATTGCACAGGCACTGAGCGACCATTGGTCACAACCGGACACCATCGGACGGGATCGGGCGCTGATCGTGGCGGACCTTCACCACGGCTGAGCGGGTCGCTACCGCACGTCCCCCGGCGCCGTACTCGGGATCGCCGGGCTTGGAATAGAGGAACGCGAAGGCGGCCTCAGCCTCGCGCCGGTCCCCGATCCCGAGCGACCGGCGGGCCCGCGCTCAGGATCGCGGCCAGCCGCCGCTCGACGTCGTCCGGGTTTCCTTCGCGGAAACGCGCTCGCGCAGCTGCTCGGTGGCCTTCGCGAGCGCGGCGCTGATCTCAATCGGATAGGGCGGATCGGCGTCCTCCAGCGCGAGGATGCGATTGGGGAGCTTCGCCAGCTCTTCGGCGGCGCGTGCGCGGGCGGCTTCGAGGCCGACCTCGCCTGCCGGAAGCCGCCGACCGCCGTCCATCACCTGCTCCAACAGCGGTCGTCCCGGATGCTCCTCCTCGGGGGTGGCGATGACGTCCTTCACGGCGCGGCCATCCTCCTCGACGCGGAAGACCTGCTTGCGTCCGGGGCGGAGACTCTTGCCCCGGGAGAGCTTCATGCGACCCTCGCCCGCGTACTCGACGAGCTTGTACACGATGTCGAGGTACGGCGCGTCGTCCGACACGCCCATGCGCGTGCCGACCCCGAAGCCCGTGATCGGCGCGCCCCGCTCCACGAGTTTGGCCACCTGCCACTCGTCGAGGCCGCCGCTCGCGAAGATCTCCACACGCTCGAGCCCGGCCTCATCGAGGATCTTGCGCGCCCCGAAGGCAAGCTCGGCCAGGTCGCCCGAGTCGAGGCGCACTGCCCTCACGCGGAACTCGTCGCCGAGCTCGCGCGCGAGCGCGACCACCTTCCTTACGCCTTCGAGCGTGTCGTAGGTGTCGACCAGCAATACGGTGTCGGGGTACTGGCGCGTGAAGGCGCGGAAGGCCTCCGCCTCGCCGTCGAAGGCCTGGACGAAGCTGTGCGCCATAGTGCCGGCGATGGGCATGCCGTAGACCTCGCCCGCGAGTACATTGCTGGTGGCGTGCAGACCGGCCACGTGGAAGGCGCGCGCCCCCTTGAGTCCCGCGTCAGTCCCGTGCATCCGGCGCACGCCGAAGTCCACCACCGTGCGGCCGCGCGCCGCCAGCGCCACACGGGCGGCCTTCGAGGCCAGGACGGTCTGGAGCTGCACCTGGTTCATCACGTAAGTCTCCGGCAGCTGTGCCTCGGGCATCGGCGCCACCACCTCGAGCAGCGGCTCGTTCGCGAAGACGGGGGTTCCCTCGGGCACCGCCCACACGTCACCGGTGAAGCGCAGGGCCGCGAGCCAGTCGCAGAACTCGTCCTCGAACTCCTCGCGCTCGCGGAGGAAGTCGATGGCCTCGGGCGCGAACTGGAGGCGCTCCAGATAGTGCAGGGCGTCGTCGAGACCGCAGGCCAGCAGGAAGTTGCGCCCGCGCGGAAGCCGCCGGACGAAGAGGCTGAAGACGGCGTTTTCGGTCATGCCTTCGGCCCAGTAGGCCTGGAGCATGGTGAGCTCGTAGAGGTCGGTGAGCAGCGCCGCGTTGCGGTCCGTGACCCAGGGCGTCGTCATCCCTCATCCTCGATCACCGCCCCGGCACGCTGCATCTCGAGGAGCGCCTCTCGGCCCGCCTCCGCCTCGACCGGCCGGGTGGCCGCGGCGATGACGTGCATCTCGAAGCGCTCGCGCCGTCCGTCGAGGACGCTCGCCCTCACGCACACGTCCTCGGCCAGGCCGCCCACCCAGACGCGCCGCACCCCGCGTTTTCTCATGTGTTCGGCCAGGCCGGTTTCGTCGAACGCGGAGTACTGGTCCCGGTCGAGCCGGGTGCCCTTGCAGATCTTGATGGCGTCCTCGGGAAGCTCGAGATCCGGATGGTACGCGGCGCCGGGCGTGTCCTGGACGCAGTGGGGCGGCCAAGGTCCCCCCTGCGGCCGGAAGCTCGGATGCTCGGGCGGATGCCAGTCGCGCGAAGCGTAGACAGGAAGCTTCTTCTCGCGGGCGCCGGCGAGCCACGCGTTGAGCACCGGGATCACCCGGTCGCCCTCGTCCACGGGGAGCGCCCCGCCCGGGCAGAAGTCGGGCTGGACGTCCACGACGAGCAGGGCGTCGCCGGGCTCGAGCCGATCGGCGGGCGTCGTCACGCCTCTCACAATGGACGTGATCGGCGATCCTGACAAGCGCTAGGAGGTAGTAGCGGGACGCAAGCCTCCGCTTTCTCGCGAACGCGCGGAGGGCGTATGGAGCGATAGGGTCGCAATCGCCTAACGCCTTACGCGCTCAGCTGGCGTAAGGCAACCGTGGTTTGGCTGCTCTTTGAGACGTGCCTGGATCAAGCCGGCTAGGAGTGTGCGGTGGCATCGGGCCGGGGTGGTGCACGCTGAGGAGCAGAGCAGGGTGATGATCTCACCAGATGCCACACGCTCAGCCAGTGCGGATATCTGCTCTTCCTGACCCTTCATCTCGCGGAGATAGCGGGTCCGGTATGCTGCCCAGGATATGGGTTTCCGACGTCCCTTTCCGTAGAAGGCTGCGTGCAGCTCTTCGCTCGGCGCGAGGTGCTTGCACCAGTTGTCCCAGGTCTCGTCCTTCTTGCGAACCCCGCGCGGCCGGTACCGACAGATCAATAGGCGGAATCCGTCGTCTAGCTCAGTGGGGTCGTTCCATCGCTTGGTCTTGACAGGCACCGGTCGTCCTGAAGTGACATCGAAGAGGACGAAACGCTTATAAGCACGTCCTACGTTCCACTGCAAAAAATGCGGAAATCTGGCTTCGCGCCATGCGGCGAATCGGGGAGCTGAGCGCGGAGCTGGAGAAGGCGCAGGGAGAGCGAAGGGACATCACTCCTTCCCGGCGCCGGGGAAGAAGTTCTATCGAAGCGCCAGGCTTTGGCTAACGCCGGGGCTTTCGACGAGCCAAGCCGCGCGCTGCGAGCGCGTCGCCGTCCGGCAGCTCGGTGACGACGGCCGCCCCGCCGCGCTGGGCCCGGCCGCTCAGGCGCCCACCGCAGTGGACGCAGCGCGACGTGCCCG
>JAPUHK010000279.1 GCA_027297745.1 Planctomycetota bacterium | reverse complement strand
GCGACCCCGAGGCGCGCGATCTGCTCAAGGCCGCCTGGGACCAGCGCTACACGTTGCCGATGAATGTGCAGATCCAAGGCAAGTGGAAGCTCGACTCTCCCGGGGCGCAAGCGCGTTTCCGCAACGGCCTCTCCAAGGGGAGCTTCCTCGTCCACGGGCTGCAGGACATCTCCGTGAGGCTCGAGATGGACCGCGCGGCGCGCTGGTCGCCGAACATTCTGAGGGACGTCAACGACCGCATCGTCGGCGAGTTGAAGTGGCTCTTCGATCACCTGCGTCCGGTGCCGTTCGAGGAGGAGTTCAAGGGCTGCGGCTTCACGAAGGTCGACGACAAGGACTCGACCGTGATCCAGGTCGCCGGTCACACGGACGTGCTGGCCTTCCGCCTCCGGAAGAGCCAGCTGGTTGCCCGTCTCGACAACACCTCCGACGGCGACCTGTGGTGGGAGTTCAAGTGGAAGAAGCTCCCCGACGGCCGCCAGCGGCTCGAGAGCAGCACGCGCCGCATGAACCGCAAGAAGTACGAGGAGAAGATCTCCTACAGCAAGAAGAAGGGCCTCTACGTGCCCAAGAAGTGGGCGCGCTTCAAGTCCTGGTCCGCACGCGGCAAGAGGGACTACGGTCTCGACAAGTGGGAGCTCACAGGGCTCAAGGTAGACGTACCCAGCGGGCCGTAGCGCGTTCCGTTCAGCTTCCCGCGTACAGATGTACGCCGGTGCGGATGCCCGAGTAGAAGTCCTCCACCGGATAGCGTTCGTTCGGACTGTGCGCGCGCTCGTCGGGTGAGTAGGTTCCGATCAGGATCGGCTCGAGGCCCAGGATCTCCTGGAAGGCGGTCAGCACCGGAATCGAGCCGCCCTCGCGCGTGTACACGGGCGCGTGGCCGTAGGCCGCTTCCAGCGCCCGCGCCGCGCGCTGCGGCCAGGTCGCGCTCGGATCCGTCAGCACGGCGCGCGCTCCGTGGTGCGGCTGTATTTCGAGCCGCACTCCCGGCGGGCAGTGCGCTTCCAGGTGCCGCGTGACCGCCGCCGTCACGGCTTCCGGATCCTGGTCCGGCACCAGGCGGCAGGTGATCTTGCAGGCCGCGGAGGCCGGGATGATGGTCTTCATTCCCGGGCCCTGGTAGCCGCCGAAGATGCCGTTGATCTCGAGCGTAGGACGGGCCGAGCGCAGCTCGGAAACGGTATAACCCTCCTCGCCGAAGGTCGACGGCGAGCCGGTCTCCCGCAGGAACTGCGCCTCGTCGTACGGGCGCAGGTTGATGCGCGCGCGCTCCGCGTCGTCCAGCTCGCGCACGCCGTCGTAGAAGCCGTCGATGGCCACGCGGCCGCCGGGCTCGTGCAGGGTGGCCACGAGGCGCGCCAGCGCGGTGGCCGGGTTTTGGACAGCGCCGCCGTAAAACCCTGAGTGCAGGTCGCGCGCCGGGCCGTGCACAGAGACCTCGACGGCGGCCAGGCCGCGCAAGCCGTAGCACAGCGCAGGACGGCCCGGAGCGACCGCGGAGCTGTCCGAGACCACCAGCGCGTCCGCCTTCAGATCGTCTCTGTGGGCCTTCAGGAACTCGTGCACGACGTCGCCCCCGCACTCCTCCTCGCCCTCGATGATGAAGTGCAGGTTGAGCGGCAACGCGTCTTCGCCCTTGAGCCAGCACTCGGCGGCCAGCACCATCGCCAGCGAGGGCCCCTTGTCGTCCGCGCACCCGCGCGCGTAGATCACGCCGTCCCGGATGGCCGGCTCGAACGGCGGGCTTTCCCATAGCTCCAGCGGCTCGGGTGGCTGCACGTCGTAGTGGCCGTAGACGAGAACGGTCGGCGCGTCCGCGTTCTTCGCGTGCCACGCGTGTACGGTCGGCAGCCCGTCGCCTTCGAACAGGCGCGTCTCGAAGCCGATTCCCGCCGCGTAGGAACGGATGAACTCCGCCGCGCGGCGTGCGTCCGCGTGCTGCGTCTCCTGCGCCGACACCGAGGGGATGCGTAGGTAGTCCAGGAGCAGGTCCAGAAAACGTTGCCGGTTCTGCTCGAGGTATTCCAGGGCACGGTCCATGGCATGCACCTATTCCTGCAGGTCGTCGCGTTCGATCAACCGTTGCCGCCGCGCTGGGGCGTCCCCCGCCGCCTGCAGATCAGCGGGCTCGTCGATGTCGAACAGAACGTCGGGTGAGCTGACTTCGTGGCGCAGCAACGCTTCCCCCGCCGCGCGGAAGATCGCGTACGCCCCCCCGTCCGCGCCCGTGCCCATGAAGGGCTCGGGTGACCCCGCGAACGCGGGATGGCCGCTGTGGCCTGCGTACGTCGGAACGAGATAGTCCTTTCCCGAACCCAGGAACACCTCGAGCAGCTCGCGGACCAGCTCCGGCGCGAGCGCGGGCATGTCCGCCGGTGCGAACGCGAAGGGGCCCTCGATCATGCGCAGCCCGAGGCGCAGCGTGTCGATCATGTGCTCGGTAGGCCGGGCAGGACGCAGTTGCAGGACGTGCTCCTGGGGCAGCGGACCGCCGACGAGCACGACCGGCTCCAGGCCCGCGTCCAGGAAGTTGCGGCAGGCCAGGTCGATCAGGCGCGTCCCGTGCACCGGCGCCTCCAGCTTGTCGCGGCCGAAGCGGCTCGAGCCGCCGCCGGCCAGCAGGATCCCCGCTACCGTCTCCTCAGCCACAGCCCCATGTTTACAACTTCCTTGCTTGCGGATCACCCCTGCGATACAGCAAGCGCGTGCGCGCCGCTTGGCTGCTGCTTCTGGCCTGCGCCTGCGGGGAGGCCCCAAAGCCCTCCACGGAGGCTCGCCGCATCGTCTCGCTGCGTCCCTCGCTGACCCAGATCGTGGTGGAGCTGGGAGCGGCGGACCGGCTGGTCGCGTGCACCGAGGCCTGTGACCCCGGCCGCAAGCTGCCCCGGGTCTCCTGGCGGGAAGCGTCCGCCGTCGAGCCCATCTTGTGGCTGCGGCCCGACCTGGTCCTGCGCCAGGAAGTGCGGGCGGAACGGGACGCGCTGCGGCGCGCGCTCGAGAAGGTGGGCGTGCGCTTGCTCGTCGTGCCCAGCGAGACCGTCGCGGACGTGCGTAGTGCCATGCTCGACGTGGGCCGTGCGCTCGCGTTGGAGAGCCGGGCCGTAGCCCTGGTGGAGCGCTTCGAGCGGGAGCTCGAGGAGGCGCGCCGCCCGGCCGCCGGCAAGCCGCGGCCGTCCGTGCTGCTCGTGTTCGGACGCGACGCGGGCGCGGTGGCCAACGTCAGCGCCGCGGGCCCGGGCACGTTCCTGCACGAGATGCTGGAGCTGGCCGGCGGGCGCAACGTGCTGGACGACATGATGATGCCGTATCCGTCGCTGACCTTGGAAGAGATCGTACGGCTCTCGCCGACGGTGATCATCGACATCCTGCCGCCGGAAAAGACCGCCGCGGCCGCGCGCCGCGCGTGGGAGCCGTTACGCGAAGCGGTGGCCGCGGTGCGCGAGGGCCGCGTGTATCCGGTCCTGGACCGCAGCCTGCTCATCCCGGGTCCCGGCCTGCCCGAGTCGGTGAGCCTTCTCGTGGAGATGATCCATGGCTGAGATTGCCTTCACCGGGCTGGCCTTGCGCTACGGGAAGGGCGCGTTCGCACTGCAGGACGTGAGCGCGGAGATCGGCTCCGGTGCGCGTTGCGCGGTGATCGGACCGAACGGAAGCGGCAAGACCACGCTGCTGCGCCTGCTGGCGGGCGTGCTCGAGCCGACCGCGGGCGAGGTGCGCATCGGCGGCCGGCCCGCCCGCGGGCTCAGCCGCGCCGAGTGGGCCAGGCTGGCGGCATACGTCCCGCAGGAAGAGCACTGGGAGTTCCCCTTCACCGTTGAAGACGTGGTGCGCTGCGGTCGTTTCGCTTACGCCACAGCGCTGTACCGCGAAGCGCCGGAAGACGGTGCGGCGGTCGACCGCGCGCTCGAGGCGACCGGCCTCGTGGATCTGCGTGAGCGCCCGATCACGGAGCTGAGCGGCGGGGAGCGACGCCGCACGGTGCTGGCGCGCGCGCTCGCGCAGCAGGCACCGCTGTTGCTGCTCGACGAGCCAACGACCGCGCTGGACCTCGAGCACCGGCACGCCATCTTCGAGGGCCTGCGGGCGCTGCCCGGCACGTTCCTCCTGGCCACGCACGACCTGGACGCGGCGGCCCGTTGCGATCGCATCCTGATGCTGGCCGAGGGCCGTATCGTCGCGGACGGCGTCCCGGCCGAGGTGCTCACCGAGGAGCGCCTGCGGGCCGTCTTCCACGTCAACGCGCACGTGATCGAGCACGGAGGCTACCTGCATGTCGTCGCCGAGATCTAGACGGTTGCTCTGGGGCTCGGCGCTCTTCTTCGTGCTGGCGGCCGTGGCGGGCCCGTTCGTCGGCCAGAGCCTCGATCTCTCCGACGCACAGGACCGTTTCATCCTGTTCGAGCTGCGCGTCCCGCGTGTGCTCATGGGACTTGCGTGCGGCGCCGGACTGGCGGCCGCGGGCGTCGTGCTGCAAGCCATCCTGCGCAACCCGCTCGCGACGCCGTACACGCTGGGCGTCTCAAGCGGCGCCGCCTTCGGCATCGTGGCCTGCATCGCCTTCGGCATCGAGTCGTTCTTGCCACCGCAGCTCGGGCGCCCCTTGATCGGCATGGCGGGGGGGCTGTTGGTGATCGGCCTGACCTACCGCATCGCGCGGGTGCGCGGCCACCTGCCGGCACACACGCTGCTGCTGGCCGGCGTAACGCTCACATACGTCTTCAGCGCGCTGATCCTGGCTATCCAGTACACGAGCTCTCCGCACGACGCGCACCGCATCCTGCGTTGGCTGGTCGGCAGCCTGGAAACGGCCGGCGGCGACTTCCTGCCGCCCCTGCTGGTGGGTCTGCTGACCGGCGGGGCGCTGCTGGTGCTGA
>JAPUHK010000278.1 GCA_027297745.1 Planctomycetota bacterium | reverse complement strand
TCAAGGTCACGATAGCGCGTATCGCGGCGACGCGAATGACGCGACGACTCAGCGGCTGCGACGACGGCAGCCGCGCGTAGATGGCCTGTGCAAGCTCCTCGTTGTAGGTGTGGACCGTCAGGTTGCGGTCGTCCACCATCGCCAGCGCGCGCTCCGTTTCGCCGTCGTCGAGCATCCCGGCGTCCCGCGCCGCCCGCACTGACTCCTAGACCCCACGCATCGAGAGCCGGATCCTTTTGCGCTCGTGATCGATCTCGAGCACCTTGACGCGCACTCTCTGCCGCACGCGGACGAACTCGTTCGGATCCTTCACGAAGCGGTCGGCCAACTCGCTGACATGGACCAGACCGTCCTCGTGCACACCGATATCGACGAAGGCGCCGAAGGCCGTGACGTTGGTGACGAGGCCGGGCAGGGTCATCCCCACGCCAAGATCCTCGAGCCGGTGGACGTCGGCGAAGGAAAACACCTCGAAGGCCGGGCGCGGATCGCGGCCGGGGCGGGCCAGCTCCTCAAGGATGTCTTGCAGCGTGGGCCGGCCCACCTCAGCGTCGACGTAGCGGTCGAGATCGATGCCCTCGCGCTTGCCGGCATCCGCGAGCAGCTCCTCGACGGCGCAGCCCTGGTCCCTCGCCATGCGCTTCACCAAGTCGTATCGCTCCGGATGCACAGCGCTCGCGTCCAGGGGCTGCCTGCCGCCGCGGACGCGCAGGAACCCCGCCGCCTGTTCGAACGCCCGGGCGCCCAGGCGCGCAACCTTGAGCAGATCCCTGCGGCTTTCAAACGCACCGTTGGCATCGCGCCACCGGATGACGTTGCGCGCAAGCTGCGGCCCGAGGCCGGCCACGTAGGCGAGGAGCTGGGCGCTGGCGGTGTTCACGTCCACACCCACTGCGTTGACGCAGCTCGTGACGGTGTCGTTCAGCGCCGCCTTGAGCGCCGCCTGGTCCACGTCGTGCTGGTACTGGCCGACGCCGATCGACTTGGCGTCGATCTTGACCAGCTCCGCCAGCGGATCCTGAAGGCGGCGGCCGATGGACACGGCCCCGCGCACGGTGACGTCCTGGTCCGGCAGCTCGTCGCGCGCCACCTCGCTCGCGCTGTAGATGGACGCACCGCTCTCGTCCACCATGACGACCGGCGCCGCGAGGCCGAGCTCCTTCGCAAACGTCTCCGTCTCGCGGCTCGCGGTGCCGTTCCCGATCGCGATGGCATCGACGGGGAAGCGCTCCACCAGACCGCGGAGGGCCCGGGCGGCCTCGTCCGCCCGCTGCGTCGGAAAGATGGTCGTGCTCTTCAGGAGCGCGCCGGTGGCATCGAGAGCGACCACCTTGCAGCCGGTCCGAAACCCGGGGTCGATGGCCAGGACGCGCTTGTCGGGGAAGGGCGCCGCCATCAGCAGCTCGCGCAGGTTGGTCGCGAAGATGGTGATCGCCTCCTCGTCCGCGTGCTGCTTCGCGGCCTTGAGGGTCTCGCGCTCCAGCGCGGGCAGCAGCAGCCGCTTATAGGCGTCGTCCAGCGCAAGACGCACCTGCGCGGTGGCGAAGCCTCCGCGGCCGCGCACAAAGCGCCGCTCCAACCGAGCCAGCGCCGCGCTTTCTTCAGGCCGGGCGTGGACCTTCAAAAAGCCCTCGTTGCCCCCACGCAGCAGAGCGAGGATGCGGTGCGAGGGCGCGCGGCGCAGGGGCTCGCTCCAATCGAAGTAGTCGCGAAACTTCGCCGCCTCGTCCCGCTTCTTCTTGACGACGGCCGAGGTGAGCTTGGCCTCGCGCGCGAAGAGCCGGCGCAGCTCGGCGCGCACGTCGCCGTCCTCGCTCACCTGCTCGGCCAGGATGTCGCGGGCGCCGGCGAGGGCCTGCTCCCGGTCCCCCACGCCCCGCTCCGGATCGATGTACGCGGCGACGTCGATGCGCGCGCCCGTCTGCTCCAGAAGCGCCTGGGCCAGCGGCTCGAGGCCTCTCTCCCTGGCAACGAGCGCCCGCGTCTGTCGCTTGGGTCGAAACGGGAGGTAGATGTCCTCCAGCTCCGCGAGCGTCGTGGCCCGCGCAACGCGGCCCGCCAGCTCGTCAGTCAACAGCTCCCGCTCGCGCAGCGATGCGAGGATCGTGGCGCGCCGCTTGTCCAGCTCCGCCAGTTGCGACAGCCGGTCGCGGATGGCCGGGATCGCGACCTCGTCGAGGGAGCCGGTGGCCTCTTTGCGGTAGCGCGCGATGAAGGGCACGGTCGCGCCGCCGGCCAGGAGGTCGGCGGTCGCACGCACCTGTTCGGCGCGGATACCCAACTCGCGGGCAACCAGGGAAACGTTGTCGGTCATGAGGCGAGCGGGATTGTACGGGGTGGCGCGCTGTGGTCCCGGGCCCCGCTCGCGCGACGAAGACTCACGCGCCGGCCCGCGCGTCGAGCGCAGCTGTGCGCCACGACATAAACCATCACCAGAGTGGTCCACCCCCCCAACTCCATGAGCTCATTGAGGGGTACCCCAGCGCGCGCACAAGTTGCCGCCCGAAAGAGGTGAGTATCTACTGTGAATGCGGGCATCGAGTTCATCTAGACGTTTCTCAGGGCGAGCCCTGGTATCGGAAGTGCGCCCCCTCGGAGTCGGACGTGTCCTCACTGCTCGAGAGCCGGTGGTTCGGCGCTGTCGCTGCGCCCAATCCATCTAGGGCGGCATGTCTGACCCCAAGCTCGCCGTGACCGTCGCCTCAAGCACGACCTGAATCCTCACACCCTCTGCAAGCGCCTTCGCCCACAAGGATCCTCGTCGACGACGTTCGATCTCGGCATTCAGCGCTTCGACGAAGGGCTCGACGTCCGCGCGCTCGATCTGGAATGAGAATGGTTCCACGAGGTCCTGCGGCGTACGCGTGCGAAAGAATCGCTCGAAAGAACCGCAGACATCGTCTGCCTGCTGCCGTCGCTCCTCATCAGTCCAGGGCATCGTGGTTGTGACTCCTTGTTCTATGGGTTCAGCGCGGGATACTGCTCCACCGTCTCTATGAGGACG
>JAPUHK010000277.1 GCA_027297745.1 Planctomycetota bacterium | reverse complement strand
GGCAGCGCGGCCATCTTCGCCATCGTGCACCCGCCCTATTCGTTCGTGCCCGTCTTCGAGGTGGGCCTGATCACTGCGTTCGTCTTCGAGCGCACGCGCATGCTGTGGGCCCCGATCCTGGTGCACATGATCTACAACGGCGCCGTGCTCCTGATGGGCTGAACGCTACTTGAGCGTGGGCGCCTCCGGATCCAGGGTCAGCGCGATGTTGAAGTCCTGGCGCAGGCGCAGGCAGGTCCCGCCTTCCTTGTCGCAGACGTCGTAGAGCGCATAGCCTTGCAACTCGAGCGCTCCGGAGCCTTTCGCGGGTGTCGTCAGCTCGAACTCGAGCAGGCGGTCTTCCTGGGTCTCGGCTTGCTTGGGAAGCGGGTAGTCGAAAACCCCTTCGCGCAGCACGCACCCCTCCGGAACCTGCACGTAGAGCTGCAGACCGTCCGCCTCGTTGTTCCAGTAGGGTTTCGTCTTTGCGTCGACCCTAAACCGCAAGCGCACGCGGACGGCGCTTCCAGGCCGCACGCGCCTCGGAGTGGCCAGGGACTCGATCTGGATGCGCCCGTCGTCGTGATGGATCTTGTCCTCCGGATCGAGGTCCTTCATGACCGGCGCGCCCGTGGGCCCGCGGGCGGGCGCCGCGATCTCCGACCCGGCCGGCTCGGAGACGAGCGCGACCGGTTCCTCGCCCCTCGCGCGAATGTCCTTCCGCGCCTGCGCCACCCAGGAATAGAAGTTGTACGGCTTGTCCAGCCGCGGCCCGTACTGCTGCAGCCGCCGGCGCCAGATGTACTGGTTGGGTTCCATCTGCAGCGCTTCCGTCCAGGCGTCGACCGCGTCCTGCGCGTCGTGGGGCTGCCGCTTGTCCGACTCGGAGCGGCGGCGCAAGACCACACCCAGACGAAAGTACCCCGTTGCGGATGGACCTGAGCTCAAATTGCTCCGGTAGTTGCGTACGGCGTCGTCGAGCCTGTCGAGCCTGAAGGAGAGGTGCCCCGCCTTGCGGGCCAGCGCACCGATGCGTTTCTTGATCTTGCCCGGCGGCGGCAATTCGTAAAACAGTGTTTCGTGCGAGAGTTCCTCGTAGTCCTCAGGTGGCGCGACGTGCGGGTACTCCTCCTCAAGGAACGCGGTAAGGGCATCCATCGAGCGCAGGCCCGAAGCGCGCACGACGCCCGACTCGTCCAGGGCGACCAACTTGGGGACTGCCCGCAGCCCGAGCAGATTGAGGGAGTCCACGAGGATCGGCCAATTCAGTTGCCGCCATTGCTTGTAGAGACGCGCGCGGTCGGGGTGCTGCTCCTGCACGATGCCGATCACGGTCAGCGTGCCCGCGTCGATCAGCGGCTGCAGGCGCTCCTGCCACCCGGGCAGGATGCGGCGGCAGCCCGCTCACCACGAGGCGAAATGAAACAGCAAGACCTTGCGGTCGCGGTAGCGCGACAGTCGGGTGTCCCACCGGCCCTCGGTGTCAGGCAACAGGAAGTCCGGGTGCATCTCGCCCACCTTCGTTCCCACGCGCACCGGCTCGGCCAGTGCAAACGCAGTCAGACACAAGAGCAGGGCCAGAGCCCGGAGGAGCATGCGTGCAGGTTAGCGCATGCTGGGCGCAGAGGTGAACCCCGCCGTCGCCCCATTTCCGACGGGCAGGCGCTCGACGACCACGGCGGCGCCCCCGTACTCCTTGCGGAAGGCGCTGAAGGAGATCGGCTGGTGGTGGCTCAGCTGCGGGTCGTGCACGACCACCTCGCTCTCTCCGAAGCTGACGCAGACCACGTGGTTGCGGCCGTTCATCATGATCGCCGGCACGGCCCGCGCGCGTAGCTCCTCGGGCGACTCCTCTACGATGCGCACGCGGTACGGGGCGCCGCTCAGCTTGAGCCTCAGACCCCGGTAGAGGTTGAAGAACGTCGTCCCGTAGTTCGGCAGCGTGCGGCAGAAGGTCGCCATCTCGGGCTCGTTGGCATCGACGTCCCAGTAGCTCAGCAGCATCACGCAGCAGGCCGGAGCGCAGGAGTAGCCCGTGGACTGCGGCAAGTGGTGGTGGGCGTCCGCGACGCGCCCGCTCGCGGGCAGCTCGTGCGGCAGGAGCATCCAGCGCTCGGTGAACAGCGACACGCACAGGAGCAGGGCTGCGAACATCGCGCAGGCGCGGCGGTTGCGGCCCCGCGGAAGGACGGCGGTCGCCAGGCCGAAGGTGAACAGCGCCGGCGGGAACAGCGCGTAGCCCTGGAAGAAGAGGTAGTCCTCCCAGGGGAACAGCGCGGCCTCGAGCGCCGGGTGGTGGTTCAAGTAGGCCTTGAACAGCAGCAGCATGAGCACGCCGCCAAACGCCACCAGCGCCAGCTTCCTGGAGCCCTGTCCCACGCGCAGCCCCAGCATGAAGGACATCACGCTCATGGTGACCGTCAGGACGTAATACGCGGTGTCGGGCACAGCTCTCCTACCTGCATAACGGCAGGAGCGGCCCTCTTGCTGAAGCCTACCGGCCCAGCTGCTCGATCAGCGCCGGGACGCGCTCCATGATCGCGTCGCTCATGCGCTCCAGGTCGTACTCGTGCCGCCAATCCCATTCGCTGCGGGCGGCCGAGTCGTCCACCTCGTGCGGCCAGGAATCCAGGATCTTCTGGCGCGCCGGATCGGGCACGAAGGTGATCTCGGCGCCCGGCACGCGCTTGCGCACCGCGTCCGCGAAGTCGCCGGCGGAGGGGCTGATGGCGACGATGTTGTAGATGCAGCGCTTCAACCGCTCCCTGGGCGCCTGGCTGAGCTCGACCATCGCCCGCAGCCCGTCGTCCAGGTACATCATGGGCAGCCGCGAGGAGGCCTCGACGAAGCACTCGTAGCGGCCGTGCCGCACCGCATCCACGTACATCCATAGCGCGTAGTCGGTCGTGCCGCCCCCGGGGACGCCGGCGTTCACGAGGCCCGGGAAGCGCACGCCGCGGAACTCCAGGCCCCGGCGGCTCTGGTAGTACTCGCCCAACAACTCGCCCGCCACCTTGGTCACGCCGTACATCGTGGTCGGGCGCAGGCTGACCTCGTTCTGCACGGGCTCGGGGAGCCCGGGGCCGAAGACCGCGATGGTGCTGGCATACATCACCTGCCGCACTCCGTTCGTGCGCGCCGCCTCGAGGATGTTGTAGGTGCCGCCCAGGTTCACGCGGTAGGTGCGGTGGGGGTCCTGTTCGCCCTTGGCGGACAGGATCGCGGCCAGATGGAAGATCACCTCGGGGCCGGCCCCGGCCACGGCGGAGCTCACGGCCTGCGCGTCGGTGATGTCCCCCTGCACCCAGCGTACGCCCTCCGGCAGCGTCGTTGGTGCCGCGGCCAGATCGAACACGACGACCTCGTTGCCGAGCTCGCACAGGTAGGGGATGAGCTGGGAGCCGACCTGGCCGGCGCCGCCCGTAACGAGTGTCTTCATGCTGCCCTGTGGCTTGCGGGCGCGCCATGATGCCCGCAAGGCGTGTCGACGGCAAGCTCGTGCCCGGATCGCGCGGCGGCTCGGTAGAATTCGCCGCCGTGCTGTGGCGCCTGATCCCCGGTCCCCTCGTCCGTTGGTTCGCACGTCCTTACGTGGCCGGCGGCTCCCTCGAGGAGGCCGTCGACACCGCGGCGCAGCTGGCAAAGCGCGACGTGCTCGCGACCATGGATCTGTTGGGCGAGGAGGTACGCGATGCGGAGCACGTGCGCCGCAACGTCGGGGCCTACGAGCGCCTGGTCGACGCCCTCGCTGCCCACCCGAGCCTGCACGACGGGGA
>JAPUHK010000276.1 GCA_027297745.1 Planctomycetota bacterium | reverse complement strand
TCCGGGTCCTTGCGCAGCGCGCGGTCCAGGGCCTCATCCAGCCGGGGCGAGATCCCGGCGCGGATCGAGGAGGCGCGCGGCGGCGTCTCCGACACCAGCGCGCGCATCCACTCGTCGAGCTTGCGCGCCTCGATCGGATGGCGGCCGGTGAGCGCGCGGAACAGCGTGGCGGCCAGCGAGTAGATGTCGGAGCGGTAGGTGAAGCTCTTGCTGCCCTGCAGAACCTCCGGCGCCATGAACAGCGGCGTGCCCGGCATGCCCGTCACGGTGTGCGAGGTGAAGGCGGAGTCCACCAGCCGCTTGGCCAGCCCGAAGTCCACCATCTTCACCTTCCCGTCCGCGCTGATGAGGATGTTGCCGGGCTTGATGTCGCGGTGGTGCAGCTTGTGGTCGTGGGCGTACTCGAGCGCGCTCAGGATCTGGCGCGCGATGGGCAGCAACTCCTTCTCCTCCAGCGTGCCGCGCTCGTCCAGCACCTCGCGCAGGCTGACGGAGGGGAAGTACTCCAGGATGATGTACCAGTGTCCGGCCTCGTGACCCGAGTCCCCGAAGCGCACGATGTTGTCGTGCTCGATGCCGGCGGTGGCGTACGCCTCGCGCAGGAACTTCATGACCACGTCGGGCGACTCCGTGAACTCCACGTGGAGCACCTTCATGGCGACGTAGGGGTTGCCCGGCCGGTGGCCCACATAGACCGAGCCGAACGAGCCGTTGCCGAGACCCCGCAGCAGGCGCCGGCCGCCGAGCGTCGCCCCCAGCAGGGGGAACGCGCGCCGGCATTCCGTGCAGAACGGCGCCTCCGGCGGCGCGCTGACCAGCGTCTTGTAGCAGCAGGCGCAGCGGAAGGGCTGCCCCTGGATGCAGTAGCCGAACTCGGCGTGGCCGATGCGCAAGTGGTCGCCCGGCTTGAGCACCGCCTCCATGATGCGGTCGCCGTTCACGAAGGTCCCGTTCTTGCTGCCCATGTCCTTGACGTGAAACCCATCCGGTGAGGCCGTGATCGAGGCATGGCGGCGCGAGCACCGCGGGTCCGCCACCTTCACGCCGGTCGAACCGGGGTCGCGGCCCAGCACCAACTCGCCCGAGGCGGGGAGCTCGATGCGCGCGGCCTGCGCCAGGCCGTGCAGCGGAACCAGGCCGAACGCGCTCAACCGGCGCCCCGTCTTCCCCGCGAGCGCACGGGCGCCCACTGAATGTCCCGGCGCCCGCCCGAGCGCGCCGGATAGATCTTGCGGAACTCGTCGATGCGCTTGCGCACCGTGTTCGCGTCGGCCGGCCGGTCGGCCGGTGTCGGCTTCATGCAGTCCCAGACCACTTCGTCCAGGCCCGGATGCACGTACTTGTGCAGCTCGTGCATGCGGGGCCAGGGGCCTTCCATCTTCTTCTTCTGGATCTCCACGGTGCTCCCGCCCGAGAAGGGCCGCTGTCCCGTGAGCATGAAGAAGAGCGTGCCGCCCATGCCGTAGAGGTCCACCGCGGGGTGCATGCCCTCTTCGGGCGTGCTCGGCTGGACCTGCTCGGGGGCGCAAAACACGACCGTGCCGGCGGGGGCTCCGGCCAGCCCGCCGGGCTCGGTGAGCGCGAGGCTGAAATCGATGAGCACGGTACGGTCCGTTTTCTCTTCGACCATCAGGTTGCTGGGCTTGACGTCGCGGTGGACCATGCCCCGCTCATGCACTACGTGCAGGGCGGCACACGTGTCGGAGGCGATCTTGAGCGCCTCCGGGATGCCGAGCCGCCCGGCCTTGCCCAGTTGGGTAGCCGTGTAGCCCTCCACGAAGTCCATGACGAGGAACGACTCGCCGTTGCGCAGCCGCCCGGTCGTCAGGATCTTCACGATGTTCTTGTTGCGGATGCGGCTGAGCGACTTGGCCTCCTCCACCGCGCGCGCGATGTTCGCCTCGGTCGCGCGGTCGGGGCGCAGGATCTTGAAGGCCACGTTTCCGCCGGTGGTCTTGTCGGTGGCCTTGAACAGGATGCCCATGCCCGAGATGGCGATCAGCTTGGTGAGCTTGAAGCCCATCTCCGCCGCGGGACCCTGGAACTGGATGCCCTCGGGCCCGATGTCACGCGTGATGGTGTCCGACATGCTCGGATCGGCGGCTACGTGCGCCGCCATGGCCTGGCGCACGCTGAACGTGCTGCGGCCCATGCGCACCTCGTCGCCGTCGCGGAGCTTCTGGTCCAGCAGCACCTGCTTGCCGTTGACGAAGATGCCGTTGCGCCCGCCCACGTCCTCGACGTAGAGGTCGCCGTCGCGCTGCACGAACTTGCCGTGGATGCGCGAGCAGTAGTCGTCGGGTACGCGCAGCGACGCCTCGGCGCCCCGCCCGACGACGAGCTCCTTGTCGCCCACCGGAATCTCGCGGCGCTGATCCCCAACGGAAACGACCAACACGTATTTGGAGGACATCGAAGCCTGCGCGCGTTGCAACGCGCCCGTTACCGGATTTTACGGGAGCGGGGGAACGCCCCTCAACATGCGCTCTCCACCATCCGCTGCCCACTCTCTCCGCCCCGCCCGGAGCGATTCCCTGCCTCCCGAAAGGGCCGGACGGCCGACAGGGACGGCGGAGGGCGTCATGCGGGGCGGGTGGTTGCCCGTCCGCCCCCCCCTATATAGAGTGAGCCTGAGGAGGTAGATCCATTGGCAGTCTATACGGGCGAGATCTGCTCCCGCTGCGGCCGGCCGATCCTCGTAGACGAGAAGTCGCCGTCGGTGGCGCGCTGCCGCACCTGCGGAGCGCCGTATCACACGCGCTGCTGGTTCGCCGGGAACGAGAAGTGCTCCTTGCCGGGCTGCGAAGGCAAGGCTTCCGACATCAAGGAGTCGCGCGTCGCGCCGGTGGGGGACATCTGCCCCTTCCTGCCGCCCACGCCTCCGCGCCGCGAGGGGGACGCGCCGCAACCGGCCGCTTGCCTGAAGGTCGAATGCGCGCTGTTCGATGCCGCCGAGGGCCGCTGCAGCCTGGGTGAGATCGCCTATACCCTGGCCACCGTGCGCCAGAGCGGGCGCGACACGCGGCGCGTGCTGTTGCACGCCACCGACCGGCACTCACAGCACACGGGCCGGCTGCTGGCCGAGGTCGGGCGCCGCATGGGCGCGGCGGAAGGCCACCTACGCGGCGGCGGCGAGCGTCACGACAAGCTGACCACGATCCTGAGCAACATCGCGGGGTTGCTGCAGGGGATGACGGCCGAGATCCAGAACCTCAAGGGAGACGACGAGGCGACTTCGCAGGGCTTCGAGCGGCTGGCGGCCGCCATCGAGGCCACGGGCACCGGGGAGCAGGTACGCTTCCGTCGCGAGGCCCGTCTGGCGGCACGCTCCGCCCTGCGCGACGGCCGGCCGGCCGCCGCCGTCAACCTGCTGCGCAAGGCCATGGAGCGCGGCCCTGACGACGAGGTGGCCGGCGATCTGGCCACGGCGTTGGCCATCGCCGGGAAGCCTGACGAGGCGCGCGTGCTGACCGACAAGGTGCTCGAGCGCAGTCCTCAGAACACGCCTTGCCGCCTGACGCTCGCGAGCCTGATGCTGCAGGCGGGTGAGGCGTCCACCGCGGAGCAACTGCTGGCCGAGGCGCCCGACACCACCGACCCGATGCTGCGCGCGGAGCTTGCGTATGCCAAGGCCTGCGCCGCATACGCGGTGGGCCGCGCCGAAGAGGCGGTCGGGCTGCTCAACGAGACGCTCGACCTGGAGCCGTGGCATGCGCCCGCGGCCTCCGCGCTCACGGAGTTGCGTGCGCTGCGCGAGGGCGCCGCCATCCCGCAACCCGCCGCAATCGCGCAAACCGCGCTCGAGGCGGAGCCCGTGCCCCCCGGGGGTTCATCGAATTGAGGAGAACAGGTGGCCCGTACCGTCGCTGACTTCTGCGCCGAAATCAGAAACCTGCTCAAGCGCGGGAAGCTCAAGGCTGCGCGCAAGACCCTCGAGAAGGCCAAGAAGACCGCCGCCCGCGACATGGGCCTGCGCGAGGCGGAGTTCGAGTTGCTGCTGGCGGAGGAAGAGCCGGCGGCGGCCGCGGAGGCCTTGAGCGAGCTGGCGCGGCGCAACGCGGATCGCGTCCGCCTGATCAAGGTGGCGGACGCGCACCTGGACCGCAATCCGAACGACCACGTGCTGCGCGATGCGCTGTGGGAGGTGTGCATCGGCGCCGAGCGTTACGACCTGGCCACGACACACCTCAGGCATCTGCTCAGCTCGGGCGGCGTGGACGCCGTACGGCGCGCCAAGCTGCTCGCGGACCGCAAGGACGAGGTGGGCGCGGCGGGCATCTTCCTGCTGGCCAGCCTCGGGGGCGTGCGCGTCGATCGCATCGTGCTCGGCAACCGGATGGTGCGCAGCGAGGCGGGCCGCAAGCTGATCGGGGGCATCGGGACGACGCTAAATGACAGGCAGCACGCCGACGCCGTCGTGCACTTGATGCTGGCGCAGATCGCCCACCACGACGGCGACCGCGAAGCCATGCTCGCGGCCGCCGTCGAGGCGTCCGAAGGAGTGCGTGAGGCGTTGATCACGTGGTCGCAGAGCATCGCGCCGCAGGAGCGCCTGCTGGTTGCGTTGCGCCTCGATGACGTGGGCGAGGCCCTGGCCGCCGGCGTTTCACTCGGTCTGGCCGGCCTGGCCGGTCTCAAGATCGAGCTCGAGGGGGAGGGCAGCTCTGCGCGAGCGGTGCGCGCGCTGATGCTCCTGGCAGCGGGCAAGGCCAGCAATGCCTGCCGTATTTTCGAAGAGGTCGCGCGCCGCACGCCGCCGTCCGCCGCGGTCATCGTCACGTTGCTCGAGCCCAAGGCCGGGGAGTGGGCCGGCGCCGCCGAAGCGGTAGCCGCCGTAGTCGGCGAAGTGGACGCCGAGCTGCCGGTCGCCCCCGGGCGCGCGGCCGACGTGTTGTTGGGGGTTCCCGAAGGCGAGCGCAGCAATGCCTGGTTGCGCGCCGGCGGGCGCCTGCTCAAGCGGCTGCCGGCGCGCGACGATCTGCGCGAGGCGTTGGGCCTGGCGCTGATTCGTGCCGGCGACGAGGCTGGGGCCGCCGCCCTGCTCGTCGAAGAGAACCACCTCGGTGCGGCCAAGACCTGGGTGGAAAAGAGCGACCCGACCAGCGTCTTGCTGCGCGCCGCCGCGGAGCTGGCGGAGAAGTGCGGCCAGATGCAGCTCGCTGCGGAATGGATGCTGCGCGCGGGCGAGACCGACCCGGACTTGCTGGCCACCATGGGCGAGCGCTTCGGCAAGAGCCGCCTGCCCACGGACACGGCGCTCGAGACGGCCGCCGCCATGTTGCAGGGCGGTAAGAAGGCGGAGGCGGCAGGGTTTCTGTGCAACGTCCCGCTGGATGCGGAGACAGGCCGCAAGGTCGACGCGTTCATGGCGCAGCATCAGGTGGTGGAGGACCCGGCCTTCCAGGAGGCCTCCTTCCGCGTGGGCCTCGCGCTGGGTGACGGAAAGCGCGCGCGCAGGCTGTCGACGCACGTGGCGGCCCCCGCCGCCCTGGTCAGTGAGGCCCGCGGGCACGCGGACTCGGCCCGGGTGCTGGCCGAGATCCTGGTCGCGAAGAAGGAAGCGGACCCCGCCGCGGAGTTGCTGCAAGTGCGCTTCGATGCGGGGGACGAGCCGCGCAAGTTGCAGCCGCTCGTGGACTCGATTCTCAAGGCCGATGCGCGCTCCTGGCCCGGCCGCCTCTTGCGCGGCCGCATTCTGGCCAAGCTCGGGCGCAAGGCGGACGCGGTGCGCGACCTGCGTGCCATCGCGCTGGACGCTCCTCAGATCGATGACGCTTTCGCCCTGCTGGGCGAGTTGCGCCAGGGGGAGGCGGGCGGCGCCGCCGTGCTCGGCCGGGCCGACATCCTGCTGGCGCGCAAGCGTTACGAGAACGCGATTCTGGAGCTCTTGTCGGGCGAGGCTCCGGCTGAGGAGCGCCTGCGCCGCTTCGAGACCATCTGCAAGACGAAGCCGGAGCTCGAGGCGGGCCATCGCGGGCGTGCCGAGATGCTGGTCCTGCTGAACCGCGTCTCGGACGCCGCCGCGGCGCACTTCCAGCGCTTCGAGTGTCCCGACGGCGACGCGCCGTCGATCGCCACCGACCTGGAGGCCGTCGCGCGCAAGGCGCTCGAAGGCCGCGACATCCAGGCCACGGTGCACATCCTCGAGAAGCTGCCGCAGTTCCTGCCCGACGGCGCCGACCGCGCGATCGGCGTCGTCGGCTCGGAGTCCAGCCCGCCGCTGCTGATCCTGAAGTCGAAGCTGCTGCGGCAGTTGAACCGCGCGGAGGAGGCGGTCCAGTCGCTCGAGGAGTTGGCCAAGCAGGACAAGGCCTCGCGGGCCCAAACGGCGAGCGCGCTACAGGAGATCATCGCGTCCGGCCAGGCACGTCCCGACGCCGACACCGCGCTCGTGCGCGTGTTCCGTCTGACGGGGGACACGCCGCGCGCACTGGCGGTCTTGCGCCAGTTGTACGAGGACGACATCACCGCCCGCGAAACGGTGGTCGAGGCGGGCGACGAGATCGTGCGCGAGGCCGACGACGCGGACGTGCGGCTGTTTCTGGGCGGCGTGTGCCTGGACATGCGGGATCCGCGCTCGGCTTGCCAGCACGGCATCCACGCACGCCGCGTGCGGCCCGCCGCGCGCAAGGACGCGGTCGACCTGCTGCGCCGCTGCCTCGAGCAGGACGGCTTCAGCGCGGAGATCCACTTCGCCATCGCCGAGGCGTACCTGGCCGGCGACGAGGCCGACGACGCTGTGCGCCACTTCCGTTCGGCGGTGGAGGCGGACCCGAGCCGCGCGCAAGCCGCCGTCAATACGATGGAAGAGGCGGCGCCGCGTTCCCATGACGCGGGGATGCTCTGGCTCGCGGTGGGCGCCACGCACGCCGAGTTCCTGGGCCAGCACCAGGAGGCCGTCGCGGCCTGCACGAAGGGGCTCGAGATCGACCCGCCGCTCGAGATCGAGGTCCCGTTGCTGCTGCGCCGCGGCGACTCGCACGCCGAGCTCGGCGAGGAAGACGACGCCTTCCGCGACTTCGACGATGCGTCGCACAAGAGCAAGCTCGAGCGCCGCTACTACGAGTTCCTGCGCTCGATGCACCGCAGGCGGGAGCTCAGCGCCGCGGAGGAGGCGCGCGAGAAGGGCGGGAGCGATTTCAAGGCGGCGGCCGAGGCTTGCCAGCGGCTGATCACCGTGGACCGCGCCGACGAGGCGGTCAAGGTCGCGCAGCGCAGCCTGGCGGCGGCCCCGGAGCACATCGTCCCGCGCTACCTCGTGGGCGTCGCGCTGCACGCGGCCAGCCGGTTGGATGCCGCGGCGCGGGCGCTCGAAGCCGTGCGCCACGAGGTGGGCGCCGACACGGAGCTCGGGCGCGCGGCGCGCATGATCCTGGCCGAGTGCCATCTCGACCGCGGCGACCGCGAGAAGGCGCGCGCCTGCCTGACGGAGATCGAGGCCGTCGATGCCGCCTACCCGGGCCTGGCCACGCGGCGCGGAGCTCTGGCCCCGCCCGCGAACGATCCGCTGGCGCCCCGCCCGCTGTTCGTGCGGCCCATCTTCCCCAAGTCGGGCAGTTGAGCGTGCGCACGCTCGTGCTGCTCGCACTCTTGGTCTGCGGCTGCATTTGGCCGGTTGGCCACAGCGACATGGGGAAGGGCACTTGGGTCGTTTCGCCGGCGATCGTGAGAAAGCCGCTTCCGAAAGAGGCGCACTTCGGCACGCTGGTGCAGCTGACCTTCGGCGGTGAGAACGCCGAAGCGTATTGGTCCTTCGACGAGACGCGCTTGATCTTCCAGTCCACGCGCGACGGCCTGGAGGCGGACCAGATTTTCATCATGGACGACACCGGCCGGCGCGTGCGGATGGTCAGCACGGGTAAGGGGCGCTGCACGTGCTCCTACTTCCTGCCGGGCGACGAGCGCATTCTGTTCGCGTCGACGCATGCGAGCGGAGATGCGCCGCCGCAAAAGCCGCCCTTCGATCCGCGGCTCGGATACGTCTGGCCGATCTTCAACAGCTACGCCATCTACACCGCAAAGCCGGACGGCAGCGATCTGCAAGAGATCGCCGACTCGAACGGCTACGACGCGGAGGCCACGGTTTCGCCCACGGGCCACCGGATCGTCTTCACCTCGACGCGCGACGGCGACCTGGAGCTGTACTCCATGCGGCTCGACGGATCGGACGTGCGCCGGCTGACGAACCGGCCGGGGTACGACGGCGGCGCCTTCTTCTCGTGGGACGGCAAGAAGCTCGTGTGGCGCGCGCCCGGCGAGGGAGACGTCGACCCCGAAGAGGAGCGCAAGCTGCTCGCGCGACAGCTTGTGCGGCCCAGCAAGTTGGAGATCTGGGTCGCGGACGCGGACGGGTCCAACGCGAAGCAGGTGACCGACAACGGCGCCGCCAACTTCGGGCCCTTCTGGCACCCCGACGGCAAGCGCGTGATCTTCGCCTCGAACCTGCACGACCCGAAGAGCGGCAACTTCGAGCTCTACCTGGTGCACGTCGAGAGCGGCAAGACGGAGCGCGTGACCTGGTTCCAGCGCAAACGCGAAGGTGCGCACCGCTCGGACGACTTCGACGGCTTCCCGATGTTCACCCGCGACGGCAAGCGTCTCGTCTTTTGCAGCAACCGCTTCAACGACAAGCCGAACGAGACCAACGTCTTCGTCGCGGAGTGGGTGGACTAGCTCGCTGAACCCCTACCCCTACTCTTGCCTCTACCCCTACCTCTGACACCTCACCCTTGACCCGGCGAAGGGAAAGGGAAGGGGGGCAAAGGAGGCAGGGGAGGGCAGAGCTAGGGGACGCTCTTCGCTCCGCTCAGAGCGTATCCACGAGCGATCCCAAGAAGCCGGTCAGCCAGGACCTGTAACGCGTCAGCGTCAAGCCCTTCTGCCGGAGGGCGGCGCTGCTGCGCGGCGAGGGTTCGATCAGCGGAATCACGCGCGTGTGCGGCAGCACCTGCCGCACGCCGTGGTCGCGCGTGATGCGGAAGTCCTCACCCAAAAGCGAGCGGGCGGCCGGCGCGCCGACCGCGACGATCAGGCGCGGATGCAGGAGCCGCGTCTCGAAGTCGATGAACGAGTGGCACGCGCGGCATTCGGCCGGCGCCGGTGCGCGGGCGCGCTGCTTGTCGTCGGGGCGGGTCGGCACGCAGCGCACAGCGTGCACGATGTAGAACAGGTCCGTGAGCTTGCGGAAGCGTTCGTCGTTGAGTGCTTCCAGAGCTTGCTCGAGCAGGGGCACGGGTTGCGGGGAGCTCGTAGCCAAGAAGTAGCCCGTGTCGCGGTTCCCGCCGGATGCGCGCCGCGGCCCCTTGCGGTGCGGCTTCATGGTGGGGCAGACCCGGCAGTAGCGGATCTCTTTGTGCAGCGCCGCCAACACTCCCGGGATCCCGGTGAGCGGCTCTTCCGTACGGGCCGGCCGCTTCTTCGTGACGGGCGCCATATCTCTCGTTAAGAGATCGGCCCGTCCGCGCTTTCTCGCCTGACTTTCTGTGACAGGGCCGGGCCCACGATCAGCGCCAGGGGGAAGGCCACCGTCAGTGCGGGCGAGAGCCAGAGGCTCAGCGGGCGCGGCAGGGTTTCCGCCTTCGCCGGGCTGGGCCGCCCCGGGCCCGCCAGGCCGGGGCGCTCCAGGCCCTCCGCCGTCCATGGGTCAGCCGAGGTAGGCCTCCTTGACCCGAGGGTTGTCCAAGAGGGCCCCGGCATTGTCTTCGAGCACGATGCGACCCGTTTCCAAAACGTAGCCGCGGTTCGCGAGGTGGAGCGCCATGTTGGCGTTTTGCTCGACGAGCAGGATCGTCGTGCCGTCCTCCTTGTTGATCGCGCGGATCTCGTCGAAGATCTCCTTGACGAGGATCGGCGCGATGCCGAGCGACGGCTCGTCGAGCAGCAGCATGGAGGGCTTGGACATCAGGGCGCGGCCGATGGCGAGCATCTGCTGCTCCCCGCCGCTCAAGGTGCCCCCGGACTGGCCGCCGCGTTCCTGGAGGCGGGGGAAGAGTCCGAAGACGCGCTCGAGCATGCGGGCGGAGTCCTTCTTGTCGCGCACGAGGTAGGCGCCCATCTCGAGGTTCTCCATCACGGTGAGGTTCGTGAAGATGCGGCGCCCTTCGGGGACGTGGCTGAGACCGAGGCCGACGATGGCGTGGCTCGGCTCGCTGTTGAGGTCCTTGCCGTCGAAGGTGATGCGGCCGGCGCGCGCACGTTGCAGCCCCGAGATCGTGCGCAGGGTCGTGGACTTGCCGGCCCCGTTGGCGCCGATCAGGGTGACGATCTCGCCCCGCTCCACGCGGATGCTCACGCCATGCAGGGCCTGGACGCGTCCATAGAAGACGTCCACACCTTCGAGCTCGAGCATTACGCTTCGCCCCCGAGATAGGCCTCGATCACCCTCGGGTTCGCCTTGATCTCGTCCGGTGTGCCCCGGGCGATCTCCACGCCGTGGTCCAGGACGTAGATGCGCTCGCAGATGCCCATGACGAACTTCATGTCGTGCTCGATGAGCAGGACCGTGAGGTCGAACTCCGCGCGGATGTCGTGCACCGTGCGCATCAAGTCCGCCTTCTCGGCCGGGTTCATGCCGGCCGCAGGCTCGTCGAGCAACAAGAGCTCCGGCTCGAGCGCCAAAGCGCGCGCGATCTCCAGCTTGCGCTGGTCCCCGTACGGAAGGTCGGGCGCCTCCGCGTAGAGTGCGTCGCCCAGGCCCATGCGCTCCAGGAGCTTCACGGCGCGCGCGGTGATCTGCGGCTCGATGCGCCGGAACCCGGGCAGGCGCAGCACGCCGGACCAGAAGCCGTAGCGCTCGTCGGCCGCGCAAACGGTGCGGACGTTGTCGAGGACGTTCATCTGCTTCCAGAGGCGGATGTTCTGG
This sequence comes from Planctomycetota bacterium, assembly GCA_027297745.1. GTDB lineage: Bacteria > Planctomycetota > PLA2 > PLA2 > PLA2 > JAPUHK01. Next base: position 462 of record JAPUHK010000276.1, on the reverse strand, counting down.
AAGGTGCGCGCCACGCCCTTCTTTGCCATCTCGTAGTCGCATGTGCCGGTGCAGTCCTCGCCCTTGAAGGTGATCGTGCCCTCCGTCGGGTCGTCCGCGCCGGTGATGAGATTGAAGCAGGTCGTCTTTCCCGCGCCGTTGGGCCCGATGAGGCCGACCAGCTCGCCGCGTTCCAGCATCATGTCCACGTTGCCCACAGCGGTGAGTCCGCCGTAGCGCTTGGTCAGTCCGCGGGTCTGGAACAGCGGCTCGCTCATGCCCGCGTGAACCTCACCCGGAGCGCACGCCAGACATCGGTGATCTCGCGCCGGCCGAAGATGCCCTGTGGTCGGAAGATGATCATGAGCGCCAGAATGAGCGGGAATTCCACTTGCCACCACGCCTCGACGAAGCCGACCGCGCGCGCCAGGAAGCGCTCCGTCCCGATCACCAGGAAGGCCCCGACGACGCAGCCGGACAAGG
>JAPUHK010000275.1 GCA_027297745.1 Planctomycetota bacterium | reverse complement strand
TCGTGCGTGTGCAGCACGTCGTAGCGGTGGTCGCGCAGCCGGCGCGTGGTTGCCAGGTAGAGCGAGAGGTCGAGGAAGATCTTGGGGATCGACGGTCCGATCTTCACATCGCGGATGAAGGGCGGGCGGCCACAACGGAAGGTGCGCAGGCCGAGCGCCTCCAGCGCGGGGACGTCCTCTCCGATCGGGTAGGTGACGAGGTCCACGGCATGGCCCGCGACGAGCAGGGCGCGGATGCGGTGCAGCACGCTGAACGGCGTGCCGCGCGGCCGGAAGAACGGCTGCGGTGCCACCATGAGGATGCGCAGCGCTGCGCTCCTTTCCGGCCCCCGCACTTGGGGGCGCTGCGCCATGTCGAGCGAGTTGGACATCCTGTCGAGACCTGTTCCTGACCGTCGACCATCTCCGCGTTTCTCCGCAGCCTCACGGGCCCGAAAAGCCCGCCGGAGTGCCATCCTAGGCCGATCGCCCCTGCGGGGCTAAGCGGGCGCAAAGGGCGTGCCCGCGCAGCTCTGCCGCCGGGGATTCCAAAGCCCTGGCGTAGAATGCCCCTGGACATGTCGATCCGGGACCGTGTTGCCGCGCTGCTGCCCCGCCTGGCTCGGGAACCTCAGTTCGTGACCCAGGGCAAGACGCTCTTCATCGACCTGGAAGAGCGCACCGTGCAGTCCGGCTACACGCCGCGCGAGGCCGTGGAATGGTTGCTCGAGGGGCGCGGCGGGAACATGTTCTACCTCCACAACCTGCTGGACGAGACGCAGGAGCCCCTGTCGCCGGAGATCCCTTTCATCTTCGGGACGGGCATCCTGACGGGGATCGTGCCGTCCGCCGCGCGGGGCAACGCGACCAGTTGGTCGCCGGACTCCGGCGTGCTGATGGACTGCAACATCGGGGACTACTTCCCCTCCTTCCTGCGGCTGAACGGGATCCAGCGGCTGGTGATCTACGGGCGGGCCGGCGACTGGACGTTCCTGCGCATCCACGACGGCGAGGTCGAGTTCCTGGACGGCGAGCGCTATCGCGGCCTGGACAACCTCGACCTGCGCGTACGGGTGGCCGAGGACTTCGACGGCGTCTGGGCCCGCGACCTGGCCATGCTCAACATCACCCGCGCCGGCGAGAACCTCGTGCTCACGTCGGGCGTGATGGGCGGCCCCAAGGCGCTCCTGGCCCGCGGCGCACCCGGCGCCAAGATGGGCTCGATGCGGCTCAAAGGCATCCTGATCCAAGGCAAGCAGACATCCATCGAGGCGGCGGCGCCCTACAAGCCCGCGAACTCGGTCATCGCCAAGCAGATCATGGCCACGAGCGTGGTCAAGAACGCGCTCAGCGTGCGCGGCACGCCCTTTCTCTACCGCCCGAGCCGCATCCTGGGCGCGATGGGGACCAAGAACAACCAGGAGATGACCTGGTCGGAAGAGCTCGACGCCGAGCACTTCGACGAGTCACGCCCGGGCATGGCCGGCTGCTTCCGCTGCCCGGTCAACTGCCGCCCGCTGAACGACGCCCGCGACCTGGTCAGCAAGCCGGACCGCTACGACGAGGGGGACGGCCCCGAGTACGTCACGCTCGGCAAGTTCGGTCCGAACCTGGGGATCGCCGACCGCAACGCGATCCTCCGTTTGAACAACATCTGCAACGACCTCGGCCTGGACACCGCCTCCACCGGATCCGCGCTGGGGTGGGCCTTCGAGCTCTACCAGCGCGGCCTGCTGACGACCGACCACACGGGCGGCCTCGAGCTAAAGTGGGGGGATGCGGAGCTGGTCGAGAAGCTCCTGTTCATGATCGCGGACCGCGAGGGGATCGGGGACGCCATCGCGGATTCCGGACGCGCCGTGTCCACGGGCAAATACCCGCCCGAGGCACTGCGCTACCGCATGGCGGTCAAGGGTCTGTTCCAAAGCGACCCGCATGACGCGCGCATCCTCAAGGCGTTCGCGCTGGGTCTGGCCGTGGCGACGCGCGGCATGGACCATCTGCGCAACCGGGTGACGCTCGAGATCAACGCGCGCATCAACGACGATCCCGCTTTCAAGGAGAAGCTCTACGGAGCTCCTATCGCGGCCGCGCCGAACGTCTACGAGACGAAAGAGATCGCCGTGCGCCGCTGTGAGAACATCTACGGCGTGGGCGACAGCGTCGGCATGTGCCGCTTCACGACCTACCTGTTCAACTCGCCCAGCCTTCCCGGCTACGAGGCCTTCAGCGAGCAGCTGCGCAACGTGGCCGCGATGGAGATGTCGCCGGAGCGGCTGGACCGCGTGGGACTGCAGATCAACTGGGTCGAGCGCATGATCAACCACCGCCTCGGGGTGCGCAAAGCCGACGACACGTTGCCCGACCGCTGGTTCGACGAGCCGGTCACCTTCGGGCCCTTCAAGGGCGAGAAAATCGACCGCGAAGAGTTCGGGAGCTTGCTGGACCGCTTCTACGCGCTCAGCGAGCTCGATGAAGAGGGCGTCCCGCGGGTGGAAGCGCGTGCGCAGACGGCCCGCATGCTGACGGGCTTCGCGGTCAAGGTGCGCATCCCGGACGTGCTCCATCACGTGCCGGAGGGCATGCTCGTGGTGGCGGAGCCCGTGGCCAACGTGGGTGAGCTGATGCCGGCGCTGGAACGCCTCGTTCCGGGACTCGCCGCGAAAGCCCAGGACGCGCTGTTCAACGTGGTCGTCAACGGGACGATGGTCCTGCACGGAACCGATGAGACGGCCATCAAGGACGGCGACGAAATCGAGTTCCTGCCGGCGCTCAGCGGTGGCTAAACTAGGGGCCGGAGAGTCAGTAGAACCACTCACTAGCGCGTGGGCCGTGCCTCTGCTGCAATAGCCGAGAGAGAGAGAGACCCCGACCATGCTTCGCACCCTCATGCTTCTCACACTGCTCGCGGCCGCGTGCGGCGGCGGCGGGGCAGCCCCGGGTATGACCCCCCCGGCGATCCCCACCATCCAGGAGCTCGAGCCCAACGACATGCAGGCTCAGGCGCAGATGATCGGCGCCATCGATCTGACGGGGCGCGACCAGCTTCGGATCCTCGGATCGATGCGCTTGATGCCGCCCGACGTGGATTGGCTCGAGTTCGACGCCGTACAGGCCCAGAAGTGGATCCTGTCCCTGGACTTCGCGGCCGAGGTCTCCCCGGGCATGCCCAACGATTTCGACTTGAGCATCTTCGACGACATGCTGAACGTCATCGGGCGTCTGGACAGCGGCGCCATCCCCGAGATGGGGGAGTTCACGTTGCCCGCGCCGGGAACGTACTTCATCGTGATCGTCCCGCCCTCCGGCGGTGGCGCCTACACGCTCGACCTGATGGCGGTTGCGCCGTAGCTGCGGCGTCCGCGCCTGCGCTGCGCAACCGGGCCGGGCATGGTCCCGGATTCGGGACCGGCCCCGGCGAGCCGCGGTGCCCCATGCGATACTCGGGCCCCGTGGAGACCGCCCACCGGCCGGAGCTGGCTACCCCCGTGCGCGCGTTCGCGCAGCACCTGGCGCGGGGCGTAGACCGCATTCCCATGGTGGACCTGGCGGCGTTGTTCGGCGCGCAGCCGGACGTGCTCGAGGCCATCGCGCGCCGCGGGGATATCGAGCTGAGCGACGGCACGTTCACGAACGACGGCCCCGAGCTGGTGATTCCTGCGGGCCGCGTGGAGATCGAGGTGCCCTCGCTGTTGCGCGGCACCTACAGCAGTGAGGACGGCGGCTTCAGCCTCGCGTTTCCGCAACCGGACTTCACGTTGCGCGCCTGCGTGACGCTGCTTGTGTTCCGCAAGTGCTTCGACCTGCAAGCGATGCGGGCGACGTCCACCGACATGGTGCTCGATTTCGGCGGCGGCCCCGCCGACCGGCGTTTTACGTTCGGGTCTCCCACTACGGAGGAGTAGCTATGCGCGTTTGGAGTTGGCTCCTGATCCTGTCCTGCACGGCCCTGGCCCAGGAGGAGGCGCCGCAGCCCAAGAGCACGTCGCGCGCCGAGGTCACGCTGCAGGACGGAGTGGCCACGCACGCGTTCTGGGATTTCCGCTTCCGTGCCGACGGCCTGGTCCTCGACACGTTGCCGCCGCCTCCGGGGCGTGTCTTCTCAGGCCGCGACGGGCAGGGCGTGCGCATCCGTATCGACGTGATCGAGAGCGCCAAGCATGCGGCCGAGGAGAGCTACGCGGCCGCCGACCTCGACCGTTGGCGGGCCGAGAAGCGTTCGATGGAGGACTCCAAGGAGCTGGAGGGACCGGGCTACCAATTCGCGTTCGTGGAGCGGGCCGGCAAGGGTCACAGCCGCATCCAGGGCTACGCCTGGCATAGGCGCGGCGCTCAGTGCTTCCGCGTGCATGCCGGCCTCGAGGGAGCGGACGGCGCGGGCCACGAGCGGGTGCGCAGGGCCCTGGCCGGCTTCGAGCCGGGCGAGGACAACGGCCGCTGCATGTTCGTATTGCAGATGGCGCGCGCCACGGGCTTCGGCTACGACGATCCTCGCAACCTGTTCCCGGCGGCCCAGGCCTACTTCGCGGGCAGCTTTGGCGCCTACATCAAGCTGGACGGGAAGCTGCCGGCTCTGACCGAAAAGCTCGCCCTGCGCGTCGTGCAAGATCCCAAGGGCCTCGACGACAAGCGGCAGCTGCAGGTTCGAGAGCTGCTCGGCTACGCGCAGCTCGAGCAGAACAAGATCGACGCGGGCATCGCGACGTTCGAGCAGGCGGTGAAATTCGCCGGCGATCAAGGCATGCTGGAGAAGAGCAGGCACAGCCCCGTCTACAACCTGGCCTGCGCGTACGCGCGCGGCAAGCGCACGAACGACGCCTTCGCCACGCTCGAGCGTTTCTTCTCCGCGGTCACGGAAAAACGGCGGTCCGAGATGATCGCGCACGCGAAGCAGGACTCGGACCTCGAGGGCCTGCGCGAAAAGCCCGAGTGGGAAGAGCTCATCAACAAGTACGGCAAGCCGCCCCCGCCCAAGGAGGGGGACGGCGGCGAGGCCGCGGAAGAAAAGCCGCCGGAAGGGCACGGGGAAGAGTAAGCGCCGGCCCGCGAGGACCGGCTCGGGCACTGTGCGCGTGCGCGAGCGACGGGCCGGGATGTGCCTCGTCTTGGACAGCCCCGAGGGCCTCCGATAAACTCCAAAGCGCATGAACCCCGACACCGCAAAGCGTCCCGCCGCCTCCGAAGCGGGTCTCGACCGCGACCTGCTGCTGCGCCTGTACCGCATCATGTACACGTCGCGGAAGACGGACGACAAGGAGATCCAGCTCAAGCGCCAGAACCGCACCTTCTTCCAGATCAACGGCGTGGGACACGAGGCGCTGTGCGCTGCCGCGGGCCTCGCGCTGCGAAGCGGAGTCGACTGGGTCTACACCTATTACCGGGACCGCGCCCTGGCCCTGGCGCTGGGCGTTACGCCGTACGAGATGCTCCTGCAGGCCGCAGGCGCCGTGGACGACCCGGCTTCGCGCGGGCGCCAGATGCCCGCCCATTGGGGCCACAAGGACCACCGCCTGGTCTCCGTCTCCTCGCCCATCGCCAGCGAGTTCCTGAACGCCGTCGGCTGTGCAGAGGGCGTCAAGAAGATGCGCGACAACGAGGAGATCCGGGAGGCGGTCGGAGGTGCGTTCGATCCCAAAGAGATCGTGCTCGTCACCGGCGGCGACGGGGGCACCAGCGAGGGCGAGTTCTGGGAGGCGCTCAGCACGGCTTGCGTCGAGAAGCTCCCGGTGCTGTTCCTGATCGAGGACAACGAATACGCCATCTCGGTCCCGCGCGAGGTGCAGACGCCGCAGGACTCGATCTCCAAGGCGATCGCCGGTTTCAAGCCGCTCAAGGTGCTGACCTGCGACGGCTGTGACGCGGTCGACTCCTACCGCACGCTCACCAAGGCCGTGCGCCACGTGCGCTCCGGCAGCGGACCGGCGCTCGTGCACGGCACGGTGATCCGGCCCTACAGCCACTCGATGTCCGACGACCAGCGGCTCTACCGCACGCCGGCGGAGATCGAAGCCGAGCTGCAGCGCGACCCGCTGACCAACTTCCCCGTGCAACTCGTGGCCGACGGCGTGGCCACGGAGGAGGAGCTGCAGAAGCTGCGCGACGAGGTGGACGCGGAGATCGAGGACGCGACGGAGCGCGCGCTGAAGGCACCGTGGCCGGAAAAGACACGCGCGGAAGCCGAGCTCTACGTCTACAGCCCGGACATCGACCCGACCTCCGCGGACTTCGACACGGAGCCGCAGTTCGAGGGCGATCCGCGCAACATGATCGACCTGATCAACCGCACGCTGCACGACGAGATGGAACGCAACGCGGCCATGCTCGTCTTCGGCGAGGACGTGGCGGACGCGACGCGCGAGGAGGCGCTGAAGGAGGTCAAGGGCAAGGGCGGCGTGTTCAAGACGACGCACGGCCTGCAGCGCATGTTCGGCGGCGACCGCGCCTACAACTCGCCCCTGGCCGAGGCCAACATCGTGGGACGCACCGTCGGTCTGGCCACGCGCGGTCTGAAGCCGGTCAGCGAGATCCAGTTTGTCGACTACATCTGGCCGGCCTTCGAGCAGATCCGCAACGAGTGGTCCGTGCTGCGCTGGCGCAGCGGCAACAGCTTCAGCTGCGGCAGCGTCGTGCGCACGACCATCGGCGGCTACATCAAGGGCGCGCTGTGCCACAGCCAGAACGCCGAGGTGCTGTTCACGCACACCCCCGGCATCCGCGTGGTCTACCCGAGCAACGCGCTGGACGCCTGCGGGCTCCTGCGCACGTCGATCCGCTGCGACGATCCGGTGCTGTACTTCGAGCACAAGCACCTGTACCGCCAGCCCTACAACCGCTCGCCGTATCCGGGCAAGGAGTACATGGTTCCCTTCGGCAAGGCGCGCATCGCGCTCGAGGGCTCGCACGTGACCGTCGTGACCTACGGCGCGCTCGTGGAGCGCAGCCTGCGTGCGGCCAAGAAGCTCGTCGAAGAAGGGATCGAGCTCGAGGTGATCGACCTGCGTACGATTCAGCCTTACGACTGGGACGCGATCGTGCAGAGCCTGCACAAGACGAACCGCTGCGTCGTGGCGTACGAGGACAACCGCAGCTGGGGGTGGGGGGCGGAGATCGCCGCGCGCATCGCCGACGAGTGCTTCGAGCAGCTCGACGCTCCGATCAAGAGAGTCGCTGCGCTGGATACGTTCGTGGCCTACAACCCGGACCTCGAGGATGTGATCCTGCCGCAGGTCGACGACATCGCCGCCGCCGTCCGCGACGTTGCCTCGTACTAGGGCGGCCGTCGCGCCGAAGCCAACCGGTGGGTGAACCGGAGGGCGCACACATAGGTACGCCCCTACAAGGCAATTGCGCGCATCCCTTGTAGGGGCGGCCCTATGTGGCCGCCCTCCGGTCCAGCAACCTGTTGCGTTCGGTGGGAGGCTGCCTACGGGTCGGGGACGCGCTCCACCAACAAGGCGATCGAGCGGCCGTCCTTCAAGTCCGCCACGGGCGTGAGGTTCGCGTCCGCGCGCAGAGCGAGCTTGCCGGTACGGCCCACGATCTCCGGCACGTCGATGACTATGTCCGCTGCGAATCCCAGCATGGTCGTGAAGCTCTCCATGCTCTGGAGCGTCGACCAGCCGTACTGCACCGCGGCGCCCTCCTCGTCGCGCACAAGCGTGGCCTCGAAGCCGACCCGGAACGTATCCACGACCGGGCCGTTGATCTGAGTGCCCATGCCCTGGACGATGTCGTAGTCCCGGACGTAGGAGCGCTGCAGGATGAAATCGGCCTCGGTGCCGGAGACGCTGCCCGCCGGAATCACGAACGTCTTCAGCGTCTCGGGGCTCAATGCGGTGAGGCGCCGCGTGAGCTCAGCGCGCTGCATGTGCGACGGCTTCTTGATGCGCTTGCCGGCGTCGAGACGCAGCAGCGAGATACGCAGCCAGCCCGTTTCCGGCGCTTGCGGCCGTTCGAAGGCCGCACGGCGCATGATTTCTTCCGCCGAGGCCTCCACGTCCGGGACCTTCGTCGCTTCCGCAGTCGTCATGTCCAACGGTTCGCCCGCGTGTCCGATCGTCTTGGGCAAGGCGACCGGAACGGCGCGCACGGTGAGGTCGAGCTCACCCTCGGGCCCCGGTATGCGCGTGAGGAAGCTGTGGACTCCAGCGGGCACGACGCTGCTGCCCGCCATCTGCGAGAACACGAGGCTCGGTAGCTGGATCTCGACCAGCTTGCCGGCCACGGTGACGCTCCGTGTCGGGATCGGCCGCTCCAGGTCGCTGTTGACGATGGTGAACAAGAGCGCCACGCGATCCGGCGCCTCCGTAGGCTTGGCCACCAGGTCGACGGTGAGACCCTCCTGGATGATGCCGATGATGGGGTCCGCGACTGCGACACCATTGTCGCGACCGATGTCGAAGTCCTGGATGAAGGAGATCTGGTTGCTGATCGTGATGTTGGCGCGCTGTCCTGCGTAAACGGTAAGCGTGGGCGCGTGCACGCGGTTGCCGCCTTTCGAGATGAGGAGCTCGATCGTGTAGCCCTGCACCTCGCCTTCGCGTGGGGGCCTCGTCGGTAGGTCCGGCTGCGGGTCGGCCGCGCCGGCGGTCATCGGTAGCGTGAAGAATTCCGGCGCAGCGGGCGCCTCGCTGCTGGTGGCGCAGCCGCCGCCGGCCAGCAGCAGGGCGGAAAAGAGCAACCCCCACGTTCGCATAGTCGGTTCTCCTGCGGACTCGGCCGCACACCCTCGGTGAGCGCTGTCACGCGTTCGTCACCCGTTCGCTACACTGGCACGCATGATCCTGCGCTGGCTTGCGCCCCTTCTGCTGCTCGTCCCTCAGGACGCTGTGAAGCCC
>JAPUHK010000274.1 GCA_027297745.1 Planctomycetota bacterium | reverse complement strand
CCGATCCCAAGCCGCAGCCCGCGCTCCTGGGCCGCTTCGACAAGCTGGTCTACGACGTGGCCTTCGGCCCGAAGAGCCGCCGGGTGGCGTGCGCGGTGCTCGACGGGACCGCGCGCCTCTACGACGTCGCGAGCGGCGACGAGCTGGCCGTGCTCCGCCACGAGGACGAGGAGGAAGTTTGTGTGTCGGTCTCGTTCCATCCCGACGGCGACCGGATTGCCGTCTCCTGGCGGCATCAGCTCGAGGTGTGGCGGCCCGGGGATGAGACGCGCGAGCCCTATCCGGATCCGCCCAAGAGGACGTTTCGGGTGCGCTGGGCGCCCGACGGGTCCGCCCTCGCCAGCGTCTCGCGGGAGGGGGGCGTCGTCATCTGGGATCCGGAGACACGCCGGCGGCGTCTCGAGCTCGAGATGGAACCGACTCCGGTGGACCTGTCCTTCACGCGCGACGGCAAGCGGCTGGTGGTCCTCTCGGTGAGGCGGCTGTTTGTCTGGGACGTCGAGACCGGCAAGCTGCTCAAGACGATCGACCTCCCACAAGACTGTGACCGGGTCGCTGTCCATCCCGACGGCGTCCACTTCGCCCTCCGTACGGGTCGCCGGGTGCTGGTCGTGGATGAGGACGGTCGCGTCGTGCGAACGCACTCCGGCATGAACAATGAGGGCGCGCGCCTGAGCTACAGCCCCGACGGGTCGCGCATCGCGGTCTCGACCTATCTCGGGATCGTCTACCTGCTGGCCCCCGAGTCGACCACGCCGATGCTCGACCTGCGCGCCGGGACGGGCTGGCTCTGGGCGGTCGCCGGGAGCCCCGACGGGACACCCCTCGCCGCCGGCGGGGGAACCTACGAGGGTCTCGAGAGCGCGCTCTGGCTCTGGAGCGCGGGGCGCCCGGCTACGCCGGAGTAGGGGCCGGGCGGGACTTGCGGGCCTCGACAGCCTCGTGGGCGATGGCGTCGAACGCGTCGGCCACCTTGTCCCAGCCGAAGTTCTGCTTCACGTAGTCGCGCGCGCGCTTGCCCATGGCGCGGCTGTGCTCTTCGTCGCGCAGGCACTGCACGACCCTGGCAGCGAAACCTTCTGCCTCGTCCTCGCGGTGCAGGTGCTCGCCGTCCTCGAGCGGCAATCCCTCGGCGCCTACAGTCGTGGACACGAGCGCCTTCTGCATCGAGAGCGCCTCGTAGATCTTGATGCGCGTCCCGCCGCCGATGCGCAGCGGCACGATGTAGCAGGCGGCGCGGTCGACGTAGGGCCGCGTGTCTTCCACCCAGCCCGTGAACTCCACCGGACTGCCCCGAGAGACCTCCTTCACGAAGCCGTCCGGCGGCTGCCGGCCGACCACGACCAGGCGCGCCTCCGGGATCTCCTTCGTGATGCGCGGCAGCACGTCCTTCACGAACCAGCGCACGCCGTCCTGGTTCGGCAGCCAGTCCATCGAGCCGCAGAACACGATCGTGCCCGCCTCGCGCTCGACCCCCCGGGGCTCGAACAGCGCCGTATCCACTCCGGTCGGGATCGTGCGCACGTTCTGCAGCTCGAAGCCCGCCTCGAACTCTTCGCGGTCGCTGTCGGACACGGCCACCACGCGGTCGTAGTGCGCGGCGATGCGGCGCTCGTATGCCTTCATCAAGGACGCCTGGCGCGACCAGAAGAACTTCATCAGCGGGTTGCGCGTCTGCTCGGCATGCCGCCGCGCGATGCGCGACTCGACGTTGTGCGTGAACAGCAGGCTCGGATGCGGGCAGGGGTAGGGGACGTTTTGCGTCGACTGCAGGAAGTCGCAGACGAACAGGTCGTACTGCGGGTAGCACAGCTCGCGGCGCACGACCTCGCTGAGCTCCGGCGAGGTGTCGTTCTGCACCGTCACCGGGATGCTCGAAAAGCTCTTCTTGAAGATGTCCCAGTACCAGCCCCGCGTGCCGCGCGACGTCTCTGTCCACGGCACACGGACGTAGCGCTCGCCGAGCATCTCCATCAGTGCCAGCCAGGTCTCGTCGCCATCGGGCTGGTAGTTGCCGACGAGCGTGATGTCCCAGCGCCCGCGCAATTGCTCCAGCAGCTTGCCGGTGCGGATCTTCCCCCCCGTGTCCATCGGGAAGAGGAAGCGCTGCGTCAGAAAGAGGACCTTGAGGCGGTCCGTCACCAGCAGATTCCCTTGTACCCCTTCGCAGCTTCGGCGAGCTCCGGCGCGACGCGCTGCAGGTCGATCAGGGTCCCCTCTTTGACCCATTCCGCGAGCGCGGGCTCGCGCGCGCCGCGCACGTTCCCGACCACGGCCACTTTCGCTTCCTCGAGCACCCACGACAAGTCGTCGGACAAGAGATCGCCGATGTGCGGGATCTCCTTCTCGATGTAGGCGCGGTTGGCTCCGGTGAGCTGTGCCAGCGCCACGTCCGGGTCGTAGATGCGCAGGCGGCAGCCCTTGCCGATCAGGCGCTCCGCCAGCGTCACCAGCGGGCTCTCGCGCAAGTCGTCGGTGCCGGCCTTGAACGAGAGGCCGAGCAGCGCGATGTCGCGCTCCTGCTCGTCGAGCACCAGCCGCACGGCGCGATCGATGTGCTGCTCGTTGCTGCGCATCAGGTTTGACAGCAGCGGGATCTCGATGTCGTTGTCCTTGGCCGCGTAGACCAGCGCGCGCACGTCCTTCGGCAGGCAGGAGCCGCCGAAGGCGTAGCCCGGCCGCAGGTACGCGGGCGAGATGTTGAGCTTGGTGTCCTTCCAGGCCAGTTCCAGCGCAGCGTGGCTGTCGACGCCCAGCTGCTTGAGGATCACGCCGGCCTCGTTGGCGAAGGCGACCTTCAGCGCGTGCCAGGTGTTGCTCACGTACTTGAGCGCCTCGGCCACCTCGATCGCGCAGCGGTGCAGCGGCACCTCCAGGCAGGAGTAGAGCTCCGCGCCGACCGCGCCGCCTTCGGGTGACGCCTCACCCAGCACGGTGTAGGGCGCCGAGTAGAAGTCCTTGATGCTCGAGCCCTCGCGCAGGAACTCCGGGTTGTAGCAGACGTGAAAGCCCTCGCCGCAGCGCTTGCCCGAGGTCTCCTCCAGCGCCGGGATCACGATCGAGCGCGTGGAGCCGGGCATCAGCGTGCTGCGCACGATGATCGTGTGCACGGCCTGCTTGTCCTGGAGGATCGTCCCGATCTCCCGGCTGACAGCGGCCACCGCGTCCAGGTTCAGGGAGCCGTTCGGGCGGCTCGGCGTGCCCACGCTGATCAGCGAGAGGTCCGTGCCCAGCACCGCCGCGCGGGCGTCCTGGGTGGCGCGCAAGCGCCCCGCCTTGCAGACCTCGCGCACCAGCTCGGCCATGCCCTCCTCGACGATCGGCGTCTGGCCCTGGTTGAGGAGCTCCACTTTGGCGGAGGCCAGATCCACCCCGACCACCTCGTGGCCCTCCTTCGCGAAGCACGCACCGCTGACGACGCCCACGTAGCCCATGCCGAAGATGCTGATCTTCATCCGGTTCTCGCTATCGACGCGCGTATCCGAGCCCCTTGAGCCCGCCGCTCAGTCCACGTACCGCCGGTGCCAGAGCTCCAGCACCAGCAGGCTGAAAAGCCGCCTACTCAGATCCTCGGCTCCGGCGCGGTGCCGGTCCAGGATGCGCTCCAGATACTTGGGCCTGAAGTACCCCCGATCCACGCTGCGGCGGTCCAACAACACGCTGCGCACCTGCTCGTGGAGGTCTTCCCGGAACCACTTGGCCACCGGCACCGGAAAGCCCTGCTTCGGCCGGTAGAGGATCTCCTTGGGGAGGTAGCGCAGCATCAGCTCTTTCAAGGGGGCCTTGCCCACGCCCCCGCGGCGCTTGTGCTCCGCCGGCAGGCCGAATCCGTACTCCACGATCCGGTGGTCGAGGAAAGGGACACGCAGCTCGATCGAGGCCGCCATGGTCATCTTGTCGGCCTTCAGAAGCACGTCGTCCACCAGCCACGTGTTGATGTCCAGGTACTACATGCGCGCCAGCGGGTCGCGCTCGGCGACTTCGGCCAGCAATGCACCGAAATGCTCGTCCACGAAGCGGCCGGCGCCCGCGCGGAACTCGGGCACATACATCGCGTCGCGGATCGAGGGCGTGACGTCGTTCGAGATGCCGCGATAGCGCCCGTTCAGCGTCATCCCGGTCCAGTCCAGGTACTTGCGCAGGCGCTCCGTGCGCAGCAGCGGCTTGAGCAGCGCGCGCACCGCGCCGGAACGCAACGGGAAGGCCAGCTTGCGCAGCCGCTCCAGCTGGAAGTTGCGGCCGTACAGGTCGTAGCCGGCAAACACCTCGTCGGCGCCCTCGCCGGACAAGAGCACGGTGGCGTGCTGCTTGGTGTAGCGGCTGAGCTGCAACAGCGCGACCGCCGCGCTCTCCACGAGCGGTTCCTCGGCGTGCTCCAGGAGCGCGTCCACGTTCTCGAAGAAATCCTCGTGCGTGAGGAGGAACTCGTGGTGCTCGGTGCCCAACGCCTTCGCGACGGCGCTCGCGTGGCCGAGCTCGCTGGATTCGGGATCGTCGTCGTAGCCCACCGAGAAGGTGGCCACGTCGCGTCCGAGCTCCCTGCGCAGGATGGCGGTCACGGCGCTCGAGTCGACCCCGCCCGAGAGGAACACGCCCAGGGGAACGTCGCTGATCAGGTGGTCCTCGACGGTCCCGCAAAGCAGGTCCAACAGCCCCTGCTTGGCATCTTCGTATCCGACCTCCTGCCGGGGTGCCTGCGACAGGTTCCAGTAGCGTTGCTCCGAGACGCCGAGGTCGTCGATCGTCAGCGAGTGCCCCGGCCGCAGCTTGCATATGCCTTCGAACAACGTGTCGCGCCCGGGCACGTAGCCCAGCGTGACGAAGGCGTCGATCAGGTTCAGATCAGGCGCGGCGCGCACGATCCCGCTGCGCAGCAGGGCGCGGATCTCCGAACCGAAGACCCAGTTGCCGTCGGCCTGCGCGTAGTAGAGCGGCTTGATGCCCAGCCTGTCGCGAGCCAGGAGCAGCCGGTCGCGCGGCTCGTCGTACACGGCGAAGGCGAACATACCGCGCAGGTGCTCGGGCAGTTGGTCGCCCCATTCCTCATAGCCGTGGACCAGGACCTCCGTGTCGCAGCGCGTCGCGAAGACGTGGCCGGCCTCCATCAGCTCTGTGCGGAGAGTGGGGAAGTTGTAGATCTCGCCGTTGTAGACCACCCAGACGCTCCCGTCCTCGTTGCACATGGGCTGGGCGCCGCCCTTTAGGGCGATGATGCTCAGGCGTCTGTGGGCCAAGCCGACCCGGCCGAAGGTCCGCTGCCCCTCGCCGTCCGGACCCCGGTGGCGAAGCACCCGGCCCATGGCGTGGAGTGCCTCCTCCTGGACGCGAGCCTCGGGGTCGGCGAGCCGCAGGCCGGCGAATCCGCACATACTGGCTATCGTCGGTCTTTCCTCCCCCGATTCCAAACCGGGCCGGGCGCCGGGAGCGCTGGGGTACCGCTGCCGGGCGCCGATAGTACCTTGTGTCCGTGAACCACGTCCCGAGCTCACTCCGGCGCCGGCGGGGCCCAGAGTGAACCGCCGCGTCCTGATGGTGGCTTTCAACTATCCCCCCTCGCGCGGGTCCAGCGGGGTCCAGAGGACGCTCAGCTTCAGCCGCTATCTGCGCGACCACGGCTGGGACCCTATCGTGCTCAGCGCCGACCCGTGTGCCCATCCCGAGACCAGTGACGACCAGATGTCCTGGATCCCGGAGGGCATGATCGTCGAGCGCCCCTTCGCGCGCGACGCCGCGCGTCACTTCGCCCTCAACGGCAAATACCTCGGTTGGACGGCGCTGCCCGACCGCTGGGTCAGCTGGTTGCTCGGAGCGGTGCCGGCCGGCCTACGCCTGATCCGCCGCTACCGGCCCGAGGTGCTATGGACCACCCAGCCGATCCGCACGGCGCACCTGATCGGAATGACCTTGCACCGGCTGACCGGCATTCCCTGGATCTCGGACTTTCGCGATCCGATGACCACGGAAGGCCATCCCGCGGATCCGGTCGAGCGCATGATCTGCCGCTGGATCGAGCGCAGGACCGTGACCGCCTCCGCGCGGGTCGTCTTCACCACCCCGGGCACGGTGCGCACCTACGCCGGATGCTACCCGGCGCTGCCTGGCGACAAGTGGCGTTTGATCCGCAACGGGTACGACGAGCGCGTCTTCCGCGAAGCCGGGCAGGACGTGCGGCCGCGGCGCCGGGGCCCGTTTGTGCTGGTCCACAGCAGCGTGCTCTACCCGTCCGATCGCGACCCGCGCGCATTCTTCCGTGCCCTCGCGGCGCTCAAGCGGGAAGGGCGCGTCTGTGCGGACACGCTGCGCGTCGTGCTGCGCGCCACGCGGCACGACGGTCTCTACCGCCCGATGTTGGCCGCCTACGAGATCGAGGATCTCGTGTTGCTCGAGCCCGCCCTCGCCTACCGCGACGCCGTGCGGGAGATGCTCCAAGCGGACGGCCTGCTCCTGCTGCAGGGTTCACGTTTCAACGACCAGGTGCCCGCCAAGATCTACGAGTATTTCCGGTGCGGACAGCCGATCCTGGCGCTGACGGACCCCGCCGGCGAAAGCGCGGCGACGCTTCAGGAGGCGGGTTCCGGCATGATCGTGCCGCTGGACCGGGAAGAGCGGATCCGGGAGGCCATCCCGGCCTTCCTCGCCGCGGCGCGGTCCGGGGACGGAACGGACGCCGCCACGGCCGCGTCGTACTCGCGCGAGACGCAAACCGGTCTGCTGGCACGACTGCTCGACGAAGTCGCCGGTGCGTGAGCGCTTGCTACGGCCGTTCCCGGTCGCAGAGGCGCTCGTAGACGCTCGTGTAGTCCTCGACCATACGGCCGAGTGAGAAGCGTTGCAGAGCCTCCTCGTACGCCGTTGCGGCGATGCGCTCGAACTCCGCGGGATCGCCGACGCGGCGCAGCACTACAGCCAGCAGCGCCTCCAGGTCTCCGTGCTCGAACAGGAAGCCGTTCTGTCCCTGCCGCACGAAGTCCGGCAAGTCCCCGACCGGCGTAGCGGCCACGGGGCAGCGGGAGGCGATCGCCTCCAGAACCGCATTCGGGTGCCCCTCGCTCTCAGAGGCAAGTACGAACAGGTCGAGGGCGCGGTAGAAGCTCTCGGTGTGGCGCAGCGTTCCATGCAGGATCACGTGCTCTTGCAGCCCGTGCTCGCTCACGAAGCGCTCGTACTCCGGGCGCAGCTCGCCGTCGCCGGCGAAGTGCACCTTGAGTGGCAGTCCTTCCTGCTTTGCCCGCCGGGCCAGATCGAGCAGGATCTGGTGCCCCTTGACGGGGTGGAAGCGCCCAGTGGTCCCCACGTGCACCAGGCCGTCGTCGAACTCGGGGCTTTGCTCGCGCAGCGAGGGCCCGTTCGCGAAGCGGTCGAAGTCCACGCCGTTCTCGATCACCTGCATCTTTTCCGGCGGGATGCGCGTGTGCAGCTCGAACTTGGCGCGTAGGCGCTCCGAGACGAACAGGAAGCGATCGAAGCCGCCGCTCAAGAGCGAGAACGCGCGCCGCCGGCGACCGCGCTCCAGTTGGAAGGTCCCGTGCTCCCCGTGAATCACGCCGAGCCCGCGCCGGGCGATCACCGCCATGCGGGTCTCCAGATAGGTCGGCCACCCGTGGGAGTGCACGATGTCGAAGCGGCCGTCCTTGAGCGCCCGCCGCAGGCGAAAGACGACGCGCGGGTCATTGCCGAAGCCCTTGTGGAGCGGCCGGTAGAAGAAGTCCGGGTCCTTCACTCGGGCCAGGGACTCGGCGTCGTGGGTCGCGACGAACGATACAACCCCGTGCCGGACCCGGTCGGGGTCGGAGTGGTTGATCAGATTGATGATCCCTTGCTCGGTCCCTCCCGTGCCGAAGGTGGCCAGGACGTGAAGAACGCGCAGTGGGCGACGATCGTGTACGGTGACCAAGGCAGCCTCTGCAGTTCATATCGGTTGATCAACTGCGAGGTGAGACCGGTCTTGCCGCGCACTCCACCTCGCGCCGATATACCATGACAGCGGGTTGAGAATCCTCTCGTACACGACCCTCTTCCCCAATCCAGCCCAGCCTCTCCAGGGCCTCTTCGTGCGCGCGCGCATCCAAGCCATGTCGGAGCGCTTCCCGCTGCGCGTCATCGCCCCGCTGTTCGGGCCCGCCTGGTTGGGCCGCGGACGTTGGACGAAGGGGGTCGGCATGCACGAGGTCCAGAACGGCCTCGAGGTCGAGCATCCACGCTTCTTCAACCTCCCGCGCTACTTCAAGTCATGGGATTCCGTCTTGCTGGCCAGGGGCACGCGCCGCTGCTTCCACAGAGCTGTACGGGACTTCCGCCCAGATCTGATCGATGCCCACTGGGGTTATCCAGACGGTGTGGCCGCCACGACGCTCGCGAAAGAAGCGGGCTTGCCCTGCACCGTAACCATTCGCGGCGATGACATCAGCCTCTTCCTGAGGACGGGCCGGCGCCGCGTCATCGTGCGGGGCCTCAACCGAGCGACCGCGGTCATCGGTGTTTGCCGGGCGCTCGTGGACGAGGCCATAGAAGCGGGGGTGCGTCCCGATCATTGCCACGTGGTTCCCAACGGCGTCGACAGCGAGCTTTTTCACCCCGGCAACCGGGATGAGGCCCGCCGTGTCCTGGGCGTCGACCCAGCGGCGCCGCTGCTGCTCTCGGTTGGGCACATGAGCGAGCGCAAGGGCTTTCACCTGCTGGTCCGCGCGCTGCCGCTCGCGTCCTCCGAGCGAGCCTCCCGTGCGCACCTCGCCATCGTCGGCGGAACCGGTCTGGAGTCCGATGTCGGTCGGCGCTTGGCGCAGGAGACGAAGCGCCTCGGCCTGCTCGAGCGCGTGCACCTGGTGGGTGGGGTGGCGCCGACCGAGCTTCGCCGCTGGTACAACGCCGCCGACCTCTTTTGTCTGGCCAGCTCCCGAGAAGGGATGCCGAACGTGATCCTGGAGGCCTTCGCCTGCGGCCTCCCCGTTCTGGCGGTACCCGCCGGTGGAGTTCCCGAGACGGTTCCCGCAGACTTCGGGCTGTTGGTGGAGCGGGAACCGAAAGCGCTCGCCGTGGGAATCGACGAGGCACTGGCCCGCACCTGGGATCACAAAGCCATCGCCGAGCACGCCCGCGGTCTCAGCTGGCAACGCACAGCCGACGGATGCCTGGCGGTCTTTCGCGAGGTGCTCGGCCGGTGAGCCCGGGGGACTCGCCCGCGCAGGAATCGGGCTCGTCGGCCATGAGAGTCCTCTCCTTTACGGCGCTTTTCCCCAACGAGGCCCGCCCGTATCACGGCGTGTTCGTGCGCGCCAGGCTGGAGGCCATCGCCCGGCGCGCGGAAGTCCGCGTGATCGCGCCTGTCTTCGGCCCGGGCTGGCTCCACAACGGCCGCATCGTCAAGCATGTGCCCTACGAGGAGCGGCAGGGCGATCTGCGGGTGGCCCATCCCCGCAACTTCAACTTTCCGAAGATCCTGAAGGGCCTGGATGCTTGGTTGCTGACACGCGCGGTCCGTTCGTGCTTTCGAGATACGGTCGCCGCGTTCCATCCCGACGTGGTCGACGCCCACTTCGCCTACCCCGACGGAACGGCGGCCTGCCGGCTCGCGAAGGAGTGCGGCCTGCCCTACTTCCTGACCGTGCGCGGGGGTGACATCAACGAGTTCCTGCCGACCCGCAGCCGCCGAGAGCACATCCTCGAGGCGCTGCACGGTGCGGAGCGGGTGATCGGAGTCTGCCAGGACCTCGTTGACAGCGTGGTGGCTGCGGGTGTGCCGCGCGAGCGCTGCGTGACCATTCCCAACGGCGTGGATCTCCAGCGCTTCTTTCCCGAGGAGCGCAGTTCGGCACGCCGCCGGCTCGGCTTGGAGCCGGATCGTCCGATGTTGCTCTATGTGGGACGCATCAGCCCCGAGAAGGGCCTCCATCTTCTCGTCGAAGCCCTTTCGCGGGTACGCTCGGATACGGCGCGCCGCGCGTCGCTGGTGCTGCTGGGGCCCGCTGAGCGTCCGCGGTACGCAGCGGAGCTTGAGGCCACGGCCGCTCGCTGCGGCCTGGGAGAGCACCTACGCTTCGTCGGCGCACACCCCGGTGATGAGCTGCGCTGGTGGTACAGCGCCGCGGACGTGTTGGGCCTCGCCAGCGAGCGTGAGGGGTGGCCCAACGTCGTACTCGAAGCAATCGCCTGCGCTTGTCCCGTGGTGGCGGTGGACGTCGGAGGCGTGGCCGAGGCCGTTCCACACGAGTTGGGTGGGCTCGTCGTCCCGCGCGAAGCTGATGCGCTGGCAAGCGCCCTGGACGAGGGCTTCACGCGCACCTGGGACCGCGAGTCCATGCTCGAGTATGCCCGCGCCCGAAGCTGGGACCGGACGGCGGACGCTTGTCTGGAGACGTTTCGACAGGCCTTGGAGAACCGGGCTCCGCCCCCGGCCTAGGAGCAGCAGACCGTGTGCGGCATCGTCGGTCTCTACCTGAAGCAGCGCGAGGTGCGCCGCGAGGAAATCGATGCGATGAACGAGGTCATCGTGCATCGCGGGCCGGACGGCGACGGCGTCTACTGCGAAGGCCGCGTGGGCCTCGGCATGCGCCGGCTGAGCATCATCGATCTGGAGGGCGGGGGGCAGCCGATTGCCAACGAGACGGGCCGCATCCAGGTCGTCCAGAACGGCGAGCTCTACAACTACCGTGAGCTCCGCCGGGAGCTGGAAGGCCGCGGCCACGTGTTCCGCACGCAGAGCGACACCGAGGTGGCCGTGCATGCCTACGAGGAGTGGGGCGGCTTCGAGTTCGCGCAGCGCCTGCGCGGGATGTTCGCCATCGCGGTGTGGGACTCGGAACGCGGCGAGCTGTGGCTGGCGCGGGACCGCATCGGCATCAAGCCGCTGTACTACGCGGAGACCGGCGAGGGCTTCTGTTTCGGTTCGGAGGTGAAGTCGCTCTTGCGCGGCCCCGTGGTGCGCCGCGAGCTGGAGCCCGCTGCGCTGGCACAGTACCTCACGTACGGCAGCGCCGGCGCGCACGACTCGTTCATCCACAACGTGCGCCAGTTGATGCCCGGCCACGCGCTGCGGCACGACGGCGCCCGCAGCGAGACACGGCCGTACTGGAGCTTCCGCTTCCCCGAGCCCGAGCGCATCGGAGAGCAGGAGGCGATCGAGCGCGTGCGCGAGCGCCTGCGCGAGACCGTGCGCACGCACCTGGTGGCGGACGTGCCCGTCGGCGCGTTCCTCTCCGGGGGCGTGGACTCGAGCGCGATCGTGGCCCTGATGGCGCAAGAGGGCGCGACCGGCTTCAAGACGTTCTCGATCGGCTTCGAGGCGGAGCGCTTCAACGAGCTGCCCTACGCGCGGCTGGTGGCGGAGCGCTACGGTACCGACCACCACGAGGAGATCGTGCGGCCCGACGCGGTCTCCATCGTGGACGACTTGTGCTGGCACCTGGACGAGCCCTTCGCAGACGCCTCGGCCGTGCCCACCTGGTACGTGGCGCAGATGGCGGCGCGCGAGGTCAAGGTTGTGCTGACCGGAGACGGCGGCGACGAGTTGTTCTGTGGGTACGACCGCTACGCCTGGGCCGCGCGCGACGGTTGGCTCGACTCGGTGCCGCGGCCGTTGCGCCGGCTCTGCGCGGCCGGGGCTACGTTGCTGCCGCAGTCGTTTCCCGGCAAGTACTTCGCGGACTACGCGTCGTACGACCGGCGCGGCCGCTACATCTACAACTTGGAGCTGTTCCCGCCGCCGCTGCGGCGACGCTTGCTGCGCCGCGCCTGGCAACCCGCGCAGCTCGGGCTCCAGGATCCGCGTGAGGAATGGCGGCGCGTGATGGAGGAATCGGGCGCGCCGGACCCGATGTCCGAGCGCATGCACCTCGATCTCAAGCGCTACTTGCCGATGGACATCCTGGTCAAGGTGGACCGCACGACCATGGCGCACAGCCTGGAGGCGCGGCCGCCGCTCCTGGACCACGAGTTCGTGGAATTCGCGGCCTCCCTCCCGCTCGAGCTCAAGTACGCGGCGGACGGGACGCGCAAGCACGTGCTCAAGCAGGCCGTACAACCGCTGGTGCCGCCCGAGTTGTTGACGCGGCCGAAGTCCGGGTTCTCCGTGCCGTTGCAGGACTGGTTCCGGGGGCCGCTGCGCCCGATGTTCGAGGACCAGGTGCTGCACGCCGGCCGTTGCCTCGAATACCTGCGTCCGCGCGTGCTGCGGCAGCTGCTCGATGAGAACGCACGCGGCCGCCGCGACCACGGCATCAAGTTGTGGGCCGTGCTCGTGCTCGAGATCTGGATGCGCCGCAACCTCGGGGCGTGAGGTGGCGGTCTAGAGCCCGCCGACGGCGTAGAGGATCGCGATTGAGAAGAGGAGGAACAAGGCTGCGCCCCTGAGCGGGATGTTGTCGACCGTCTCCGCGTCCCGGCGGATCGCCTGCAGACCGTCGTCGCCTTCCTTCATGCGCTCCTTGACCCAGGTCGAGGAGTGGACCAGCCCCGTCGCCATGGCGATCATCCAGAAGTAGTAGTCACTGTGCAACAGACCGGCGATCGCGAAGCTGGTGAGCATCGCAAAGAACGCGGCGAGGGTCGCCTGGGCGTCTCCCGCCAGCGGGCTTGGGGCCTCGAGGTGCTCCTGCTCGCGCCGCGTCTTCACGAAGATCCTGGCCATGACGAAGAGCAGCCAGATGTAGAGGGC
>JAPUHK010000273.1 GCA_027297745.1 Planctomycetota bacterium | reverse complement strand
GCTATGTCCTCCCTGAACACGTGCAGACGCATCTGCGCAACCGCTTCGGCATCAAGTAGCGCGCGCGGTTGAGTTGGAGGACGGCTGAGCCGATCCGTAGTATTACCGTGTTGAAGCCGCGCGCGAAGCTGACCGTGCTGTTCGATGGCGAGTGCGGTTTCTGAAGCTGGACGGCCCAGGTGTTCAAACGCCTGGACCGCTATGACCGCGTCGCGGTCGTCCCGTTTCAGAAGCCCGGCACGCCTGAGACGTACGGTCTCACGCCGCAAGACTGCGAGGACGCGGCCTGGGCCGTGGACACAGACGGCCGCCGCTACCGGGGCGCAGGTGCGATCAACGCCGCGCTCGGGCGCGTGCTCGGCCTCCCGCTCGTGTGGATCTACGAGCGCCCGCTCTCGCTCCACGTGCAGGACGCGGTCTACGCCTGGGTCGCGCGCCATCGCAACCGCCTGCCCGGCGTCACGCCCTACTGCAAGACCCACGCGCGCTCCTGCCACTAGTCTGCTCTGCGCCTTTGCGCCTTTGCGTTTCACCATTCGGTAGCCATGTTGTCGTCGGTGACCACGGGCGCTCCCTCGGTCCGCCGCAAGAGATCCGCGCGCGACTCGGGCTGCGCCTCGCGCACGATACGCTCCAGCGCCGCGGCCTGGTCCGGCCGGCCCGCATCCAGCACGCTGCGCCCGTCGATGCGGTAGCGCAGCAGCGCCTCCCGCCAGCGCACCCGGTCGAAGTGCAGGGGCGCGTCGCTCGCCGCCACGAACGTGAGGAAGCGCAGGGCATGGGGGAAGACCGTGGCCGCCGTGCGCTGGGCCGCGTCCGACTGCGTCATGTTCCCGTAGAAAACTCCCCCGGGATACAAGTGGCGCCGCACGAGCTCGAGATACTCGCGGCTGAGAAGGTTCGTGACGTGCGCGCGCCAATGGTGCGTCGTGTTCTGCACGACGAGGTCGAAGCGCCGTTCAGTGCCCTGCAGGAAGCGCCGCGCGTCGTCGATCACGAACTCGACCTTGGGGTTTTGCAGCAGGCTGCGCACGAGCGGCTCACGGCGTACGAGATCGAGATACCCGGGGTTGATCTCAACGACCGTGACGTGCTCCACGGACGGATGGTGCGCGACGACCTGCGTCCATGAGCCGGAGCCCAGCCCCACCACGAGCACCTGCTTCGGGTTGCGGTCCAGGCCGGCCAGCCAGTAGGCGCGCACGATCCAGTTCACGTCGTCCACGAGGCCCACGTTGAAGCGCCCGTCGTACGCGCCGCCCCCGAACACGGCGCCCGCCTCGTCCACGGTGATCACCCCGCTCTTGTTCTCGATCACCCGCTTGAACCGCGTGCCGGACTCGTACTCGCCCTTGAGCTGCAGCTTCTCGTACACGCCGTCGAACATCAACGGAATGGCTGCCGAAAACAGCACCAGCCAGCCGAGCGCGAAGGTCGTGAGCGCCACGCGCAAGGGCGACATGCGCGAACCCAACAACAGGATGCCGACGAAGATGAAAAAGCCCAACACGGCCAGCAGGGCCACGATGCCGCCGAGCGTCATCACGTCCAGCAGCACGAAGCCCGTCAGCAGGCTGCCCGCCGCCGAGCCGCAGATGTTCGCGAAGTAGAGATACGAGAGGCGGGCGCCGCTGTGCCGGTCGGCGGGCACGCTGAAGTGCGCGAGGAGCGGCAGTCCCACGCCGAAAAACGCAGCCACGACGGCCACGAACGGATAGGTCGCGCGGTACGGAACGACGCGCACGAGCTCAGCCATGATGGGGATGAAGAAGACGCCGCACAGATTGGCGCCGAGCATTGCGCCGGCCAGGACGCGCAGCGGCTCCCGGCTCTGCGCCCGGTCCGCCTCGCACCAGCGGCGGCTGAGCCAGGAGCCGGCGCCGATTCCGAACAGGTACGCCGCCAGCAGATAGCCGAACGTCTCCGCCTCGCCGCCCGACGTGAAGTTGTAGACGCGCACCCACAGGATCTCGTAGCTCAGCGCAACGAAACCGAGCAGGCCGCTCAAGGCAACGGCGATCCCCAGATTCATGCCGACTCTCCCGCGGCGTCCGCCGTGCTGCGCCAGGCCAGGAGCACCGCGAGCGCCACTGCCACGTTGAGCCCGCCGGCCACTTGCGTCGAGCCGCTGCGTCCCAGCGCGCCCAGCAGCACCAGGCTGGTCAGCAGGCTGGCCGCCGCGGAGCCCAGGGTGTTGACGCAGTACAAGCCGCCTACGGAACGCCCGACGTTGTTCCAACGCCATGTCAGGTACGCGGTCAACAGCGGCAGCGTGGCCCCCATCAACAGCGTCGGCAAGAGCACCAGCGCGAAAGCCAGCACGCCCGTCATGAAGTGCGAGCCGCCGGCGGTGGCACCTCCCACCCACTGAAACAGGCCCAGGGAGGCGAAACCGTACAACCCGATGCCGAGCTCGACCAGCGCGAACAGCGGCACCAGCCGCTCAGGCCGCAC
Organism: Planctomycetota bacterium; assembly: GCA_027297745.1. Classification (GTDB taxonomy): domain Bacteria; phylum Planctomycetota; class PLA2; order PLA2; family PLA2; genus JAPUHK01. The sequence continues at coordinate 4,694 of JAPUHK010000273.1, read as the reverse complement.
GACGCGCGAGACGACCCCGCCCAGCAGGCTGCCGATGCCCAGGCCCAGCAGGAAAGCCGTGACGACGACGGTGACCGAGACGATGTCGCTGCCGTAGATCTGGAACAGCACGCGCTGCCAGACGAGCTGATACACGAGCGCCGCGGCCCCGGAGGCGAAGAACAGCACGCCCAGCAGGCGCGGGGGGAAGCCGTCGCGGGGGGCGCTCATCGGAGCCGGGCACGGTACCCGATGCCCCCAGGCCCGGCCATCTCCCGTGCCGCGCCGCGCCCTCCTACGAGGAACGGATGATCGGGATGAACACCGCCTCCACGCGCGGACGCGTGACCGTGAAGAAGTTGGCCCGCATGGTCACGCGGAAGCGGATGAAGCGCATGCCGTCCAAATCCGTGATCTTGTCGGTGAAGGCCACGGTCTCGAAGACCCCGTCGAGGGACCCACTGAACTGCAGCGTCACCTGCGCGCCGCCGGGCTGGACGACCGGGAACACGAGCGGCTCCAGATAGCGGGGGAAGCTGTCGCCGGTGTCGTAGTACAGCGACTGCGCGATCGTGATCGTCTGCCGGATCTCGAACTGCGCCACGTTCACCATCGGGCCCGGGTTCAGGAAGGTCGGCGCCGTGGTCCTGGGGTTGGCCTGATTGCCGCCGGACGTGGTGTCCGCTTGCCGGTTGCCGAAAGCTGCGTCGGCACACCCGAAGAAGTTCGTGCACGTGCATCCCGGAGTCTTCATGGCCACGAATGTGCGGAACTGCTGCCAGGTCGTGCCGGACGTGGCGTCGATGTCCACGATCAGGTCATCGACGCCGTTGTATTCGAACAGGCGCGTGAAAGCCGGCCAGTCCCAAAAGCCGTCGTTGCGGGGCGGACCGTTCACGTCCGACCTCTGGGGCACGGAGTACGGCGCGTCCGCGACGGTCACGAAGCCGTCCACGTCGAAGTTGGAGAAGAACGAATTGCCTTGAAGGCTCGTGCCGGCCTGCTTGTGCCCGAGCCGCACCTGCACTCGCGAGTAGCTGCCGCCGAACAGCGCATCGCTGTCGGGGCCCCAGGCCGCACGCGTGATGACGCCGCCCGGCCCCAGCTCCTCGTGCCGGTACAGGTTCATCTGACGCCGGCCCTGCGAGATCGGCGGCGCCGCGGGCGGGAGAGTCAGACCCGACCCGACCAGCGGGTTTGCCGTCGGGCAGTAGCGGCCCTCCGGATCCGGGCCCGCGGAGTTCGCGATGAAGGTCTGCGCTCCGACCGACAAGAGCGACTTCACGTCTACGTTGACCGTGCGCGTCGTCAGCGGCGCCCCGACGAGCGCGCCGGGGAACTGCAGATCGGTCGCCCAGGCCGCGCCGGTGAAGGAACGATCCTCCTGATCGCGGGTGTCGAACGTCTCCTCGAGGATGAACGCGTCCACGCTGGTGGGGTCCGGCTGCGTCGCGAAGCGCCGCACGAACTGGAAGTTCTGGACGGGGTTGCCGGCCAGATCCTTCGGGACCTCGCCGCCCTGGAACGAGCCGGGCCCGGCCGGGTCGAAGAAGGTCAGCTCCATGTCGAACGGCCCCGACCCGAAGCCGAAGACCGGCTGGATGAAGTAGCGCTGCAGGCTGCCGTCCAGGAAGGTGACGCTCGCTACGGTCTCGCCCTCGAGCTCATGGTTCGGCGTGACATTGACCAGGAAGAAGTTCTTGTTGAAGTGCAGCGAAGCGGGATCGATCGGCTCGCTGAAGGTGACTATGATGGTCGAGTCGGCCGGGATGGCGCCGTTCGGCAGCGGTCCCGGTGCGAACTCCACGCCCTCGAGCACCGGCGGCACGTTGTCGTCCTGCAACCAGCCCGACCCCGTGACGAAGCTGATGCGGTTCTGGGAGGCGCTCATCAGCGGCTTGCCCGTCATGCTGCGCAGGACCAACGCCTGCGGTCTGAAAGACTGGAATAGCGGGACATCGACCGCGACCTGCGCGCCCGCGGGAAAGCCCACCGCGTTCGCAGCGCCGTTGGCCGCGACGGTGGGGTCGAAGACCACGATCGCGCCCGACACGTCGAAGCGCCCCGTGGGCCGCGTCGTGAACGTGGACCCCGTGCGGATCTGGATCGACTGGTCGTTGACCGTGTCGGGATCGACGTCGACGTTGAAGACGAACTGGATCACGCGGTTGCGCGCGACCGACGACTCGAGATGCTGGGGCATGATGCTCACCAGCGCCAGGTCCGCGTCCGAGAAGCCGCCGATGGTCCCGTCTCCGCCGGCGCCGCCGCACGACACGAGGCACGCGCAGGCGAGGATTGCGCTCGAGCCGAGCTTACGCATCTCTGACCTCCATCCCGCGGTGCCGCGCGGATACCGGCGCGAGCCCACCTCGCCCCGGGTGGTGTGGTTGCACTCCCCTCTCGGTGCGTGCAAGACCCCACGCGGGAACATGCAACTCCCGTTCCGGGCGCCCGCCACCGGACCGCGCGGCAAGAACCCCCGTACGAAGGGACTTGCCCGCGCAGGTGGGGCCCGAGCAAGGCAACGGCGCGCGATCGCGCACGGCGGGCCCTGTTGCAGATTCGCCCGGCTAGCCCGCCAGCGGCGATTCTTCCTTGCGCAGCAGACGGCGCAGGATCTCAAGCTGGCCGACGTACGAGCTCAGCTGGAGCAGCGTCAAGGCTGCCGCCTCGAGCGTGGTCTTCGCACCGCTCTTGCCGGGGTCCTGCAGCGGCGCGGCCCACTCCTCCTCGGTGCGCTCCGTCCACACCTTGGCTACTTGCTCCGCCTGGGCGGTCAGCGCCTTGCGCAGCTGACCCACGTGAGGCCACAGCGGCGGCTGCTCTTCGGAGGGCGGCGCGTCCGGGCGGAACTCGGCACCCCAGCTCGGCAGCCGCGACGCCGCGCCGGCGACCCGTGCCAGCGTGACTACGAGGTGGCCGAGGATCCACTGTGCGCTGTGCAGTTCTTTGCGCGGACGCTTCGGCCACTCTTCGTCCGTGAAGTCGTGCGTCCACTTCTCGACGAGATGCGGCACGAAGCGGACGACATGGGCAAGCGGGTGCACGGCAACCAGGATTCTCCCTGTGGCGGCGACAAAGGCCGCCCGTTCCGTCCGCGCTTGAGAAGAGCGGGGGCGCCGGATAGGCTCGCGGCACCCGGGAACCCGGGCCGAAAGGGAGCGGAAGGGCCGCGATCGGAGCCGGTTGGCGGTGGATGAAGCCACGAAGGCGACCTCAGCACCCGCGCAGGAGTTGCGTGCAAGTCTCGACCAGCTCGGGCGGCGCTTGCAGCAGGTAGCAGGGCACGCACAGCTGGATGCCGGCGTGCGCGCGGCGCAGTGGGCGGAGGTGGAGCGCGAGTTGCTCGACCTCACACCGCGAGTGGCCGAGGTGGAGGGCGATGCGCTCGATCTGGGGCACCCGGTGCTTCAGGACGCCGCGCACTGGCGCGACCTCGTGCATGAGGCGCAGCTCACGGAGGAACGGCGGCAAGGGGAAGCTCTCGTCGGGACGCTGCTCCAGGACGAAGCGGAGGCCTGGCGCAAGCGCAGCCGCGCGCTCACGGAGCAACCGCAGGCCGCGGCCTGCTTCGAGGCGCTGGAGCAAGCCACGGCGCTGGACCGCGAGGCGCTCGACCTGCGCGCGAGCGAGCCCCTGACCGCGGAGGACCGGGGGCCGGTGCGCGAAGCCTTCCTGCGCGCGCTGCAGGCTGCGCCGCCGGACGAAACCACGCGGTTGGCCTGGGCCGGGCGGCTGGTCGACCGCACCGACGTCGTGCTCACCTCCGTCGACGACATGCGGCCCGCCCAGGCACAGCGCCACCTCGCGCTGGTCGAGGCCGATCTCGCCTGGCACGTCGAAGAGGTGGAGGGCGCGGCGACTCCAGTGCGCCCCCGGCTGCGGCGCCGCCTGCGCCGGGTCCGCGCGCGACGCCAGGAGCAGGACCTGCAAGGCAAGCTCGAGGGCCGCTTCGGAGCACGGTATGTGGCCCGCTTCGACCGGCTCGTGCTGTGGTTGATCCTGCTCGTGCTCGTGCTGCTCGCTGCCGAGCTCGTCTTGCGCTTGCCGGTGCGCGTCTTGCGCATCTTCACGATCCTCGACACGGCCGCCTGCGCCGTCTTCTTGTGGGAGTTTGGCTACAAGCTGGCGCTCGTGCGCGGCAAGGCGTCCTGGTTCGCGCGCCACTTCCTGATCGATTTCTTGCCGTCGATCCCGTTCGGCTTGTTCCTGCCCGCCCGGGTGGACGGCGTGCGCGCCTTGCGCGGCGTGCGCCTGTTGCGCCTGCTACGCGCCTTCGGCTTCCTGGCGCGCGGCATGGACCGGATCATGCGCCGCTACGGCGCTATCCTGAACCGCAACATCATCCTCTACCCGACGCGCGCGGAGTACGCACAGGCGGCGCGCGAGGCGCCGGAGCTCGAGCCGCTGTTGCACAAGCTGCAAGGCAAGCTCAACGACCGCTGGGAAGAGCTGCTGGGCGACGCGCCGCCCGGCCACAAAGGCGGGGTGGCGCGCGCACGCATCGAAGTCCTCGAGCAGGCGCGGGCGGCGGGACGTACGCGCAGGCCCGTGCAACGCCGGGTCGGCGCCGAGGCCGCCCACGATCTTCCGGCCGAGATCCTGCTCGACCGCATGGGACGTCTGACGTCGGAAGCCGTTTCCGCGGAGATGGGCGCCGACTTCACGACGCGCGTCGCGCGGGCGGTGCGCACGCTTGCGCGCGCGCCCAT
>JAPUHK010000272.1 GCA_027297745.1 Planctomycetota bacterium | reverse complement strand
CCGACACTCTCCTCAGCCGCCGATGAGTTCGAACGCGAAAAGAACTGCATTGGGGTCATCTAGACGACGGAGGTCCGTTTCGGCTCACGCAGTTTCACCGGCGACTGCCTCGAAAAACTAGAGGTCGTCGGTACCAGGCAGTACTGCCTGAGAGCCCGTGAAACGCCGTACAATCCGGTGCAACGCGGCGCAACGTAGCGCTGCTGAGCACAACGAAATCGGCGATCTGACCGCTCTGTCAAGCTAGAGGCCGCGGGTTCGAGTCCCGTCACTCCCGCCAACCTTGAGGAGAAGGCCAAAGAAAGGTGGGAGCGGGATCGTTGAGAACGGGCAAGTGAGGTGAGAGCGAGGCGACGATGAAGTTAGTCCATGTCCTTCTCATCAACCTGGCCACCGTGGCGGTTGTGCTCGTGGTCTACGACCAACTGCGAGGCGAGGCGTCCGGTCCGTCGCAGGAGCGCGCGTCGCGGCCGCGCGGCATCGACACCGCCGCGCTCGATGCGCGGCTTCAGGCGTTGGAGGCTGAGAGCGACGCGGCGCCGCGGAGCATGGGAGACGCCTCGGGCATATTCGAACGGCTGGCCGCGCTCGAAGCGGCGCTGGGGCAGAGCCCGGGGACGGGCCCCGCACCGGCCATGGATCGGCTACCGGACGAGACGGTGCCGGCGGACCCGCCCGCCTCGATGGCGCCTGCGGGCGTCCCCATCGCGGATGACGTTCGCAGGTTCCGCACACTCCGGGAGGCCGTGCGCAGAGAGGACAGGGTCAAGGCCAACAAGAAGCGCATCGAAGGAGCGCTGGACAAGCTGCCGCTGAACCTGACCAAGCGGCAGCGCGCGAGGATCCACACCGCGTACGCAGCCTTCGAGCCCCGCGTCACGGAGATCTGGACGGAGGTCAAGATCCAAGCGCGGGCAACCATCGAGGCCGGCGGCGACGTCGACCGCGGCGAGATCGTCGCGTCGACCACCGAGATCATCCAAACGGAGTTCGCCGCCACGCTGACCGACATCGTCAACCACCAGGCCGACGCAGAGGCTATCGCCCAGGCCCTGATGCCCGGCGGACGTAAGTGACAGTCGCGCCGCGCGCGGCGCCCCGGAGCAACGACCCGGCCCCGGTTTCACTTTTGACAGGGGCAACTGCTTGACGCGGGTCGCCGTGTATCCCCTCTAGCTTCACCAAGATACAATCGCGGCCCGGAGGTCATGCATGTCGCTTCTCTCCCGCACGTCGGTCGTCGTTGCCGTATGGCTCGTGCTTGCTCCGGCAGTCACCGCTGCCGAGATGAGTTGGAGCAAAGACCTGACGAAGGCCTTTGCCGAGGCCAAGAAGACGCAGAAGATCCTGATGATCTGCGTCAACGCGAAGTACGTGACCGGAAGGAAGACGGAGGAGCCCGCGGCCAAGGGGCTGCGCGAGGTCGTCTACAAGGACTCGCGCGTCGTTGCCAAGTCCCGCGAGTTCGTCTGCGCATTTCTGACTCCCGGGAGCGGGGCGAGCGAGTTCGGCGAGTTGCGAGCGCTGGGAATCGACGGGAACATCGTCTCGCCGCAGCACATCTTCGTGAATCCCGACGGCGACAAGATCCTGCTGCGCCGGCAGTATTGGAGCCACGGCAAGGGCACGGCCGCGGTGAATACGCTGCTCGCGTGGATGGACGAGGCACAAAAGGCGCTCGCCAGTGGCAAGGGGAAGCCGGAAGCCGACGCGCCGAAAGCGGACAACGCCACTCCGAAGGACGCACCCGCCGGCGAAGGGCGTGCGGTGTGGATCGGGGAGCGGCTGCAAGAGGTCGTGGAAGGAGAGCGGCCGGATCGTGTGCGTGCGATCGAGCTGTTGATCCTCAACGACGAGGGCGGTGACTGCACGACGCCGCTCATTCTGCTGCTCTCGGAGCACAAGAAGAACACGGCGCTGATCGTCGATCTCATCCGCGGGCTGGGGCGGGACCAACTTCTCGATGCCGCGGAGCTGATCCCGGAGTTCTTGTCGCACAGGAAGGAGGCGGTGCGCGCCAACGCGGCCGTGAGCCTCGAGTACATCGGGAGTCGCGAGCCCAAGGTGGTCGCGGCCCTGCGGAGGGCTGCCGGCAAGGAGAAGGACGAAGCCATCGCCAACCACATGTACCGCGCGCTCGGGCGCTGCGGCGTCGAGGACAGCAAGGCCCGCGCGCTCCTGCTCAAGAAGTGCGGGAGTGCGAAGAGCGAGTTCTCCTCCTACGGTCCGACCATCGGCCTGGCCTACTTCGAGGGCGACCCGAAGGCCGCTCGAGGTATGGAGAAGATCCTGAAGAAGATCGGCGTGCCCGGCGGCCGGCGCGGCGGCGGGCAGAACACGGTGAAGCGCGGCGTCTTGTGCTGGACGATGGCCGCGATCGGCGACGAGAAGAGCGGCAAGTTCATGCGGGAGCAGCTGATTGCGAGACTCCATAACGTCAAGGCGTTCTGGGTGGAGGGGCTGAAGTCGTTCTACCTCTCGGTCGCGCGCAAGTGCGAAGGCAAAGAAGTAACCCTGGAGACCATCGCGGAGGGTGTCGGGGGGTTCGTCTCTTTCGCCAAGGGCATGGACCCCGTCCGCTATGGGATCCAGGCCCGCAGCCTCATGGACGAGTACCGCAAGGGCCGCGAAGCGGGGGGCTTTACGCCGATGGGCGACTACTTGCTCGGCGCCGGCGGGGACCCGTAGGCGCAGCGACTACGCCCGATCGCGTCCGAGGCCGAGCGCGCGCCTGTCGAGCTAGAGGCCCTCTTCGAGCGCTCGTTCCTTGGCGAAAGCTGAAGCCTGTAGGGCGGAGGCGCCGATCACGAGGCCGCCCACCGGGCAGTCTTGCTCGCAGGGAGCCAACCCACGCGCACGATCTCGCCGGAATCGGCTATTCTGGAGGGAACCACGGGGGTCTACCGATGAAGCGTCATTCCATCTTCTTCTCCGTCTTTTTCGCTCTCCTTGCGCTGCTCTGGATCGTGGACCGAACGGCGGTCGCGGAGCGTATCGGCGTCCCCTACCGCGGACCCAACGAGGAATTGAGCGCCCACGGCGGCGGTGGCGAAGACGAAGATGAGGGCGGCGCCGAAGGGGCCGTCGGCGGCGAAGAGGGCGGCGGCGAAGGCGGCGGCGGTGGTGGCGAAGGCGGCGGCGGTGGTGGCGAAGGCGGCGGCGGCGCCGAAGGGGGCGGCGAGGGCCTCGGCGGGGGCGGCGGCGCTGTAACCGGCCGCGGCAGGGCGGCGGCTTTCGACGGCAAGCGCCTCTGGAACTGGTGGTGGGAGTACACCAAGGACCCCTATCTTGCGCGTGCGACCGTCCCCGACCGCGTCAACTTCGGCAGCGCCTACTACTGGTTCGGCGGCGGCGCGAAGTTCCCGCCCCGGAACATCGATCCGGTGTCGGATGCGCTGCGGGACGCAAAGCTCTTCCCTGCGCTCCG
>JAPUHK010000271.1 GCA_027297745.1 Planctomycetota bacterium | reverse complement strand
GGCGGCGTAGTACTCCGCCTTGAGCGCCTCGATCTCGCGCACGAGCGCGGGCGTCAGAACGGGGAACGGCTCGGTCGGCATGGCCGGCCAAGCGTACCAACTCCCGCTGCGCGCGAAGACGCTAGCCGGGGGCGGCTCCCGCGGGCGCAGGCTCGTCGGCGTTCTTCTCGGCCTTCTTCTCGACCTTCTTCGGCTTGCCGGAAACGACCTCGACGGGCGCGATCTTTTCCAGGTCGGCCTTGATGCGCGAAGCGTCGCCCGCCACCACGATGGTCATGTTGGCCGGGTCGATGTGCTCCTTGGCGATGCGCTGCACCTCTTCCGCGGTCGTCTTGTTGTACGCGGCGATCGCCTTCTGGAAGTAGTCGCGGCTCAGCCCGTTGGAGTCCATGAACCATAGGTCGCTCAGGATCGTCTGCGGCGTCTCCCAGCGTCCTGCGAAACGTCCGACCATGTAGCTGCGCGTGGTGTCCAGCTCCTTCGGCGTCGGGGGAGCCGACCGCATCTCTTCCAGGACATCGAGCATGGTCTGCACGGCCTCGGCGGTGCGCTCGGTCTTGGTGGAGGTGGAAGCGCTGAACGCGCCCGAGAACCTGGAGCCGCTGAAGCGACCGCCGGCCCCATACGTGAGGCCCTTCTTCTGACGCAGGGCCTCGTTCAGACGGCTGTTGAAACCGCCGCCCAGGATCGCGACCGTGATCAGGGACGCGTGCCAGTCCGGATGCGCCCGCGTGTGGGCGCGATGACCGGCGCGGATCTCGCTCTGCGAGGCGCCCGGCTTGTCGACCAGAACGATCTTCGTCTTGCCTTGCTTGGGGAAGGCGGGGAGGTTCATCTTGGGCGCGTCGCCCGCGGCCTTCCACCCGCCGAGCGTCTTTTCGGCCAGCTTGAAGAACTCTTCCGGCTTCACGTCACCCGCGACGTAGAGGATCGCGTCCTGGGGCCGCGCAGCCTGCTTCCACCAAGCCTCGAGGTCGTCGCGGCTGATGGCCTTTACGTCGTCGATCTCGCCGCTGACACGGCGCCCATAGGGATGGTCCCCGTACAACCGGCGGTTGATCTCGCGGCTGGCAGCCACGGCCGGGTTCTTTTCCGCCGTCTGCAAGCCCTGCAGCACCTGCTGGCGCATGATCAGCAACTCCGCGTCCGGGAAGGCCGGAGTCGTGATCACCTCCGCGAACAGCTCCATCATGCGCGGTGTCTGCTCGGTCAGGCAGGAGGCGCTCACGCCGGCGGTATCACGATCGGCCGAGCCGCCCAGCGAGATGGCATTGAACTCGAGCGTCTCGGCCAGCGCGGCGGCGTCCTGCTTGGCCGTGCCGCGCGTCAGCATCGAAGCCGCCATGGAGGCGACGCCGGGCTTGGGCTCCGACCAGGAACCGTAGGGCAGGCCCATGAACACGCTCACGAAAGGCAGCTCGTGGTTCTCGACGGCGACGACGCGCAAGCCGTTGCTGAGCGTCGTCTCGACGTTGGGGAACTCCGGCAGGCTCTTGAGCAGCGGACGCAGGGGGGGCTTGTCCGGGAAGTCCGCCGGCCGCTTCATCGCGCCCTTCGGGCCCGTGCGCTTGGCGACGCGGTTTTCGGGGCTCGGCGTCGGGCTCGCGACCTCCGTCTCCTCCGGGTCCGGCTCGCTCTTCTTCTTCCCACCCATCATGGCCATCATGGGATTCGTCTCGGGCTCGACCCACAGCTTCGTGCGGCGCTCGGGCGCGAAGTACTTCTTGGCCACGCGCTGCACGTCTTCCACAGTGACGGCGCGAATGCGCTCGAGCGTCTGGTTGACGCGCTCGGGATCGCCGAACATCGTCGCGGCGCGGCCGAGGCGGCGCGCCTTGCCCATGACGGTCATCGTGCCGGTGATCTCGCCGCGCAGCATCTGGTTCTTGATCTTCTGCAGCTCACGCTCGCTCACGGGCTCGTTCATCATGCGGTCGATGTGGCTCTCGATGACCGCCATGATGTCGGTCGGCTTGGCGAACGGCAGGGCCATCGCGGCTATGCCCGAGACGCCCTCCTGCTCCAGCGAGAAGCTGAGCGGTATCAACTGGGTGGCCTTGCGCTCCTTCTTGATCAGATCGACGTACAGGCGGCTGCTGCGGCCGCCGGCGAGGATCGAGCCCATGATGCTCAAGGCGACCGCGTCGTCGTGGCCCGCGGGCACCGTATGCACAAGCGTCCCGACCACGTGGAAGGGGCCTTTCTTCTCCTTGAACTTGAGCTCCCTGGGCGCGGTCTGCTCGGGCTCGCGCACCGTGACGCGCGGCGGCGCCGGGCACTTGCCGATCCAACCGAAGTACTTTTGGGCGAGCGCCTGAGCCTCCGCGTGCTTGACCGCGCCGACGATCACGAGCGTGGCGTTGTTCGGCACGTAGTACTTGGCCCAGAACGCCTCGAGGTCCTCGATCGAGGCGGAGCGCAGATGCGGGATCTTGCCGATCGGCAGCCAGCGGTAAGGGTGCTTCTTGAACATCCCAGCCGCAACGTTCTCGAACACCTTGCCGTAGGGCGGGTTGAGATTGCGCTGGCGGCGCTCCTCCTCGACGACCTTGCGCTCGGTATCGAAGTTCTCTTCGTCGACCTTGAGGAAGATCATGCGCTCGGCTTCGAGCCAGAGCGCCAGCTCCAGCTGGTTGGCCGGCAGCTCCTCGAGGTAGACGGTGAAGTCGAAGTTCGTGCCCGCGTTCGTTTTGCCGCCGGTACCGCGGATCAGCTCGAAGTGGTCCTTGCGGCCGATCCGGTCCGTGCCCTTGAACATCATGTGCTCGAACATGTGTGCGAAGCCCTGGCGGTTCGGGTCCTCGTCCTTGGAGCCGACGTGGTACCAGAGGTTGACGCCGACGATCGGGCAGGAGAAGTCCTCGAGCGTGATCACGGTCAAGCCGTTGTCGAGCACCTTCTTCTGGAAGTCGTAGCGGCGCTCGGCGGCGACGCCGGCGGAGCCGGCGAGCAGCACGACAGCCACGCAAGAGAGCAATACGAATAGACGCTTCACGGTCGGGTCCTCCCTGGTGACCAACGGCCCCCGCGCGCGCATTCTAGGCTCTAGGGGCACTTTCGAGGCGGCCTCCCCGCCGCGCCGCGGTACCGCCCTGAAAACCCGTCTCCTGGAGCCGGCCTCGCCAGGCGGCCTGCTGCATGCTGATGCCTTCCTTGTCGAGTTCGAGCTTCGCGGTCTCGGTCAACTCGCGCTGAGGCCTTCCTTGTCGAGCTCGAGCTTCACGGTCTCGGTCAGCTCGTCATGGACGGTCGCGTAGTCGCCGGCCTTGACCCACGGCCGCACCTTGAAGTTGACCCTGTTGCGCGCCAGCTCGGTCACGGCGATGGCGGGTGCCGGGTCCTTCAGCACGAGCGGATGCGCCTTGACGATGCGCTCCAACACCTGCTTGGCTTTGAGCAGGTCATCGGTGTACCCGATGCCGAACACGAGGTCGATGCGGCGCGTGTCGTGCGACGAGTAGTTCGTGATGCTGCCGCCGAATATCTTGCCGTTCGGGATGATCATCTTCCTGTTGTCACCGGTCTTCAAGACCGTGACAAAGATCTGGATCTCCTCCACCACCCCACTGACTCCCCCCGCCTCGACGAAGTCGCCGATCTTGAACGGACGGAAGATGACGATCATCACGCCGGAAGCGAAGTTTGAGAGCGAGTCCTTGAGTGCGAAACCGACGGCCAGTCCGGCAGCACCGAGAACCGCGACCGCCGAGGTCATCGGCACGCCCACCCGTTGGAGCGCCGCGATCACGACGAACGCGAGCAGCATGCCGTAGACGATGTTGCCGATGAATCCGATCAGCATGTCGTCCTGGTTCGCCCGCCGGAGCATCTTGCGAATGATCGAGCGGATGATCTTCGCGGTCCATTTTCCGAAGAAGTAGATCGCGAGCGCCGCCAGCACCTTGGGAGCCCAGAGATAAAGCTGCTCCACCACCTCTTTCAGAATCTCTTCGTAGTTGATCGGCATGACCGGTTCCTTTCCGTCCGTACGTTGCAGGCATGTATGCCATACGGAAGGAACGGAGCCAAGAACGGATAGCGGCGCTACAGGAGCGCCCGCAGCTCGAGCATCGCGGCCAGATCGCGCTTGCGGCCGGCCTGCGAGAAGACGCCGAGCAGGTTGCCGAGCATGCGCTCGAGCCATGCGGTGTGGCTCACGGCGGGCAACGGGTCCACGTCGGGCTCGACCGGCGCGCCGATGATGCTCTCGATGCGCGCCACGGCCTCGTCGCGCGTGAGCACTTGCCCGGAAAAGAAGGAATCCACGAGCATCGGCCCGTTGTCCGTCTGCACACGCGCCAGAAAGTGCCCTGGCGCGCCCACACCTTCGATCTGCAGCCCAAGCTGCTCGCCCACCGCCTTGTAGAGGAGCGTCAGGCTGATCGGGATGCCGAGCTTGCGCTCCAGCACGACCGGGAAGTAGCTGTTGCCCGGGTCGTAATACCGCTCCGCGTTGCCGCGAAAGCCCTCCTCGTCGAACAGCACCGCGTGCAAGTGGGCCAGGATGGACTGCACGCTAGCACCCTGGATGCGGTCGCGCACGCGCCGGGCGTAGCTGCGCACCTCCTCGAGCACGGCCTCCGGCTCGACCTCTTCCAGCTCGTGCATGGCAATCGCCGCGGCGGCCGCGACGAGGCCCTCCGTGCTGTCGATCCCACCCAGCCGCCGCAGGAACTCGTCGTACGCGCTGGGGCGGCAGTGCTCGGGGACGGCCATGCTGTGCGGGGCACGGTATCACGTTCTGAGACAGTCCCCGATGCGGTCGATTGACCAGCTGGAGGCGATTTTGAGTAAAGTGGGGGGTTCGCACTCCACAGGAGAGAGGAACCATGAAGCAAGCATTCTTGACGGTATCGCTGGCCGTGCTGTTGCTCACGGGTTGCAGGAGCACCAAGCAGGAAATCCCCGCGGATGCCAAGCCTCGACTGTACGTTTCCCACGAGGACGAGCGTTACGTTGGCGACGAGGCGGCCGGCCGCCAGGTCCAGTACTACTCGGCTTCGCAGAACCGTAGCTACGTAATCGACGAGGACTCGGGCAAGATCCTCAAGACCTTCGATCAGAAGGACTTCCCGAAGACCGTGATCGTGGCCGACACGGCCATGCCGGAAGAGACCGTCGAAGAGGCCGCCTGTGGCGCGGGTTGCGGCGAGGCAGCGTGTGGCGCCGGTTGCGGCTGTGACACCGGCTGCGGTTGCGGCGAGGCCGCCTGCGGCTGCGGCGAGGCCGCCTGCGGTTGCGGCGAGGCCGCCTGCGGCTGCGGCGTCCCCTGCGGCGACGGTTGCGGCTGCGGCTGCGGCTAGCGCACCACCCCAGACTCACCAACAAAGACTCCGCCGGCCGAACGGCCGGCGGAGTTGTTCGTGTTCAGAGCCCTACAGAAGCGTGGCGATCTCGTCCAGCGCCAGGCAACGGATGAAGTAGTTGTA
>JAPUHK010000270.1 GCA_027297745.1 Planctomycetota bacterium | reverse complement strand
GCGGCTGCCGCCGCCCATGCGGCCGCCGCCGCCGCCGCCGCCAAAGCCACCGCCGCCGCCGCCGCGTGCAAATGCGGAGTTGCCGAAGCTAAATCCGGCCAACAACACTGCCAGCGCGCTGAAAAGCGCCAGCATCCAGTTCTTACGCTTCATGCCCGAGTCTCCCGATTGGAAGGGGTTTACTGATTAACACGGGCGGACACCCAAAGGTTCCCCAGCATATTACCGGATGGGTGGGCCTATTCCGTCCCATAGCCTGGCCGCGGACTGCCCCAAATCGGGCCACAGCTCCCCCCGAGGGCCTGGGAGCCCTATCCGTAGAACTTGGAGCGGTTCTTGACCATGTGGTCGTTGAGCTTCTGAACAGCCTTGGAGCGCGATTTCTCGCTGCTGCGGGCCTTGTAGCCGAAGTTCTTGCCCACGATCACCTTGATGACCTTGATGCCGAACTCCCGCGTGGCACGGTCCTCCGAGTACAGCGTGTAGACCATCGCCGGGACCACTTTGGCGTCCTTGCGATCGCACAGCAGCTGGCAGGAGACCTCACGGGCCTTCTTGGCCAGAGCGGGGTTGGCCATGGCCTCGATCACGAAGGTCGGGTCGCCGCCGTTCTTGCCGTACTTCTCGATCGAGTCGCGCGTCCCCGGGGGAACGCCCTTCACGCCGGCCAGAAGCCCCGTCTCGGGGGCCTGCTCCACGGCCTCGCTGAGCTCCAGCAGCACGTCGTTGAGCTCCAGGAACTTGTCGTTGATGGTCAGCGTGAGCGTCAAGTCGTCGAACGTGACCCGGTTGTGGTGCACCCAGAGCCCGAACTGGTAGACGGGCATCATGCGCGCCTTGCCCTTGCTCGAACCGCCGCCCTTGGTGTCGCCCGCGCGGCAGAACTCCTTATAGCCGTTCTTGGCAACCTCCACCTCGAAGTCCTGGCCCAGCTTCACCTTGTTGCGGATGTTGCTAGCCCAGATGTCGCGCCAGTTGACGGCCTCGCCGCCGGGATCCTCCGCCCCCTCGTCCTCATGCATGCCGACGCCGCACAAGAACATGCTGCCGCTCTTGTACATGCGGTCGTCGAACAGGTTGAGCAGAATGTAGTGCTCCGAGAGTATGGGCTCGGTAAAGACCGTGCCGACGTTGGTCTTGGCGCTGATGCGTACGTAGAACTTGGCCCGGAACTCCCCCGTGCCTTCGATCTTGTGCCGGATGCCCGTAGAGCCCTCCAGCACCAGACGCCCGCCCTGGATGCGGTACTGGTTCTGGGTGGCGTCGAGCAGGCGCGGCGGCCGGGCGTCCTCGAAGTCCTCGAGCTGGGCCGGGTCTTCGAAGTCGTAGTACAGCGTGATGGTCTTCTTCTTCGGGTCCAGCTGGAGGACCTTGCCCTTGAAGAAACGGTTGATCGGGCGCTTGCGGATCTTGACCTTGCCGGGCTTGGTGGTCGAGTCGCCGCCCTTGTCGTCCTCCGGCGCGGCCGGCGCGCCGAGCAGGGCGAGGGTCGCGAGCATCAACAGGCAGGTTCGGATCATGGCGGGCTTCCCTCTATCCTAAGTAGACGCCCGCAGGGCCGCTTCTGTTCATGAGAATCCTGCTAGTCCGGCTTTCCGCGCTCGGAGATGTCGCCCAAGCGCTACACGTCCTGTCGACGCTCCGGGCAAGGGCACCCGATGCTTACATCGGCTGGTTGGCCCAGGACGACTTCGCCTCCATTCTGCAGGGCCATCCTCAGCTGGACCGGTTACATGTGTACCGGCGCCGGGAGCTCAAGGGCTGGGTGCTCAAGCCCTGGGTCCTGGCTGGCTTCAGGCGGCTCTTGGTGGAGTTGCGCGGGGAGCGCTACGACGTCGCCCTCGACCTGCAGGGAAACCTCAAATCGGGTTATCTGACCTGCTGGTCGGGGGCCCGCCGAACCGTGGGCACCGGCCCGCCGTTGTCGCGCGAGGGGCACGGTTTGTTCGTGCGCCGGCGTGTCACGCCCCCGGAGGGCCACCGGCTGGAGGCCTATTACGCGCTGCTGGACGAGGTCGTGGGCCCGGGTCCACGCGCGCACGCCGTCCTGCCGTCGGAGCCTTCGCATCCGGGCGCGATCGTGTTGCAGCCGGGCACGAGCGCCTTCGGTGCGTTCAAGCGCTGGCCGCCGGAGTCCTTCGCGGAGCTCGGGGACCGGTTGGCGGACCGGCTGGACGCGCCGGTGCTGGTAGTGGGGCGCAGCCACGACATGCCGCTCGTACGGACGGTGATCGCGAACATGCGCCATCCGGCGTCGAACCCCGACACGCCTTCGCTGCGCACGCTGATCGACCTGCTGGCGGGCGCGCGCATCGTCGTGGCGGGGGACACGGGCGCCCTGCACATCGCGGGCGCCCTAGGCGTTCCGACCCTGGGGTTGTTCGGGCCCAAGGATCCCGAGGTGTTCGGGCCCGCCGGTGCGCGCGTGCGCACGGTGCGCACCGGGGTGCGCTGCAGTCCGTGCGCGCTGCGCTTCTGCCCCGATCCCGTCTGCATGACCGGGCTCACCGTGGAGCAGGTAGAGCGCGAAGCGCTGGCCTTGCTCGAGGAGGCCGCGTGAGCGCTCAAACGGCGCTCGCGCGCCTGCGGGCCGACCGCGCCTTCGGCCCCCACCTGCCGCTGCTCACCGACGCTCTGCAGAAGGCCGCGGACCCGGACGCCGTAGCCGCCGGGCTCGGACGCCTGCTCGAAGCCGGCGGCAACCCGTTTCCGCACCTGCAGGGCTGGATCGCGCTGATCGACGCGAGCCCGATCTCGGTCAACACGCTTGCGGCCCGGCCCGGCTTGCTGCAGGACATCCCCGTAGGCGGCGGCGTCTACGACCGGCTGCAGTTCGAGAAGGGGCTCGACGAGCAGTTGCAGGCGCTGCCGGGCAGCGAGGCGCGCCTGGAGCTCCTGCGCGCCGTGCGCCTGGAAGAGACGCTGCGCATCTGCTGGCAGGACGTGGTGTCGGGCGCCGACCTCAACGTAGTCGTGCGCCGTATCTCGGACCTGGCGGAGATCATGCTGGAGCGCGTGCTCGGCATCGCGCACGAGGAGACGGCGCAGTCGTACGGCCGACCCTGGCACGAGGAGGAGCCGGTCGGCGCGGCCGTGGTCGCCATGGGCAAGCTCGGCGGCGCTGAGCTCAACTACTCCTCCGACATCGACTTGATCTTCGTGTACGGAAAGGACGGGCGCACCGCCGGCGGCGCGGCCGGCCGCTCGATCACGAACCGCGAGTACTTCCACCGGCTCTTCGAGCGCGTGGTGCGCGTGGTCGGCGCGGTCACGCCGGCGGGGCGGCTATACCGCGTGGACCTGCGCCTTCGGCCGGAGGGCTCGGCGGGGTCCCTGGCACGCTCGCTGGCGTCGAGCCTGGCCTACTACGGGCGGCTCGGAGAGACATGGGAGCGGCAGGCGCTGCTCAAGGCGCGCATGGTGGCGGGTGACCCCGCCGTCGGGCAGCCGTTCGTGGCGGCCCTGCGCTCCTGGGCGTACGGCCGGGGGCTGACCTTCGAGGAGATCTCGTCGCTCAAGCGCATCAAGCAGCGGCTCGAGGAGCGCAGCGCGCGCCGCGGCGAGGAGCGGCGCGAGGTCAAGCTCGGCTACGGCGGCATCCGCGACGTCGAGTACGTGATCCAGTTCCTGCAGCTCTTGCACGGCGCGCACCATCCCGACGTCGTGCACCACAACTCGCTGACCGCGTTGCGCAGGCTGGAGCAGGCGGGTGCCATCCTGCCGCAGGAGCGGGATACGCTGGACGAGGCGTACCGTTTCCTGCGCACGGTCGAGCACCGCCTGCAGCTGGTGCACGGCGCGCAGGTGCACATCATCCCGGAGGACGCCGCCGGCGTGGCCGCGCTCGCGCGGCGTTGCGGCTTCGAAGACTCCGCTACGTTCCTGGAGACGTACCACGGGCACGCGGAGGGCGTGCGCGAGGTGCTCAACCACCTGTTCCACCACCTTTTCAGCGCGCGAGACCGCAAGCAGGCGCGCGAGACCGACCTGGTGCTCGGCGCGCTCGGCAGCGGCGAGACGACCGAATTGGAGAGGGTGCTGGCCGAGCACGGCATGCGCGACACCGGTGCGAGCGCCCGGCTGGTGGAGACGATGACGCGCGAGACTTCCGAGTGGCTGGCGGAATCGCCGCGTCCGCGCAAGTTCCTGGCGGACTTGTTCCCGCGGCTGCTGGATGCGCTGCGCGCGACGCCTGATCCGGACGCCACGCTGCGGCGCCTCGAGGCGGTCACGGCGCATGTCGGCGGGCGCGCCGTGCTCTACCAGGCCATGGCCTCGGACGAGCGCCTGCTGCAGCTGCTCGTCGACCTGACCGGGACGAGCGCGTTCTTGTCCAACATCCTCGTGCGCTGGCCGGGGGTGCTGGACCAGCTCGTGGACGCGCTACGCACGTCACCGGACCGCGGGCTCGTGAGCTTCGAAGACATTCCCACCGGTGCGGTGCCCATGGCCGAGGATCCGGTGCGCATCCTGCTCGACTACAAGAACCTCGAGCTCTTGCGCATCGGGTTGCGCGACATGCGCAGCGAGCAGAACCTGCGCGAGACCGGCGAGGAGCTGAGCCGGCTGGCGGACATCGTCGTGCAGCTCGCGTTCGAGCGCGTGCGTCGCGAGGCGGGCGTGGACCGGACGGGCCTGGTGGTCGTGGCGCTCGGCAAGCTCGGCGGGCGGGAGCTCTCGTACGGCTCCGACCTCGACCTGGTCTTCTTCACCACCGACGACGGGGATCACGAGCGGGCGGCGGCGGTGGCGCAAAGGCTGGTGCACTTGCTGGTCACGCCGACGGAGCACGGGCGGCTCTACAACGTCGACTTGCGGCTTCGGCCGATCGGCGAGACCGGGCCGCTGGTGGCCACGCCCGCCGGCTTCCGGAACTACTTCGAGCGGGAGGCGGGCCAGGTGTGGGAGCGCCTCGCCTATTCGCGCGCCCGAGCGATTGCGGGGCGGCCGGGCCTGCGCGAGGAGGTGTTGCACTCGATCCAGGAGACGGTGTACGCGCCGGGCTTCGGCGGCGAGGACGCCCAGGCCATGGCCGCCATGCGCGAGAAGGTGGCGCAGGCGGCGGCTCCGTCCTCCATTCGCCGCGGCGCGGGCGGCGGCGTGGTCGACATCGAGTTCGTGGCGCAGATGTACGCGCTGCAGAACGGGCACAAAGACCCGCGCTATCGCGAGGGGCACACGCTGCGCGTTCTACAGCTGTTGGAGCAGGATCGTGCGCTGCGCGCGCAGCGCTCCGTGGACCTGCAGCTGGCCTATCGCTTCCTGCTGGGCCTCGAGAGCCGCATCCGCATCGTGACGGACCTGCCGGAGGACCGGCTGCCCGACGATCCCGACGCCTTGCGCGTGCTGGCGCGGCGGCTCGGATACGTGGACACGACGCAGAGCCGCGCCGAGCAGAGTCTCACGGAGGAGTACGCCTACCACCGCGAGGTGGCCGCCGGGGCCTTCCGCAGCGCCGTCGACCGGCTGTCCGTCCCCCCCACCTAACGCACCGCGCTATCGAAGTAACAGTTACCTCATGTAACGGTCGCAACTCCCGTGGGGGCAATTCGTTGGAGCAGACTGACTGCGGCACTCGTGCCGCACACCATCGCATGGACCGTTACCGTCCAACGAATCCTCATCTGCGGCACGCGTGCCGCACCCGCGTGAGCGTAACGACCTGCGACGGAATGGCTTGCGGCCGTTACATACGGTAACTGTTACTTCGGGGTCTGCGGGCCGCCGTTGTCGGACGGGGCGCCGATCCACTCCAGCCGCAGGTCCTCGACGCCGTTCAGCGAGAGCACGTGGGGCCTCTCGCGCAGATCGGTGAGCGCGATGCGGTCCACGCGGCGCCCGTCCACAAGCGTGCCGTTGTTGCTCAAGTCCACGACCTCGACGAAGTCGGGATGCATGAAGTGGATGCGCACATGGCGGCGCGAGACTGAGAGGAAGCGCTTCGTGCGCGCGATCTGAGCCCGGTCCTTGCGCGCAAGGAACTTCGTGGCGCGCTTGACCGAGATGTCGGCGCTCCGGCTACGCCCGACCACTACGGTCTCCCCGAGACCGAGCGTGCGCTCCTCGCCCTTCAAGAACCCCTTCGTCCCCAGGATCCGGACGCCGGTTATCGGCTCGGTGCGTTCGTCCGCCCCGCTCATCAGTTCGCCTCGCGCTGCAGCGTGGTGCCGCTGAGCTCCAAGTCGTCCAGCGTGAAGCGGATCAGGCTGAGGAAGCGGAAATCCGCCGCAGGAACGCGACCGGCCTTGTCGATCTGGTCCTTCCGCATCGTCAAGGAAACCCACAGGTCGTCCTTCGTCAGCTCGACCTCTTGCCCCCAGCTCTCGAGCGGGCGCGCGTAGAACGAGATCGTCCGGCCCCGTCGTTCCAAGCGAATCCGGTAGGCCCGGTTCTGCGCGAAAGTGCGGACGCTGGCCCCCTTGAGCGGGATCTTCGGGTTCTTCTC
>JAPUHK010000027.1 GCA_027297745.1 Planctomycetota bacterium | reverse complement strand
CGTCGACCTGATCCTGTCGGACTACAAGATGCCCGGCATGAACGGGATCGACTTCCTCAGAGTCGTGCGCGACAAGTGGATCAACACCGTGCGCATGATGCTCACCGCGCACGCGAACCCGCGCGAGCTCGAGGCCGCCGTGCACGCCGGCATCGTGCAGCGCGCCTTCCGCAAGCCCTGGAACACCCAGGAGCTCCGCGCCGCGCTCTACGAACTGCTCTACGTGTAACTGCTCTGCGAAGCAACTGTTACCCCTGCAGCGGCGCGTAAGTCCATGCGCACAAACGAGTGGGAGCCGATCACTTGCGGCAGCCGTGCCGCGAGTGACGCTGAATCCGAGTTCCGTCGTGCCGCTTTGAACCGCAGAGGATGCAGAGAACGCGAAGAGAGGGTCAGGGTTCGCGTCGATCGCTCGAGGTCATGCGAGCGTGCTCGGCCGCAGCCCAGCGGGCACGATGGGGCAGGGAGCGCTCGCCGCGCTTCTCTGCGCTCATCGCGGCCTTTGCGGTTCATTCCGACCCCATGGCGCCCCCGCAAGCAGGCGCGACTCAACCGTCGACCCGGCGCTGATCCAGCACCGGTCCACACTGCTCCCATCGCCCATCGCCCGCGCGGAAGGGCGGTGGGCAGCGGGCAACGGGCAATGGGCAGCGGGGAAGACACTGTTACACGCCCTTTACCCACGGCCGGCCGTTCGCGGTGTTTGATCTAGGTGGCGGACGGACCGCCGGTAAGGAGACCTGCGATGACCTTCAGAACCCTGTTCCTCGGCGCGCTGGCGGCTGCCATCCTCGCCCTGTCCGCAAGCGCCCAGCAACGCCACACGCGCGGCTGGGCCGCAAATGTAATCGTGCCGCAGGCGCGCGGCTACCGCATCGACCGTGCGCAAGGGCCGGTTCAGGTCAAGGCGGTCGACGTGCAGGTCACGATCGTGGAGCAGGTCGCCTCCACGACGCTCACGATCACGCTGCACAATCCGACGCGCCGCCGTCAGGAAGCGGAGGTCGTGCTGCCCGTGCCGAAGGACGTGGCGCTGAGCCGCTTCAGTTACTCCGGCGGCGCGGCCGAGCCCGTGCTGCAGCTGCTGGTGAAGGAAGAGGCGCAGAAGATCTACGACGGCCTCGTCCGCAAGCTACGCGATCCGGCGCTGTTGGAGTTCGCGGGTTACGGCCTGATCCGCTCGCACGTGTTCCCCATCGACGCCGGCGCCGACGTGCGAGTGCGCCTCGGCTATGAGCAGCTGCTCCTTGCGGACGGGAGCCGCGTCGACTACGTATTGCCGCGCTCCGAGAACGTGGCCTACGCGGTGCCGTGGAGCGTTTCCGTCACGATCACGTCGCGGCGCCCGGTGTCTACGGTGTATTCGCCGAGCCACGCGCTCGAGACCGAGCGGCACGGGCCCGGCAAGCTGTCGCTGAAGGTCGCCCGGGACGCGCGCACGGAGCCGGGTTCGTTCCACTTGTCGTACCTCGTCGGGGACGAGGGCGTGACGGCTTCGCTGCTCGCCTATCCGACCGGGGCGTCGGGCGGCTACTTCCTGCTGCTTGCGGGCCTCCCGCCGGGCGCGAAGTCGGGCGGCTCCGCCATCAAGCGCGAGGTGACGCTGGTCTTCGACCGCTCCGGCAGCATGAACGGCCACAAGCTCGAGCAGACGCGCGCCGCGGCGCTGCAGATCCTTGCGGGGCTCGAACCCGGCGAGACCTTCAACATCCTGGTCTACAACGCCACCGTCGACCGCTTCGCCGCGCGCCCCGTGATCAAGACCAGGCAGTCCATGCAGCAGGCGCGCACGTTCCTCGAGGGCATCCAGGCCCAGGGCGGCACGAACATCCACGACGCCCTGCTCGAGGCGCTGCGCCCCCAGCCGGCGCCCGGCACGCTGCCGCTCGTGCTGTTCCTCACGGACGGCCTGCCGACCGTCGGCCAGACCTCGGAGGTCGCCATCCGCAAGCTCGTGCAGGAGCACAACCCGCACCAGCGCCGGGTGTTCACCTGCGGCGTCGGCGTCGACGTCAACACGCCGCTGCTCGAGAGCGTGGCGCTGCGCAGCCGCGCGACGAGCACATTCATCCTGCCCAAGGAGGACGTCGAGCTGAAGGTCGCGCGCATCTTCGAGCGTTTGAAGGGCCCCGTGCTGGTCGACGCCGCGCTCTCGTGCCCGTCCCGGGGGTCGCGCATCTCTGCTCTGATGCCCGCAGTGATCCCGGATCTGTTCGAGGGCGACCAGCTGGTCGTGCTGGGCCGCTACACCGGCAACCGGCCGCTGCCCATGATGCTCACGGGAAACTTCCTCGGACGGAAGCGGGTGTTCGAGTTCAGTTTCGACTTGAAGAAGGCTTCGACGAAGAACGCCTTCGTGCCGCGTTTGTGGGCCAGCCGGCGCATCGCGCTGCTGGTGGACGCGATCCGCGAGTCGGGCGCCGCGCCCGGCCCCAACACCGCCGCGGTCGCCGAGGATCCCAAGCTCAAGGAGCTCGTGGATGAGATCGTGCGCCTCAGCACCGAGCACGGCATCCTGACCGAGTACACGGCCTTCCTGGCGCTCGAGGGGACCGACCTCACGCAGCGCGAGGAGCTGGTGCAGCATGCCGGCCGGCAGCTGGACGAACGTGCTGTGAGCTGCCGCAGGGGTTGGGGCTCGGTCAACCAGAGCCTGAACAGCAACCAGATGCGCGGCCTGAAGCTGCTCAACCGGCGCA
>JAPUHK010000269.1 GCA_027297745.1 Planctomycetota bacterium | reverse complement strand
CTCATTCGCAGCTGATCGCAGTAAGCACGTCGAGGGACGCGGCGCGGCGGGCGGGGATGAGGCTGGCCACAAGGCCAAGGAGCAGGGTCGCCCCAAAGGCGAGCCCCATCGCGCCCCAAGGCACGGTGAACGGCAGCACGTAGCCCGTCGTGTGCAGCAGGATGGCGGCGATGGGGCCGGCGGCGGCCAAGAGCCCCGCCACAAGCCCCAGCCCCCCGGCAACCACGGCGATAAACATCGCCTCCACCAACACGGTGCGCCCGACTTGCTCCCGCGTCATGCCGACCGCCCGCAAGAGCCCGATCTCCCGCGTCCGGCGCAGTACTGACATGAGCAGCGTGTTCACGATGCCCAGAAACCCGATGGCCATCGCGATGAACACCTGCGCGTACATGATCTTGAACGACTGGTCCGTGAACCCCTCGGCGAAATCGCGGATGTCGCGGCTGGAGTAGACGAAGGTCCGGTAGTCGCCCTCGAGCGCCTTCCCGATCCGCGCCTTGACCTGCTGCACGTCCGCGGCGGGCGTGACGGCGAGATCGATGTAGGTGAGCGAGCGGTTGCCCCAAAGCTCCGCGTAGACGGAAAGGTCCAGGAGGACGACTCCCTGCGGCCAGGAGTAGTCCTCGCTGACGTGCGCGACGCGGAACCGGCGCCGCCCCGTTGGCGTGGGGAGCTCGATGGAGTCGCCCGGCCCGACGCCGTACAGCCTGGCGAAGTTCAGGGAGACGCCCGCCTCGCCGCGCCGCATGGCCGCCGCGAGCTCCGCGCCGCCGTCGGGGCCCTGGAGCACGCGCCCCTTCTCGCGCAGCATCCTGCGGTAGACGTTGTAATCGATCGCGATCACCATGACGTCCTTGTCGCCGTACTCCGCCATGTCAACCGCGACTCCGTAGGCGAACGCGACGCCGTCGACGCTCCGGACGATCTCGAACGTCTCGGGGGGCAGCACGGCGCTGCTGTAGATCCTCTGGCTCAGGTCGTTGGCCTGCACGCTGAGGTCGAAGGGCAGGATGTCCGCGAGCCAGCGCTGCGAGGCGGTCTGGGCAGATCCGACGATGGACGCGGTCGCGATCATCACCGCGAGCGCGCCGGTGAGCGCGATGACGGTCAGCGACGTGCGCGCGGGATACTTGGTGATGTTGTCGACCGCGAGGTCGCCCTCGATGCGGAACAAGCCGCGCAGCACACGGCGGCACCGGAGCGACGCCCACAAGGTCATCTGGGGCAACGCCAGTCCAGCTCCGAGGAACACCATCGCGGCGCACGCCGTTCCCGCCCAGGCGGGCAGGTGGCGATAAGCGGGAACGATGCCGATGGAGCCCGCCGCCGCGAGCGGAAGCCCCACCCAAAAGCCGAGCCGGTAGCTCACCGCGCTTCTCATCTGGAGCACCGTCGGGCGCAGCGCGGTGAGAGGCGAGATGCGCGCGGCCCGGCGCGCGGGTATCCAGGCACCCGCGAGCGCGGCCAGCGTCCCGGCGCAAAGCGCCGCAACCACGACGCCGGGAGGCATCACGACCCGGTCGACGTGGATCAGGTAGCCGAACATGTTCACCGCCTCGGCCGTGAACTTTATGGCGACCCCTGCAGCAAGCCGGCCGAGCCCCAGGCCCAGCACCGACCCCGCGAGGCCGAGCACAAACGCCTCGGCCAAGAAGAGGCACAGGATCTGCGCGCGCGAAGCGCCCAGCGCGCGCACGGTCCCGATGTGCTTCGTCCTCTCCGCAACGCCGATCGAGATGGAGAGATAGATGATGAAGAGCCCGACCAGGATAGCGATGATGCTGACCGCTTCCATTTGGCGCACGCGGCCGAGCACCTCGTTGAGGACGCTGCTCCGCGCCCCGATCCGCTCCACGCGGTAGCCCGGCCCGAGGCTGCGCCGGATCCGCTCGGCGGCCGCTTCGTCCCCGCCGGTGGCAACGTCGATCCGGTCGTAGCGGCCCTCGCACAGAAAGAGCCGTTGGGCGGCCGAGATCGACATCACGGCGAGGTTGCCGCCGAAGACGGAGGCGGGTCCCGTGTCCTCCAGCAATCCCGCGATGCGCACCTCGCGCAGCCCTCCGGGCGTAGTGATCCTCACCTTCGACCCGACGCTGAGCGCATGCCGGTCGGCGAGCGTGCGCGTGGTCACGATCGCTTCCGGGTCCAGGAGCAGCGCCAGCGGATTCAGCGTGGCGTCTCCGGCCGCAGTGAAGTCCCGGAGACGCGCCTCGCGGATGAAATCCACGCCCAGGACCAGGACCGGACCCTCCTCGAAGTCCACGAGCGTCGTGCTGCGCTGGAGCACGGGCGCCGCGTCGACGCCTCCCACAGCCTCGATCCGGCTGAGCGCACCGGCGTCGATGCCGACGTGGCGCCCCTGGGTGACGCGCAAGTCGGCGCGGCCGGCCAGGCGCAGCACGGTCTGCTCGAACGCGTGCGCCGCGCTCGCATGCGCCACCTCGATCGACACGTAGAGCGCGACGGCGAGGGCAATGCTGAGGATCCCCAGGAGCGCCCGCAGCCGATGGCGCTGGTTGTGCCGCCAGGAGAGCAGGCGCAGCAGGTCGCTCACTGGAGCCGTCCGTCGCGCAGGAGCAGCGTCCGGTCCCCGTACTCCGCGGCGGCCGCGTTGTGGGTGGCCATCAGGACGGTGCGCCTGCGCCCGTCGCCCCCGATGAGGCGGCGCAGCACCTCGAGGATCTCGCGTCCCGTCACCGAATCCAGATTGCCCGTCGGCTCGTCGGCGAGGACGAGCGCGGGATTGGTGACGAGCGCCCGGGCGATCGCCACCCGCTGCATCTCCCCCCCGCTCAGCTGCTCGGGAAGGTGGCCGCGCCGGTCTGCCAGCCCGACGTCGTCGAGCAGCTTGTGCACCCGGTCGCGTGCGCCGCGCAGGCGCTCGCCGTCGAGCAGCAACGGCAGGGCCACGTTCTCTTCCACGCTGAGGGTCGGGATAAGGTTGAAGAACTGGAAGACGAACCCGATCCGCCGCCGCCGGAGCAGCGTGAGCTCGCGGTCCGTCATCTCCGCCATGGAGGTTCCGTCGACGGTCACCCGTCCGGCGTCGGGAAGATCGAGGCCGCCCGCCAAATGGAGCAGCGTCGACTTTCCAGAGCCCGAAGGCCCCATCACCACGACGAACTCCCCCTCCCCGATCTCCAGCGACAGGTCGTCGAGGGCGACGATCTCGCGCCCTCCCTGGGGGAAGACCTTGCGCACCTTCTCGAAGCGGATCATGGCGGGACCGAGCCTGCGGCCTCAATCGTGGAGACTAAAGGTTGCGCGGTGTCCTTCCAAAGAACGGCGTGAGGCTACGACCAGCGACACGCAGGCGTCCTCGACCCGCGCGATATGCCAGAACAGCCACGCCAGCGAGTTCAACCCGTGCGGCCGTGCCCGCCGCAGCGCGTGCCGTAGTGCAGACAGCTCACGCTGCCTCGCGCTCTTGCCTCTATGTACCTTGCAACAAACTCTCTGTGCCATCGAACACACTGACAATAGTCAGGAGCCGATAGTAGTAGGTTGGTGAGTGGCTAGCCTGGCGGCGTGCGTCGTCCGGCGGGTTCGCACTGGGCTGTTTCTCCATCGTGCGTTAAAGGAGACCTTCCATGATCCAGTACTCGAGGCTCATCCCGACCTCCTGGGCGTTCGCATGCCTGGCGGCACTCTCCTTTTCTCTGACCGCGTGCGGCAGCAAGGAACCGGCGGGGCTCGGCGGCCAAGCCACCGACGTCCAGTTCTCTGAAGCGATCAGCTCTTCCGAGTTCGAGGACCTCCTTGCTACCGGTCCGTCCCGTGTGGAAATCCAGCTTGTGCCGGGGAGCCTGGTCGCCCACGAGGTGGAGGTCGAGGGACCGGATGCGCTGACCCACGAAGAAGAGATCGAAAGTCGCATCACCGACGTGGAAGTCATCGGGGATGAGGGGACCTTGACCCTCGAGTTGGGAGGGCTCCAGGTGGGGTTCACTTCGGCCACCCGGTTCCGCGCCGAGGAGGGCCGCGTGCTCACGTTCGATGAGTTCGTAGCCCGCGTCGAGACCGCTCTCGCCGCGGGAGACAAGCCTCCCGTTGAGGCGAACCGGGCCCCCCCGGCCGAGCCTCAAGCTCCCGACGACGCGAGCTTCATCGCGACCGAGCTCAAGCTCGACGACGAAGCCGACGAGCCGAAGATCGAGATCAACGTCGATAGCGACAACTTCGTCGCCAACGTCAGTCCACCGCCCGATGGGTGGCTCCGGGTGCTCGGTCTCATGATCGAGCTCCGGGTGAGCGAAGGAGTAACTGAGCTCGAAGTGGAGCTGCCGGACGCTGCGGGTGAGACGGAATTCGAGGGCATCGTTCAATCGGTGAATCTCGTCGAGAACTCGTTCACCCTCGTGGGCGGGGCGATCGTCCGGATCGTGGAGGGCACCGAGATCGAGGAGGCGGATGAAGACGATGAGCTGGGCTCGCTCGTCGCTGTTGCGGACGCTCTCGATGCCGGGCTGACCGTCGAGGCCGAGGTGGAGGGAGTGGTGGAGAGCACGGATCCCTTCACGATCATTGCAATCGAGGTCGAATTCGAAATCGAGGAGGAGCTCGAGGACATCGTCGGTGAGGTGGACTTCGAAGGAGTCGTGCAGTCGGTGGATCTCGTCGGGAACTCGTTCACGCTCGTGGGCGGGACGGTCGTCCGGATCGTGGCGGGCACCGAGATCGAAGAGGCGGATGAAGACGATGAGCTGGGCTCGCTCGTCGCTGTTGCGCAGGCTCTCGAT
>JAPUHK010000268.1 GCA_027297745.1 Planctomycetota bacterium | reverse complement strand
CGGCCACACGACCTCCACCTCGACCGGGCCCTCGTAGGCGCCCAGCCCGACGTGTACGCGCGGGTCGTTCGAGCCCAGCCAACCCGACCCGCGCTTGGTCTCGAAGACCTGTACCGCATCGCCGGCGCGCACGCTCACGCGGCAACCGATGGCGTCGAGGTTCACCTTGCGCCCGGGATTGCCCACGAGGTGCAGCTTGAGCCAGCGGCCGCGCTGGTTGCCGAGCTCGTTCAAGAGCAGGTTGGGCGGATCGTTCAGGTTGACGAAGAGCACGTCCAGGTCGCCGTCCTCGTCGATGTCGCCGATGCTGAGACCGCGGGTGCAGTAGCTCAGCTTGAGCCCCGGACCGGAGTGCGCCGTCACCTCGCGGAAGCGCAGCTTGAACCCGCGCTTCCCGTTCCCGCGCGGCACGCGGTCATTGCGGAACAGCTGGTTGCGCTGCTTGAAGCTCATCTTGACCTCGGGGGCCGCGTCCACCTCCGGGTAGACGTGCCCGTTCGCGAACAGGAGGTCCAGGTCGCCGTCGTGGTCGTAGTCGAACAGCGCCGCCCCCCACCCCATGCTGAGCAGGACCGCGCTCTCCACTCCCGTGCGCGCGCTCTGGTCGGTGAACAGTATCTCGCCGCTGGCCAGGCGCGAGGCGACGTAGACGTTGTTCGGTTCGGCCGCGAAGTTGGTCTTGACCAGGTCCATCAGCCCGTCGCCGTCGAGGTCGCCCGACACCGCACCCATCCCCGCCTGGTTCTCGCCGCGGCGGCTGATCTGGATCCCACGGCGGCCCGCGCACTCCACGAACGTGCCGTCCTGCTGGTTCTCGAAGTAGAAGGACGGCACTGAGTCGTTCGCTACGTAGATGTCCAGCCATCCGTCCGCGTTCAGGTCCGTGAACAGCACCTGGAAGCCGTACTGCGCCTGCCCTGTGCCCTGGGAGCTCTCGTCGCGGTAAACGCCCGAGGAGCGGGTCACGTCCTCGAAGCGCAACGCGCCCGTGCCGCGGTACAGGTGGTCCTGCTGCTTCGGGATGCCCAGCGGGCCGCAATACACCTTCATCCCCTGCCACGTGCACCCGCGCGCGTCGAGCACGGCGCCGTCCTTCGTGCGTTTCACGTCCGGGGACGTGGCCATCCAGTCGAACAGGTCCGCGTAGTTGGCGATGTAGACGTCCAGAAGCCCGTCCTGGTCGTAGTCCGCCACCGCGATGCCGGTCGACCACTCGCCGTGGCTGCCGCGCACGCCCGCTTGCTCGGCGACGTCGGTAAAGAACCCCTTGCCGTCGTTGCGGTAGAGGCGGTTGGCGCCGAAGTTGGCCACCAGGAGGTCCTGGTCGCCGTCGTCGTCCAGGTCCGCGGCGCAGGCGCCGAAGCTCCACGCATCGTCGTCCACGCCCCGTTTGTGCGCTTCGTCGACGAAGCTCCCATCGGGCTGCTGGATGTAGAGCGCGTTCCGCGGCCGGTCCTCCCCCGCGTAGAAGCGATCGCGCTTGGGACCCACCAGCCAAGACCCGTTCGCGATGTAGAGGTCGAGCCGGCCGTCGCCGTCGGCGTCGAAGATCACGCAGCCCGGTCCGACGGCACCCATGATGAACTCCTTCTTCGCGGGCACGCCCGTACGGTTCAGGAGCGTCACTCCACGCTCAGCGGCGACGTCACGGAACCAGTCCGCGTCCTCCACGACCGCCTGCTTTGCCCCCGCCGCCGGCGGTGCGGCTCCCACAGGGCCTTCGCCGTCCCCGCACCCGCCAACCAGCCCGAGGCCCAGGCCCAAGCCCGCCAGCAGGAAAGAAAAGCGCCCCATGGGCGCATTCTAGGGGCGACCGTCAGGCCAGGCTGGGCAGGGCGGGCAGGTACGCCCCCCGGGTGTTGTCCGTGGCACACAGTACTTCTGGGGGTTGCCGAAAAAGGCCCCGAGATGCTCGAGAAAAGCGGGTCTCGAGGGACAAGGAGCCTCTTGACGCAGCTACGACCTATGGTGTAGATAGAGGCCCCACCCACAAGATATGGCATATCTGGGGTTTCACGGTTGGGGCACGGAAGGAGCCGAGGCATGAGGATCGAGCGACGCTTCACACAGGTCGGTACGGGCCCCTACGAAGGGATGCGCTTCGAGGAGCGCACCTCGCGCATAGTCGAGCCCGACGGCACGGTCATCTTCGAATGTGAAGGCGTCGTCGTTCCCGAGAGTTGGAGCCAGGTGGCTACGGACGTCCTGGCGCAGAAGTACTTCCGCAGGGCCGGCGTCCCCACGCACCTGAAGACAGTGCCGGAGGAGGGCGTCCCCGAGTGGCTGTGGCGCAGCCAGGCCGACCCCGCCGCGCAGCGCGCGCTCCCCGACGACGAGCGCCTGACGATGGAGAAGGATTGCCGCCAGCTGTTCCACCGCCTGGCCGGGTGCTGGACCTATTGGGGCCACAAGGAGGGCCTGTTCGACACCGAAGACGACGCGCACGCGTACTACGACGAGATGTGCGCCATGCTGGCGCGGCAGATGGCGGCGCCCAACAGCCCGCAGTGGTTCAACACGGGACTACACTGGGCCTACGGCATCAACGGCCCCGCTCAGGGCCACTACTACGTCGAGAGCGACAGCGGCAAGGTGCGCAAGAGCAAGGATGCCTACTCGCGCCCGCAGCCGCACGCTTGCTTCATCAGCAGCATCAAGGACGACCTGGTGGGCGACGGCGGCATCATGGATCTGTGGGTGCGCGAAGCGCGCCTGTTCAAGTACGGCTCCGGGACCGGCACCAACTTCAGCGCGATCCGCGCCGAGAACGAGCCGCTCAGCGGCGGCGGCCGGAGCAGCGGCTTGATGAGCTTCTTGAAGATCGGCGACCGTGCCGCCGGCGCGATCAAGTCCGGCGGAACGACGCGCCGCGCCGCCAAGATGGTCATCGTCGACATCGACCACCCCGACATCGAGCTGTTCATCAACTGGAAGATGCGCGAGGAGCAGAAGGTCGCCTCACTCGTGGCGGGCTCACGGCTGACCGACAAGCATCTCAACGCCGTCATGCGGGCCTGCTTCGAGAAGGACGACGCAGAGCCCGTCCTCGACCCGCAGGAGAACGAGGCGCTGAAGCGCGCGCTCCGCAAGGCGCGCGAGTGCCAGATTCCCGAGAACTACGTCCGCCGTGTGCTGCAGCTTGCCGGCCAGGGCTACCGCTCCATCGAGTTCCCCGTCTACGACACGAGTTGGACGTCGGAGTCCTATCAGACGGTCTCGGGACAAAACAGCAACAACTCCGTACGTCTGACGAATGCCTTCCTGGAAGCGGTCGAGCGCGACAACGACTGGCAGCTCGTCCGCCGCACCGACGGGAAAGTGGCCGAGACGCTGCCGGCGCGCAGGCTCTGGGAACAGGTTGCGCATGCGGCGTGGTCGTGCGCCGATCCGGGCGTGCAGTTCGACACGACCATCAACGAGTGGCACACGTGCCCGCGCGACGGGCGCATCCGTGCCAGCAACCCGTGCAGCGAGTACATGTTCCTCGACGACACGGCCTGCAACCTGGCGTCCCTGAACCTGATGACCTTCTGCGACCGGGAGTCCGCGCACTTCGACGTGGACACCTTCCGCCACGCCTGCCGCTTGTGGACGATCACGCTCGAAACCGCTGTGGCCATGGCACAGTTCCCGAGCAAGGCAATCGCCCGCAAGAGCTACGAATTCCGCACGCTGGGCCTCGGCTACGCCAACCTGGGCACCTATCTGATGGTCTCCGGCATCTCCTACGACTCGGAGGAGGCGCGTGCCATCGGCGCGTGCTTGAGCTCCATACTGACCGGCGCCTCCTACGCAACGAGCGCGGAGATCGCTCGCCAGCAGGGTCCCTTCGCGGCCTACGAACGTAACCGCGAGGACATGCTGCGCGTCATCCGCAACCACCGCCGGGCCGCCTACAACGCCCAGCCGCGCGAGTACGAAGGGCTCAGCATCCTGCCCGTCGGCATCGACGAGCGCCGCGCACCCGAGGAGCTGGTGCAGGCCGCGCGCCGGGCCTGGGACGAGGCCCTGGAGCTCGGTGAGAAGTACGGCTATCGCAACGCCCAGGCCACGGTGATCGCGCCCACGGGCACGATCGGGCTGGTGATGGACTGCGACACGACCGGCATCGAGCCCGACTTCGCCCTGGTCAAGTACAAGAAGCTCGCCGGAGGCGGCTACTTCAAGATCATCAACGAGTCCATTCCGCCGGCGCTCGAGCGGCTCGGCTACGACCAGGACCAGGTTCGCGACATCGTGCGCTACTGCCGCGGCGCCGGGACGCTGCGCGGCGCCCCGAACATCAACCTGGACTCCCTGCGCGCGAAGGGCTTTACCGACGAGGTGCTCGGCCGCATCGAGGCCATGCTCGGCAGCGCCTTCGACCTGACCTTCCTGTTCAACACGGGAACGCTCGGGGCCGAGTTCGTGCGCGACCGCCTGGGCATCAGCGACGAGCAGCTCGAGCAGGCGGACTTCAACGTGCTGGCGGCGCTGGGCTTCGGCCGCGACGAGATCCGGGCCGCCAACGACTACTGCCTCGGCACGATGACGATCGAGGGCGCGCCGCATCTCAAGGAGACGCACTACCCGATCTTCGACTGCGCCAACCGCTGCGGGCGTCTCGGCCGGCGCTACCTCAACGCGGACGCGCACATCCGCATGATGGCGGCGGCGCAGCCCTTCATCTCGGGCGCCATCTCCAAGACGATCAACATGCCCAACGACGCGGCCGTGGCGGACGTGCAGAACGCCTACCGCTTGAGCTGGAAGCTCGGCCTGAAGGCGAACGCGCTCTACCGCGACGGGAGCAAGCTCAGCCAGCCGCTCAACAGCACCGTCGACGAGGGCGACTTCGACGTGTTCGCCACGGAAGACAAGAGCGAGACGCAGAAAGTGGTCGAGCGCATCGTGTACCGCTACCTCGCCAAGCGCCGGCGCATGCCCCAGCGGCGCAAGGGTTACACCCAAAAAGCCATGGTGGGCGGCCACAAGGTGTACATCCGCACCGGCGAGTACCACGAAGGCAGCCTGGGCGAGATCTTCTTGGACATGCACAAGGAGGGGGCGGCCTTCCGCAGCCTCATGAACTGCTTCGCCATCTCGGTCTCGCTCGGGCTGCAGTACGGCGTGCCCCTCGAGGAGTACGTGGATGCGTTCGTCTTCAGCCGCTTCGAGCCGAACGGCCCGGTCGTCGGCAACGTCCGCATCAAGCTGGCCACCTCGATCATCGACTACATCTTCCGCGAGCTGGCGATCAGCTATCTCGGGCGCGACGACCTCGGGCAGGTGACCTCAGAGGACCTGCGCCCCGAGGCCATGGACCGCAAGCAGCCCGAGTTCACGGAAGAGGAGACGATGGAGCAGGGGACGCTGCCCATCCGCAGGCACGGCAACGGAAGGGGAGACGACAACGGCTCCAAGAGCAACGGCGGCGACCGCGTGGAGCGGGAGACCGGCTTCAGCCGGGCCAAAGCGAGCGCCCCTGCGGCGCCCGCGGCCGCTGGGCACTCCATGGTCGAAGCGGCCGGCGTGCGGGCCCCCGTCTGGACCGAGAAGAACATGCTGCGGCGCGCCCGCTTGCTGGGTTATGAAGGCGATCCCTGCTTGGAGTGCGGACAGTTCACGCTGGTGCGCAACGGCTTCTGCCTGAAGTGCAACACCTGCGGCGCGACTACGGGCTGCTCCTGACGCGTCGCATCCGCGCCTGATCCGCGCTGGGCCTGACGCCCGCGGATCCGTCTAGGGCAGCCGCGCGCGCTGCTTCCAGATCGGATCGCCGCGCTTCAGATTCTGTACGTCCTCTTGGAGCACGATCGGGAGTTTCGAACGGGGTAGGACGAAGAAGCCCACGGGCGTGACCGCCTGGGCACCTCCGTCCGGACCGGCCGTCTGGAACGTGCGGTCCCGGAAGCGGAAGCGGATGTGATCGCCCTCGTTCGTGATCGAGACCGCATCCACTCCGGCGGCGTTGTGCCGCTTGCCCGCGGTGACGGCCACCACCATGCAGTGCTCGAAGTCGATGGTCGGGACGCGGTCGGGATTGTAGTAGTCGCTGTATCGCTCGGGTTTGCTGGAGCTGCCGATGTGGCGCAGCCAGAGCCGCGTCCACTCGGCCTTCGAGGTGATGCGCAGGTATTCGGCGGTCTCGATGCGGCTGTGTTGCACCACCCAGGAGACGTAGGGCCGCAGCTCTTTGGCGGGCTCCGACGCGGAACTGGACGGCACGCGTACCAACAGGGCGGCGCACAGGGCGAGCAAGCACAGCCCGGACGTTGCGGCGGCGGACCTCATGGCGATTCCTCCTTCGGACTCCGCTTGAATCGTAGCGGGCGTCGGGCCGGCGCGCAGGCGCGGTCGGTCACGGCTCTGTAAACAGCGCTAGGCGGCCTTGCGGGCGAAGCGGTTATAGACCCACGCCAGCACTACGCCGCCGATCAAGCCATCCAGCGCGCCGTACAGCGCGCCTATCAGCGCCTGATCCATGCCGCCGCCCGCCGCGGGACCGCCGTAGCCCGGATACAGGCCGGCCATCATGTTGAGGAAGCGCTCGCCGTAGCCGTCGAACATCATGTGCGCTACCCCCACGATCAACATCACCAGACCCCAAAGCAGGGCCACGGCGATGCCCATGCCCTTTACGTTGAGCTTCATACGGACACCTCCGGAACACGATCGTAGGCCGGGGGGGTGTCGCGGAGCCGCCTCTGGGTGGGGAATGCGCGCAGGGAAAAGGGTACGATCTCGCGGGGAGGAGAAATGTCTGCTCATGATCCTTACGCTTCTTACAACTTTCTGGTCGAGGTCAGCGGCATCACCGCCGCTGGATTCGCCGAGGTCTCCGGGCTCGAGGTGGAGATCGAGTCGATCGAGTACCGGGAAGGCAACAGCCCCACTACGGGGGTGCGGAAGTTCCCGGGCCTGGCAAAGTTCGCCAATATCGTCCTGAAGCGCGGCGTGGCCGGGGCGGAACTCTGGGAGTGGATGCAAAACATCCTGGATGGGAACATTGATCGCAGGAGCGGTTCAATCATCCTGCTCAACCAGGCCCGAGACGAGGTCGCCCGGTGGAACTTCTTCGAAGGCTGGCCGTGTAAGTGGGAGGGTCCTTCGCTCAGTGCGACGAAGAGCGGAATCGCCTTCGAGACTGTGGAGATCTGTCACGAACGTCTGTTGCGCGCCTAGCGGCGCGGAGCCATGGCGACCAAGCGGAAGAGAACGCCGCGACCGACCCTGCCCGAGGGTCACGGACCGGACGTCCTCCTCGACGTGGACTACGAGGAGGGCCTGCTGTTTCTTGTCCTCAAGAACATCGGCGCCCAGCCGGCTTTCGACGTCCGAGTCCGCTTCTCCCGCCAGCTCAAGGGGGTCGGGGGGCAGAAGATCGTCTCGGCTGCGCGCATCTTTCAGGGACTCTCGTTGTTGCGGCCGGGCAAGGAACTGCGCGTGTTCCTCGACCTCGCCCACCTGCTGTTCCGCCGCCGCAAGCGCAATCAGTTTTGGGCCCGCGTCACCTACCGGGACCGGAGCAAGAAGCTGTTTGCTGAACGCTTCGTGCACGACCTAGACGCCTACCGAGACTGGGGGGACGTGCGGCGGATGGCAGGCG
Source organism: Planctomycetota bacterium (assembly GCA_027297745.1). Lineage (GTDB taxonomy): Bacteria > Planctomycetota > PLA2 > PLA2 > PLA2 > JAPUHK01. The sequence goes on along the minus strand of JAPUHK010000268.1, from coordinate 343 downwards.
ACGATCACCGTTGAGGGCTACAGGGAGCCGCGTACGCCGGTAGCTCGACGGGCTGCAAAATGGTGAAGGCTGAGGAAGCCTACGCCCCGGCGCGAATGCCGGGGCGCGACTGGTGCCCCCGCCAGGGCTCGAACCTGGGACCTCCGGATTAAGAATCCAATCGGGCCCCCCCGAGACTCGGGGATTCGGCGGAGTACCGGGGTGTCTCAAGTCTCAGCGCGTCGCGCTACGTCGCACTCCGTCTCGGTCCGTGGCACACAGATGGCACAAGGGTGGCACAGCGGGTCCGGCGGGCGCTGCTACTTGGCCTCACACCACCCTCGACCTAGAGGTGTGGACCGCC
>JAPUHK010000267.1 GCA_027297745.1 Planctomycetota bacterium | reverse complement strand
CCCGTTGCGAGCTTGCGAGCAAGAAGAAAGGGGCGGCTCAAACGAGCCGCCCCTGGAACTGGCGTTGCGCTCAGGTCTGGCTAGAAGAGGAACTGCACCTGCGCCCGAATGATCCAGCCACGGTCGCCCACGTTGATGTTGGTGGTCGCCGAACCGGCCCGGACGTACTCGACGTAGGTCACGTCGATACTCACCTTCAAGCGCTCGCCGGCCGCCTGGTTGGGATACCAGTTGGCGCCGAGAGCGATTTCCGTGGTGTCGTCTGACGAAGCGATCGCCAGCGCCGTCCCCAGCTCGAAGGCATCGACGAACAGACCCGCGTCGTCCGCCTGCATCCAGCCGCCGCGGACGACGATCTCGAGCACCTGCGCGCGGACGAAGTAGCCCGCCTGGATCGAGAAGCCGTGGAAGGCCGTATCCGCGATGCCGCCCCCGCCGTCGATCATGTAGCTGAACCACTCACCCTGAATGGAGAGGCCGCGGTGCTTGTAGACACCGTCCACTCCGAAGAGGAACTGATCCGTCCCGGCGAACGCCGGGTTGTTGTTGTTCTCGTACCCGAACGAGACGCCGAACACGAGCACCTGATCAGCGTGCGCCGTGCGGTCCCCTTCGCCCCAGGCGTCCTTCCAGGTGCCCTTGACGGCGTACTCCAGATAAAACGTGTAGGCGAACTGGTTGTCCGCGTCGCCGACCTGCAGCGGGTTGCCCGCCAGCACGTCGAAGGGCAAGTTCGCCGCGCTGTTGCCCGTCGGCGGGCCGAAGAAGCCGAGCGTGTTGAAGACGCCGAACTGGATGTGCAGCCGGTCGCTCTTGTGGTAGTCGGCGCTCACGCCGATCGCACGGTCACGATTGAAGAACTCGCTGATCACCGCGCGGTCGACGAACTGCAGGGAGTACCACATGTTCCGCTCCTGGCGGAACAGCGTGGGCTTCTGCTGGCCTCCACGGATGGACCATTGCGAGTTCACTTCCCACTGGATCCAGATGTCCAGCACGCGGCGGCCGCCCTGGTTGGACTCGTTGCCCTCGTCGATCTCGAACATGTAGCTGATGTCGCTCCATGCATGACCGTCCATCCAGAAGCGTGCGCGCGCGACCTCGAAGCCGGTCTGCGCCCGTGGGTTGGCGGCATCGTCGTCCTTGTCGAATCCCTTCACCCTGAACTGCAGGCCGAAGTGGAAGTTGATCACGAAGCCGTTCGAGCCGCGGATGTAAAAGCCGTTGTCGTAACCGGCGTTCGCACCAGCACCCTGCGCCGCTTCGTACGCGCTGGAGTCCTCGAGGTAGTCCTCGATCTCCTGGGACAGCGCGTCCTGCCCACTCTTCAGTGACGCGTTCTCCGTCTCGAGCTCGCTGACACGATCCTCGAGCTGCTTGAGACGGGCTTCCTCGTCGCTCGCGAACGCCGGCGCGGCCACAACCAACGCCAGTGCGAAGACCACGAGCAACCGCAAAGAGCCTCTCATGTCGGTTCTCCTTCCGTTCCCAATCCTGGTTCTTCTTCTGCCGGCCAGACGCGACGACGAGAACGTTCGCGACGCCCGTCCCACGCCCCGCAAGGGGGCGCGACCCATACCGGGACCGGAAAGGTAGCGAGCCCGCCCAATGCCGTCAACCGGGCAGGATCCCAGATTCGGAGGGATTTCACGGCAGCGTGGGGTGCCATTCGGGCCCGGGCTGCCGGGGCGCCGTCCGCGGCCCGTAACCCTTTGCGAGCACGAGGGATAAGCGCCAAGCCCCCTTGATGGGGTTTCATCTGTGTGGAAAGATACACACTCGCTGTGCGGTTTCGTGACGTGTTGGGCGATCGCCCCCTGATCGGCGACGGGGCCATGGGGACCTTGCTCTATGAGCAGGGCCTGCCGCTGGACCGTTCCTTCGAGGCGCTCAATCTGGAGCGCCCGGAGCTGATCGAGAGCATCCATCGCAGCTATGTCGAGGCGGGGGTGGATCTGATCGAAACCAACACCTTCGGCGCCAACGCCGAGCGCCTGTTGCGCAGCGGCCAGGACCATCTGGTACGCGATATCAACGCCGCTGGCGTCAAGGTCGCGCAGCGCGCCTGTGTGGGGCGTGACGTGTTCATCGCCGGTTCCATCGGCCCGCTGTCGCGCAGCGCCACCGCGCACGGCGGTCTCGAGCCCACCGCGCAACACGAGATCTTCGTCGAGCAGGCGGTCACGCTCGCCGACGCCGGCGTCGACCTGATCCTGCTCGAGACCTTTACCAGCTTCGCCGCGCTGCGCACCGCGTTCGAAGCCGTGAAGGAGGTCTGCGACCTCCCCGTAGTGGCGCAGATGGCGTTCGTCGAGCGCACGGGCTCCTTCCAGGGGGACGAGCCGGTGCCCTCTCTGACCGAGGTCTGGCGTCTGGGCGCGGACGTCGTGGGCATCAATTGCGGACGCGGTCCACGGCTGCTGCTCGACATTATCGAACGCTTCGCGCTGCGCACGGGGCATCCCCTCAGCGCCTTCTTCAATGCCGGCTCGCCGGATCTTGTGGACGGCCGCTTCCTCTACCTCAAGAGCGCACCTTACCTGGCCGACACGGCGGAACGGTTGTGCAAGGCCGGCGTCAATCTCATCGGCGGGTGCTGCGGAACGACGCCGGAGGTCATCGCGGCCATCGCCGAAAGGCTGAAGGACAGTAAGCTCACGGTGCGCCCGCAGGTCCCGATTCCGGCCCCGCCGCGCGTGAAGGTGGGCTCCGATCCGGTCTTTCCGCCGAGCTTCCTCGACGGGCCGCCGACGGAGCCTTCGGTGATCGCCGAGCTGGATCCGCCGCGCGGGATGGACTTCGAAGGGACGCTGGAGGGAGCCGTGCGCATGCGCAAAGCGGGGGTCGACCTGGTCAGCCTGGCCGAGAACCCCCTGGCGTCGCCGCGCATGGGCAACGTTGCCATGGCGCTGCTCATGAAGCAGCAGGCCGGCGTCGAGCCGCTCGTGCACTTCACCTGCCGCGACCGCAATCTGATCGGGCTGCACTCCGACATCATGGGCGCCTGCGCGCTCGGGTTGCACTACATCCTGGCCATCACCGGCGACCCCGTGTCGGTCATCGGTGAGTTCGGGGCCAAGGGCGTCTACGACGTCACCTCGTTCGGCCTGGTGAAGCTGATCGCCGGGCTGAACCGCGGCGTGAACGCCGCCGGAGCCTCGATCAAGGTCCCCACGAGCCTGCGCATCGGCGTGGCTTTCGGGTCCAACGTGAAGCACCTGCACGTGCAGGTCGAACGGCTCGAGCGCAAGAAGTCGCTCGGCGCCCACTTCACGTTGACGCAACCCTGCTGGGACCCGGAGCGCATCGCGGAGGTCTTTGAGCAGACGCGCGACCTCGACATGCCGCTGTACTTGGGCATCATGCCGTTCGCCTCCGAGCGCAACGCCGAGTTCCTGCACAACGAGGTGCCCGGCATGTCCGTTCCGGACGGCGTGCGCCGGCGCATGAAGGGGCTTCGGGGGCCCGAGGGACGCGAGATGGGCTGCCGCATCTGCGAGGAGTTGTTGGACGTCGTGGCCGAGCACTCCTCGCGCGTCTACTTGATCACGCCCTTCAACCACTACGGGACCACGGCGCGCCTGACGGAGTACTTCAAGGAACGCGTGCGTGCCCGCGCCCGCCAGCAGCAGGGGGCCTGATGGCACTGTTCGGAGGCTCACGCACCGGCGACGCGGCCCTTGCGGCCCGTTACAAGCACCTGCTCACGGTGGCCAAGGCGCTCACCAGCGAGCGCGACTTCAAGCGCGTGCTGGCCGTGGTGATGGACACCATCGTCGAGCTGACCGGCGCCGAGCGCGCCTTCGTGTGGCTCGGCGGGGCCGAGGAAGGCCGGGTCGAGGTGGCGCGCAACTTCGAGAAGGAGAACGTGCGCAAGCCGGCCAGCAAGATCAGCCGCTCGATTCTCAAGCAGGCCATCGACAAGGGCGAGCCCATCCTCACGGACAACGCCTCGGCCGACGCGACCTTCATGGACTCCGTGTCCATCCCGGAGATGAAGCTGCGCTCCGTGCTGTGCGCGCCGCTCGTGCTGCACGGCAAGACGCTCGGCGCCATCTATGTCGACCACCGCTTCCAGGATGCGACTTTCGGGGACGAGGAGCAGGCGCTGCTGGCGGAATTCTCGGGGTTGGCGGCGGTGGCCATAGAGAACGCGCAGCTGTTCAGCGAGAACGAGCGGCAGCGCAAGCGCCTGGAGGAGCTGAACGGCCGCCTCTCGCGCGAGGTCGCGACGCAGAACGAGGAGATGGAGGCCTACCGGCAGCGCCTGCGCTCGCTCAAGCCGCGCGACCGCTACAAGTTCAGCTACTCCGAAGTGATCGGGAACTCCCCTGCGATCCGCGAGGTGTTCTCGATCCTGGATCGCGTGATTCCGACAGATTTCCCGGTGCTGCTCGAAGGGGAGAGCGGAACGGGCAAGGAGCTCATCGCGCGCGCGCTCCACTACAACGGGAAGCGCTCGTCGCGCGGGTTCCTCACGGTCAACTGCGCCGCGCTCACGGAGTCGTTGCTCGAGAGCGAGCTGTTCGGCCACGTGAAGGGCTCCTTCACGGGCGCGGACCGTACGCGGGACGGCCTGTTCCAGCGCGCCCACGGCGGTACGCTGTTCCTGGACGAGATCGGGGAGATGTCGCCTAGCATGCAGACCAAGCTGCTGCGCGCGTTGCAGGATGGCGAGGTGCGCAAGGTGGGTTCCACGCGGGTCGATCGCGTCGACGTGCGCATCGTGAGCGCAACGAACAGCGAGCTGCGCAAGGGCATCAAGGACGGCACTTTCCGCGAGGACCTCTTCTACCGCATCAACGTGGTCAACATCCGCGTGCCGCCGCTGCGTGAGCGTCGCGAAGACGTGGAGACGCTGCTCGACCACTTCCTCACGTTGACCTGCCGCGAAGCCGGCGTGGAGAGGAAGCTCAGCGCAGGTGCGCTGCGCATCCTCGTGGCCTACGACTGGCCGGGCAACGTGCGCGAATTGCAGAACGAGGTGAAGCGCATGGTGGCGCTCAGCGACGACGTGGTCAGGCCGGAGCTGCTGGAACGGCTGCGCACCCGGGGCGCCCGCGCCGGCCCCCGATCGGGCAACGGGCTGGGGGGCCGCGGCCTCAAGGACATCGAGCGCCAGGCCATCCAGGAGACGCTGAAGGTCACCGGCGGGAACAAGGCCGAGGCCGCCAAGCAGCTCGGGATCTCCCGCCGCGCGCTCTACGACAAGCTCGAGAAGTACGGGCTGAAGTAGCCCTCGCGCAGGCCGGGTTCCGCCTTGTCCTGATTGTTACTTTCTCGCATCTGTAACGGTTCCACACAGGCGAGCCGCCGCCCCGGATCGGCACGCATGGCGTAAGTAGTTGTCGTCCCGTTGGTTGGAGCCACCGCGCAGGGCCCGGGCCGGTGGCCGACCGGCACGCGATGTGATCTGTTACGCGCGCCATGCGTTATCACCTCACCACCGCTCTGCTCCTCTGCGCCGCCGCCACGCCGCTCCTGGCCCAGGAGTCCTCCTCTCTCGACCGCCTGCTGCCGCCGAAGACCGTGTTGTACTTGGAGGTGCAGGAGCCCACCCAGGCGGAGCAAGCCGGGCTAGCCGTAACCGCCTGCATGCAGGATCCGCAAATGAAGGCGCTGTTCGGGCGCCTCGGGGGGGACGACGGTTTCGGCTTTAAGCTCGTGGATGCCATCGTCGGCCCCGGCCATCTCGAGCTGGGCGGGAACATGGACCGTTTCCGCATGCGCGTGAAGTACCAGGTCCCGCAGCAGAAGGCGTGGCACTTCGTGATCACGCCGCCTGTCGCGGTGGCCGTGGTCGGTCCCGCCCAGAATCCGGACTTCCCCGTCGACGCCGTTGCGGCACTAAGGATCGAGGGAAGCACACAGGATGCCGCACAAGCCCTGCAGCACGTCTGCTGCGCGATCGCGCTCGAGCAAGAGCACGACCGGCTGACCCAGATCGGCGCGGAGGTCGAGCGGCGCTTCACGACCGTCCGCTGGCGCGACCTGACGTACTCGAAGGCCGAGTTCGGCGGCGTGCCCCTGCTGCTCGTGCCGCTCGGGGATCTCCTCGTGCTGGCCACGGACGAGGCGCGCGTGCGCTCCATGATCGAGATGCACCTGGGCGGCGGCGAGGGCTCGCTGGCGCGCGACGAGCGGCATCGGAAGTCGCTCGACGTCGCCGGCAGCGGCACGCGCACGTTCGGCCTCACGCTGAACATCGACACCGTGTTCGAGATCCTGCGCAGCGGCGCTTTCGGTCCCGAGGCGCAGCAAGCCGCCGGGGTCCTGTCGGCCATGGGTTTCGAGAGCATCCGCGGCCTGGTCATGGCCAGCCGCGTGGACGGCCCGGGCGTCACCTCGACGTTTTCACTGATCTCCAACGGCGAGCCGACCGGCCTGCCGGCGTTGCTGTTCTCGGAAGGCTCGAGCTCGCTCGAAGCGCTGCAGTTCGCCCCGAAGGACACGCTCTACGTCACCTCCGGGCGGCTCGACCCCGCCATGCTGTGGGGCCTCTTCGGGCAGTTGGGCAAACCGACCACCACCGTGGAACAGCGCTTCAAGGCCAAGACGCGGCTGGACCTCAAACGTGACCTGATCGATCTGATCGGGGGTGAGGCCGGGCTGATCGTCGCCTCCACGCGGGGGCTTCTGCCCGACATCGCCCTGCTCTTGCAAGCGAAGGACCCGAAGCGCCTGCACAACAACTTGATCAAGGTGCTGCAGTCCTTCGAGTGGCCCGAGGGAGCCGGGCCGCAGCAAACGACCATCGGCGGCGCGCAAGCTGTGGTGCTGCCCTTGGGGCACCCGCAGCAGGGCCTGATCCCGCTCGCGCCGACGTTCGGTGTGGTCGACGGCTGGCTGATCGTCGCGCCGTTCCCGAAGAGCTTCCAGCGGTTGGTCGCGGTCAAGCGGGGCCATAAGCCCTCGCTTGCCCAGAACCGGGACTTCGCCAAGCTGCGTAGCCGCGCGCCCGACGAGGTGCTGGCGCTGTCCTACATGGACCTGCCGCGCGTCTTCGCCTTCTTTTACGACACGTTCATGCCGTTCACGCAGATCGCTCCCACGCCGCAGGGGCAGACGCCCATGTACGAGCTACCCGACGTCTCCGTCTTCGAAGACCACCTGTACGGCCGCATCGGCTGGCGCAAGGGGGACAAGAACGGCATGCACTGGGTGTCGCACAGCCCCGTGGACATGAGCGGCGCCTTCCTGGGCGCGATCGGCGGCGGGGTCGCGGTCCTGCTGCTGGCTCCGGCGAGGCAACCCGCCCAGATGGCCATCGCCGCACCCCCGGAGATGGCGGACCCGCGCATGCAGCAGCTGGAAGTGTGCCGCCAGCGCGTGCACCGCCTGCGTGTATTGCTCAAGAAGTACAACCGCGCGCACGACCGCCTGCCGGCCTCGTTCGACGAGCTCAAGCAGGACAACCCCGCGCTGCTCGAGCGCGTGCTGCATTGCCCGGGGCAGACCAAGCCCGGCCGGCGCTACGTGTACCTGGGCCCGGACGGCAAGAACGGCGTGCTCATGCACGGGCATCCGAACGGGCCCAGGGGGCGCGTTACGGTTGTCTTCGTCGAACCCAAGACGCACGAGTTGAAGACGAAGCGCCTGAGCATCGTGAAGCTGCATGAGCTGCTGGGCCACTAGGGCCCTGATCGCAAGGGGCTGATTCCCTAGCCCTCGCCGGAGCCGTCTTCGGGCGCCGGCTGCAATGCCTTGCGCGCGCGCGTGAGGAACGGCTTCACGGTGTCCCCGACGTCGGGATGGCCCTTCAGCGCGCTCTCCGTAACGGCGATCGTCTGCCGCAGCGCGTCTTCCTGTTCGCTCCCGATCAGATCGTCTCCGAGCGCGCACAGGTGCATCAGGAGCACCTTCAAGTCGGCCAGCTTGAAGTCCGCCAACCGCTCCGCATACGCCAGGGCGTTGAGGGCCTCCTGCAGCGCCTCCAGGATCTGGTTCTCGGCGTCTCCGAACAGTCGCGCCCGGTGGAACAGCAGCGAGCGCCCCCAGTGGATGTAGAGCAGTAGTCTAACCACCTCGGCGTCTTCGTTCAGCTCGGACGCCGCGCCCAGGGCGTCGCGCAGGGAGCGCAGCGCCTCGTTGTGCTTGCCGCCGCTCATGTTGGCCACCGCGTAGAGCAGCTGCCAGCGGAGCGCCTCCTTCGGCTGCGGATCGCCCTGCAGCCCTTTGCGCGCGGTGTCGAGCAAGACCGCCGGCAGATCGAGGGTCTGGCCCGTCAGGTCCAGAATGCTCCGTACGAAGACCTCCGCGATGTCCACCTGCTGTTGCGTCTCGCCGCCCCACGCTTCGGTGATGATGTCCAGCAGGCCCTGCGTGGCGCCGCCGAAGCTGCGCCGGAGCGCGTCGATGTTGGTCTCCCTGCCCAGCTTGAGATCGACGTCCGCTTCCATGGTCACGACGATCCCGCGCAGCCACTCCTGGGGGCTCGTGCGCAACACCTGCTGCGCGTTGCGCAGATGCCGCAGCGCTGTCTGCAGCAGCGCGCGGTAGTCCGGGTCCTGCTCCGAGCCGGTGCGCGCCAGTTCCAACGAGGCCAGGCCGCGGTAGGCCAGGCCGCTGGTAAGCGGAAAGGTGGGGAACTGCAGCGTCGGGTCGAGCGCGTCGTACTCCACCAGAAGCGCCACCGCCTCCTCGAACTCGTGTCTAGCCACGTGGATGCGGGCGAGCGTGAGACGTTGCAGCGGGTCGGTCGGCGCCAGCGCGGACACCGCCTGCCGCGCCTGCTCGAGGCGCTTGAGCTCGATCAACGTCATCAACGACCAGTGCAGTTGCCACGAGCGCCAGCGTTCGTCCGGGGCCTCGGCGCGCTCGAGGTCGCTGAGCACCGTCTCGAAATCGGGAGCCGCGTGTCCGAGGTTGTCCTTCGCTCGTTGCAAGAGCGCGGTGCTCAGCGCGCTTTGCACGCGCTCCGATCGGGGGTGCTCCTTCGCCAGCACGCCCAACTGCAACACCCGCTCGCTCAAGTCGAGCTGGTTGATGGCGGTCGTGATGCGTTGCTCCAGGGCCAGGCGGTCCTCCGCCTCTTCCTTGCCGCCGGCGAGCCCGATCAGGGTGATGACAGCCAGCACCACCAGGGCGCTGAGCGCGGAGATCACCGGCCGCCGCCTGATCAGCTCGATGGCCAGTGCCAGCCGGCCCTTGGGGCGCGCCAGGATGCGCTCACCCGACAGGAAGCGGTCGAGGTCTTGCGCCAGCATGGCGGCGTCCGGGTACCGGTCGGCGGGGTTCTTCTCCAGGCAGCGCAGCAGGATCGTCCCTAGCGCCATGGGGATCTTCTTGTTGAACTTGCGCGGGCTGGGCGGGCGCTCCTCCAGCACGGCACGCAGGTAGGCCGGCACGGACGGCGCCTGGATCGGCGGACGGCCGCACAGGATCTCGTACAGCGACGCACCGAGCGAGTAGATGTCGGTGCGCCCATCGAGCGGCTTCCCCGCCGTCGGCAGGATCTGCTCGGGGCTCATGTACTTGGGCGTACCGACGATGGCGTCCATCGACGTCAACGTGGCCGAGTCCGTCTGCCGCGCCAGCCCGAAGTCGCTCACGGTCGGGCGCCCGTCCTTGGTGATCAGCAGGTTCCCCGGCTTGATGTCGCGGTGGATGATGCCCTGCTCGTGGGCGTGGTGCAGGCCGCGGGCGGCGTCGCGGCCGATGCGCGCCACCTCGCGCACCTCCTCCTCGTCGCGCGCCTGGAAGCTCTCGAACGAGCGGCCGTCGATGAGCTCCATGGCGATGAAGTGCGTTTTTTTCTCGTGGCCCACCTCGAAGATCTGGATCACGTTCGGGTGGTTCAGGCGGGCCGCGGACTGGGCCTCCCGCTGGAAGCGCTTGATCTGCTTTTGGTCCAGCGAGATGTTGGCGGGCAGCAGCTTGAGCGCGACCTTGCGTTTGAGGTCCTCCTGGAAGGCCTCGTAGACCACGCCCATGGAGCCGCGGCCCAGCTCGCCGAGGATCACGAAGCGCCCCAACCGCGTGCCCGCGGCTCGAAAATCGTCTTCGTCCCGCTTGTCGGGCGGGCGCCCCTCCTCCGCAGCCATGAGAAATCGCACTATAGCGCCGGAAGGGACCAATCGCGCCGGACGGCCCGAACCCTGGAATTCCGTCCACGTTTAGACTCTTCTGGAGACTCGGCCCCTGGCCCGTCGAAAGCGCTTTGCCATGGATCAAGAGGGTTCCCTCACCGACCGCGTACGGCGCGTGATGCAGCGCCTCGCCCCGGCATTGAGCGTGGACGGCGGGGGGGTCGAGCTGGTCCGCATCGAAGGCGACAGCGTCTACTTCCGCTGGACCGGCGCGTGCATCGGTTGCCCCGGCACGGACCTGACGCTGCGCTACGGCCTCGAGAGCACCATCACCGAGGAGATCCCCGAGATCAAACGGGTGGTGCCGATCGGTGCGGAGGAGGAGGAACCGGACTCATGAGGATCTGCGATCCCCATTGCCACATGTATGCCCGCACGACGGACGACTACGAGAAGATGGCCGAGGCCGGCATCGTGCGCGTCCTGGAGCCCGCCTTCTGGCTCGGCCAGCCGCGGCGCCACGCGGGGACCTTCTTCGACTACTTCGACCACCTGCTCAACTTCGAGCACGACCGGGCCGCCCAATACGGCATCGATCAGCGCTGCGCGATCGCGCTCAATCCGCGCGAGTCGAACGAAGACCACTTCCGTGAGCAGGTGCTCCCCGAGCTGCCGCGGTTCCTGAGCCACAAGCACTGCGCGGCGGTGGGTGAGATCGGATTCGACGACCTCACCGACGCCGAGGAGGACTCCATCCGCCGCCAGCTCGAGATCGGCTTCACGGAAGGCAAGGTGGTCCTGATCCACACGTCCCACCGCAGCAAGCTCGAGTCCGTCAAGCGCACGATCGCGATCATCAAGGACATGAAGCTCGACGAGTCCAAGATCCTCATTGACCACAACACCGAGGAGACCATCGGCTACGTCAAGGACAACACGGAGTGCTGGGCAGGCCACACGGTCTACCCGTTCACCAAGCTCAGTCCCGAGCGCGCGGCCGACATCTTCGAGCAGCACGGCGTGGAGCGCATGACCGTCAACTCGGCCTGCGATTGGGGCCCCTCGGACCCGCTCTCGGTGCCCAAGACGATCTTGGAGATGCGCCGCCGCGGCTTCGGCGAGGACAACATCGAGACGTTGGTCTGGAAGAACCCCTGCGCCTTTTACGG
>JAPUHK010000266.1 GCA_027297745.1 Planctomycetota bacterium | reverse complement strand
CTCCTACGACACCGACATCCACGAGATCGCCAACCGGCAGGGCGACGGCACCAACCTGGTCACGCTGCACATCTATTCGCCGCCCCTTACGAGCTTCGGCGTCTACTGCCGCGACAGCGCGCAAGTCACCGAAGCCATCTCCACTGTGCGCACCCCCCTGACCGCCTGAGCGGGCAGGCCCTTTGGCGGACAAGGCGCAGGCGGTACCGTATGGGCCATGCCGAGTCCTGAAGAGGGCAAGGGGAAGACCCGCCGGATCCACGCCGGGGAGTTGATCTACGTGATCCTCGTCACGCTCCTGCTGCTTGGAGCGCTGGTCCCAAAGGACAAGACGCTCCGAGACGTGATGCAGGACCCGGTGAGCATGATCGAAGTGGACCAAACGGTCATTGCGCTGGCCCTGGCACTGTTTCTTCCCGCCGTGCTGCCGCGCCTGAAGAAGCTGAAGCTCTTCGGCGTGGAAGCGGAACTGCGCGACGAGGTCCAGCGCGTCAAGGACCGGGCGGATGAGCTGGGACGCGAGCTCAAGCAGACCGAGCAGACCGTCGCCTTCACCCAATACAGGCAGGAGGCGGCGCTGTTCACGATCGCCACCGCTCTGAGCCGCAAGATGTTCACGCCTGACGCCCAGGACCGTCGCGCCGGCAAGAGCCTCAAGGAGTCTCCGCTGCAAATCGGCCAGCTCGACTTCATCGAGTCCTGGATCCTGACCCGTCTCCTTTACCGCGTCCTGGACGCCTATCAGCGCGGCCACGGCGAGGACTTCGGCGTCGACTGCCCGCTGCACGACGAGCCGACGTTGATGGCGTTCTTCCGCATCTTGACGGGGAAGCGCGACCTCTTCATCTGGTACTCGGGCACGGGCATCAAGCTCGCAGGCCGTTCGTTCCCTGACAGCGTCGACGTGCACGATGCCGAATCCGTGCGCGAACACCTCAACGCGGTCTATGAGCCGCTGGGCTTGACTTGGCTGCCCTCCCTCGGCTTCGAGAACGCGGAGCTGCTGGTCATGACGAAGGAGAAAGCTGAGAGCCTACAGATCAGCACCGTGAGCGACCTCCGCGACCAGGCCCGAGATCTCGTGTTCGGCGCCAATCGCGAGTACTTCCTCCGCGATTGGCTCTACCCGCAGCTCAAGCGCAACGGAGTGAAGTTCAAAGACACCACCGAGGTGGGGATCAACGACCGGCTGGGCGGCCTCATCAACGACGACTACCAGGTCGGGGTTACCTGGGGCACGGACGGATTCGCGGACTACCGCAAGCTGCAGGTCATCACGCCGGACGAGGTGTTCCCCAAGCTGCCTCAGTACGCCATGCCCGTGTGCCGTACGGACGTCGCGGAGCAGGTGGAGGCGGCGCTGCAGGGGTGGCGGATTACCGAAGACCAGATCCGCGACCTCAACCAGCGCGTCGAGCGCGAGGGCGTCCGGGACCCCCAGGAGCCGGCCTTGCCGGGCATCGTGGACGAATACTACAACCGCCATTCGAAGTAGACCGCATGTCGCAGCAAAACCAGGAGCGCACCGGAGTCCAAGCACCCCGCTGGCGCAAGCCGCTCGTGATCGAGCTCGTCGGGGTGCTCCTGCTCTCCGTCGTCGCGCGCGTCGTGTTCGCGAAGGAAGAGGTGCCGGCGGCCACGCCGGAAGGCGCGGCGGGATTCGTGGCAGGGGATCCGGACACCGAGCCGGAAAAGGCGCCCACCACGATGGAGAAGGCCCTGCCGTTCGTGACCGAGAGCGCCCTGGCGATGCTGCTCGGCCTCGGCCTGGGCATGGCCACACGCATGGTTATCAAACTGCTTGTTCTGGGGCTGGTCGTGTTCCTGGTCGTGTTGCAGTACCTGGCCTACAAGGACGTGGTGACCGTGGACTGGAGCGCGCTCGGCGCTTGGTTCCGCGATTTCGTCATGAACATCGGCGGTAGCGAGGGCGTGGGCGGCTTCGTGAAACACAGGCTGCCCGCGGCCGGATCGCTGTTGACCGGGTATTACCTCGGTTTGAGACGCGGCTAGGGCCTCCAAGCTTGCGCAGCGTGGCCTGATCTGGTCTTTTGGGCGCCCCGCGCGGGGCCGGCCGGCCCCTCCAGAACCCCTGGGCGGCAGTAGAGGAGGAAACCCTGTGCGCAACATCAAGCTCAGGATCTTTGCGACGCTGACTTGTTCTCTATTGGTAGGTGCGGGGTGCGCGGGCGCCGAGGACCCCGTCCTCACGGACGCCCAGATCCTCTCCCTCTACAACTTCTCGATGCAGACCTCGCCGGGCGGCATCGGCATCTCGGTCTCCTCGGACAACCTCAACGTCACGACGACCAACTTCGGCGGCGCCTACAGCACGGTCACGAGCGAGTTCGCGCTCGAGCGCGGGTCGCAGATCGACATCCGGGACCTGTCGACCTCGTTTTTCGGCGATCTGCAGATCGTGGTGACAGAGATCGTCGTGATCCCGCCGGGCGGGGACCCGACGGAAGGTGAAGTCGAGATCACCTCGACCGACGGCTCGTTCGACGGCACGATCACCGTGCGCGTCAACCCCAACGTGTCGCCGGGGGTGGCGGGCGTCGACATCGAGCACGACACGAACGACGACGGCACGCCCGAGGTGACGATCATGCTGCCCTGGAGCAACTTCGACGATTCCGGGTCGCAGCCGCAGCAGATCGCCGAATTCGCGCACAGCGCCCTGATGTTGCTCGTCGACCAGCTCTACATCGTGGTCGAGTCGTTCGACCTCATCGACGACAACTTCGACACGCTCGAGGCGCAGGGCTCGATCGCGGAAGACTGCGACGTGTTCCCCGTCGGGGTGACGCCGCCCGCGAGCGTCATCATGCACCCCGGCTTGCACATGTTCTCGTGGGGGGATGCGGCGGCGAACGGGGGCATCGGCCCCGGTGACGAGTTCTTCTGGGACTTCGCCGACTGCTACCACGAGCAGACCATCTCCCAGCGTGACGTGATCTACAACGGCAGCCTCAACCTCACGGGCTACAACGAGACGATCGCCGAGGGCTTCCTTACGCGCATCGGCTACGAGCTCGGCGGCGGCGGCGTGGTCTATAACGGCTTCAGCATCTCGGTCG
>JAPUHK010000265.1 GCA_027297745.1 Planctomycetota bacterium | reverse complement strand
ATATCATGACATGGTGATATCCTACTCTCCGCCATGCAACGTCTGCTCCGGCTGCTGGCCGACCCCACACGCGTCCGCATCCTGGCCGTCCTCGAGGGAGAGGATCTGGCCGTCAACGAGATCGCGGAGGTGCTCGGAACCAGCCAATCGCGCACCTCCAACCACCTGCGCCTGCTGCGCGAGGGGGGTGCGCTCGCGGCGCGCCGCGAAGGCAGCTGGACCTTCTATAGCAACGCGCTCATAAACGGCACGGAGGGCGCGGCGCTGTGGACAGCGGTGCGGCAGGGCTTGCGGCGCGACCGCACCTGGCGCGCGGACCGCCGTCGGCGGCACGACGTTCTGGAACGCCGCCGACGCCTGAGCCGCACCCACTTCGACGGGCAGGGCGCGGGGGCCACGGTCTCCTTCGAGGGCGGCAGCGTGCGCGAGGAGATTGTGGCCGCGCTGGCGCCCGAGGACTGGACGGTCGTCGACGCAGGCTGCGGTGACGGCTTCTTGACCGAGGTGCTGGCCGAGCGCTTCGCGCGTGTGCTGGCGGTGGACCACTCCCCCACCCGACTGCGCGCCGCGCGCCAGCGCATCAGCAACTCCAACGTGGAGTTCCACGAAGGCGAAATCGACGCGCTTCCGATCGAGGACCGCTGCGCCGACGCCGTGTTCGTCAGTCTAGTGCTGCACCACGTGCCCGAGATCGGCGCCGGCCTCGAGGAGGCCTACCGCGTTCTGCGACCCGGCGGCCGGCTGGTGGTGGCCGACTTGGGGCCGCATCAGGAAGAGTCGATGCGCTCGACCATGGGCGATCTGCGGCTCGGTCTCGAGCCGGAGACGCTGCTCCGCGCGCTGGAGGGGGCCGGCTTCGCTCAGTGCCGCGAGCTGCCGGTGCGCGACCGCATGGTGGTCGGCCGGGCGGCGCCGCTCGCGCTCTTCCTGGCCGTAGGCCGGCGGCCGCAGCGCGGACGCAATTCCAAGAGCAACCCAGCTTCCAGATCAAGGAGATCCTGATGACCACGACGACCGAGAGCTACCGGGTGAAAGACCTGGGCCTGGCCGAAGCCGGGCGGCTGCGCATCGACTGGGCCGAGGCACGCATGCCTGTGCTCATGGCGCTGCGCGAGCGCCACAGCGAGGAGCAGCCGCTCAAGGGCCAGCGCATCGCTGGCTGCCTGCACGTCACGAAGGAGACGGCCGTGCTGATCCGGACGCTCGTCGCGGCCGGGGCCGAAGTGGCCTGGAGCGGTTGCAACCCGCTTAGCACGCAGGACGACGTGGCGGCGGCGATGGCCGCCGAGGGCATCCCGATGTACGCCTGGCACGGCATGAACGTGGAAGAGTTCTACTGGGCTATCGACAAGACGCTGGAGCAGAAACCGACGCTGACGCTGGACGACGGCGCCGACCTCATCTTCCGCGTGCACGACCGGTTCACCGGGTTGATCGACGGCATCCTGGGCGGCACGGAAGAGACCACCACCGGCGTGCATCGGCTGCGCGCGATGGCCGCGGACGGTGCGCTCAAGTACCCCGTGCTGGCCATCAACGACGCCGAGACGAAGTGGGACTTCGACAACGTCTACGGCACCGGCCAGTCCTCGCTGGACGGCATCCTGCGCGCGACGTCCGTGCTGCTGGCGGGCAAGAATTTCGTCGTGGCGGGCCACGGCCACTGCGGCAGGGGGTGCGCGCTGCGGGCGCGGGGCGCGGGCGCCAACGTCTACGTGACCGAGGTCAAGAACACCGCGGCGCTCAAGGCATCGCTCGAAGGCTATAGCGTGCTGCCCATGGACGAGGCGGCCGCGATCGGCGACATCTTCATCACCGCCACAGGGATGAAGGACGTGCTGCGCAAGCGCCACTTCGAGGCCATGAAGGACGGGGCCATCGTCTGCAACACGGGCCACTACGACGTGGAGCTCAACCTCCCCGAACTGGACGAGCTGGCGGTCTCCTCGCGCCAGATCCGCGAGAACTGCCGCGAGGTCACGCTGCAGGACGGACGCCGCATCTACGTGCTGGCCGAAGGCCGCCTGGTCAACCTCGCCGCCGCGGAAGGGCACCCTTCCGAGGTAATGGACATGAGCTTCGCGAACCAGATCCAGGGCATGGTTTTCCTGGCCCGCAAGGGCGCCGGCCTCGGCAACGAGGTGCACATGCTGCCCGAGGAGCTGGATCAGGAGATCGCGGGGATCAAGCTGGCCGCGCTCGGCATCAAGATCGACGAGCTGACCCCGGAGCAGGCGGCCTACGCGACCGCCTATGCCGAGGGGACGTAACGAACTGCCTGCGGGGGGCGGGCCGGGCGGCCACATGAAAGAGGCCGGACGTAACGGGTTATCGGGCGGGAGGGCGGCCACACAGGGCCGCCCCTACAAGGGCTGACGAGCGGTACGGGAGTCCGACCACCGCTCATGTACCTGAATGTGCGCCCAACCCTTGTAGCGGCGCACCTGTGTGTGCGCCCTACCGTTCATCTACCCGTTGATCGCGACCCCGGGGCCTAGCGGCGGGCTGCGGCTTCCACCGCCTGGCGCAGGGCGGCCACCTTGTCCGTGCGCTCCCAGGTGAACTCGGGCTCGCTGCGTCCGAAGTGGCCGTAGGCCGCGGTCTTGCGGTAGATCGGCCGGCGCAGGTCGAGCTCGCGGATGATCCCCGAGGGGGTCAGCGCGAAGACCTCGCGCACGGCGCGCGCGATCGCGTCGGCGGGAGCCTCGCCGGTGCCGAACGTGTCGACGTGGATCGAGACCGGCTCGGCGACACCGATGGCGTACGCCAGCTGGATCTCGCAGCGGCGCGCCAACTGTGCCGCCACGACCGTCTTCGCCACTTGGCGCGCCATGTAGGCCGCGCTGCGGTCGACCTTGGTCGGATCCTTGCCCGAGAAGGCGCCGCCGCCGTGCCGGCCCATCCCGCCGTAGGTGTCGACGATGATCTTGCGGCCGGTGAGCCCCGCATCGCACTGCGGGCCCCCGATTACGAAGCGACCGGTCGGGTTGACG
The DNA here is from genome assembly GCA_027297745.1 of Planctomycetota bacterium. Taxonomy (GTDB): domain Bacteria; phylum Planctomycetota; class PLA2; order PLA2; family PLA2; genus JAPUHK01. The sequence goes on along the minus strand of JAPUHK010000265.1, from coordinate 12,917 downwards.
TGCACCACGGTGTCATCATCGATCAGCTCCGCGGGGATCGTGCCGGCAATCAGCTTCTCCACCACGTCGCGGCGGATCTCGGCCTGCCCGACGTCCGGATCGTGTTGCGTGGAGACGACGATCGTGTCGATCCGGCGCACGCGCCGCTCCTCGTCGTACTCGACCGTTACCAGCGACTTGCCGTCCGGGCGCAGGTAGCCCACGCTGCCGCTCTCGCGCAGCCGCGCCAGCCCACGCGTCAGTTCGTGCGCGTACTGGATCGGAGCCGGCATGAGCGAGTCGGTCTCGTCGCAGGCGTAGCCGAACATCATGCCCTGGTCGCCGGCGCCGAGCTCCTTGTTCTCGTCTTCGTCCACACCCATGGCGATCTCCGGCGACTGCTGCTCGATGGCCGTGAGCACGCAGCAGGTCTCCGCGTCGAAGCCCCAGCGCGCGTCGGTGTATCCGACGTCCCTCACCACGGCGCGCACGATCTCCGGATAGGAGACTTGCGCGGTACTCGTGACCTCGCCGGCGAGGATCACCAGGCCCGTCTTGAGCAGCGTTTCGCAGGCCACGCGGGCGTGCGGATCCTGGGCCAGAATAGCGTCCAGGACCGCGTCCGAGATCTGGTCCGCCATCTTGTCGGGATGGCCCTGCGTGACCGACTCGGACGTGAAGAGCATGCGCGGGTCCTACCTTCGAGGGGGGACGGGATCAAGCATTCTCGGCGCCCGGTGCGCCGTGGCACTTCTTGTACTTCTTTCCGCTACCGCACGGGCAGGGGTCGTTGCGGCCCACCTTGGGCGTGGCGCGCCGGATCGGCTCGGCGCGCTCGGGTGCCGACCCGATGGGCGCCGTGGCCGCGGTATCTTCGAAGGCGGTGATCTCGTCGTGGCCGATCTGCGTGGGGTTCCAGACGCCGCCGAGCAACTCGTCCACGGGTTCGGTGACCTCGACGCGCAGCAGGCTGTCGGTCACGGACTCCGCGATGGACACAGACATCATGTCGAACATGGCCGTCGCTTCGCGCCGGTACTCGACTTTCGGGTCCATCTGCCCGTGGGCGCGCAGGTAGATGCCCGAGCGCAGGCCGTCCAACTCGCGCAGGTGGTCCTTCCACTTCTCGTCCATGGCGCGCAGCAGCAGGAAGCGCAGCGTGCGGTGGTAGTTCTCCTCGCCGATGTGCTCCTTGGCGCCCGCCAGCGCCTGCGCGATCGCGTCGAGCACGATCACACGGGCCGCGTCGGCGCTACCCGAGGCGCGCAGGTCGTCCGGGGACAGGTCGGTGCCGAAACGCCGCCGCACCCACTCGGTGATCTCCGGAATCTCCCAATCGTCCGGCGGCGTGTGGGAGTCCATGTGCTGCTCGACCAGCCGCTCCACGAGCAGCTCGATCAGCTCCTGCGTGGTCTCCTCCAGCTGCTCGCCGTGCAGGATCGCCGTGCGCCGCTCGTAGATCGCCTTGCGCTGCTCGTCGTTGACCTTGTCGTACTCGAGCAGGTTCTTGCGGATGTCGAAGTTGTGCTCCTCGGTCTTCTTCTGTGCGCGCTCGATGGCCCGCGTCACCATGGGGTAGGAGATCTCCTGCCCTTCGCCCATGCCCAGCTTGGCCAGCATGTTCTTGACCCAGTCGCGCGCGAACTTGCGCATCAGGTCGTCTTCGAGCGAGACGAAGAACACGGACGAGCCCGGGTCTCCCTGGCGCCCCGCGCGGCCGCGTAGCTGGTTGTCGATGCGGCGCGCCTCGTGGCGCTCGGTGCCGATGATGTGCAGGCCGCCGATCGCGGCGACGCCGTCCCCGAGCAGGATGTCCGTGCCGCGGCCGGCCATGTTCGTAGCGATCGTCACCGCGGCCCGCTGGCCGGCGTGAGCCACGATCTGCGCCTCATGCTCGTGGCGCTTGGCATTCAGCACCTGGTGCTGCACGCCGCGCCGCTGCAGCATGACGCTGAGCTTCTCGCTCTTCTCGATCGAGGTGGTGCCGACGAGGATCGGCCGGCCCGAGGCGTTCACCTCCTGGATGTGCTCCACGACCGCCTTGTTCTTCTCCGTTGTGGTCAGAAAGACGCGGTCGTCGGCCGCTTCGCGGATCAGCGGCCGGTTCGTGGGGACGACGATCACGTCCAGCTTGTAGATCTTGAAGAACTCGCCCGCTTCGGTCAGGGCGGTTCCGGTCATCCCGCTGAGCTTGTCGTACTGGCGGAAGAAATTCTGGATGGTGACCGTCGCCAGCGTCTGGAACTCCTCGCGGATCTTGATGCCTTCCTTGGATTCGATCGCCTGGTGCAGGCCGTCGCTCCAGCGGCGGCCCTCCATCAGGCGGCCGGTGAACTCGTCCACGATCACGACCTCGCCGTCCTTGACGACGTAGTCGGTCTCCTTCTCGAACAGCATGTTGGCACGGATCGCCTGCTCGAGGTGATGCGGCCAGTCCTGGTGCGCGTGCTTCGGATCGTAGAAGTTGTCGACGCCGAGCTCCTTTTGGGCGGCGATGATGCCCGCCTCGGTCAGGTAGGCATGGTTGCCCTTCTCAGAGTAGACGTAGTAGTAGTCGTCCTCGAGCTGCAGACGCACGTCTTCACGCTCCGGGCCCTTGGCCAGCGCGTTGACCTTGTCGTCGAGGTCCGCCTTCTCGATGCCCCGGTCGCGCGCCTTCCAGCGCTTCACCACCCGGTCTGCCAGGTAGTACTTCTCGGTCGACTCCTCGGAGGGGCCCGAGATGATCAGCGGGGTGCGCGCCTCGTCGATCAGGATGCTGTCGACCTCGTCGATGATGGCGAAGAAGCGGTCCCGCTGGCACTGGTCCTCCAGCCGCGTCTTCATGTTGTCGCGCAGATAGTCGAAGCCGAACTCGTTGTTGGTGCCGTAGGTGATGTCCGCCGCGTACTCGGGGATGCGCTCGTTACTGTGCATCTGCCCCTGGATGCAGCCCACGGTGAGGCCCAGCGCCTCGAAGGCCGGCCGCATCCAGGCCGCGTCGCGCCGGGCCAGGTAGTCGTTGACCGTCACCACGTGCACGCCGCGCCCCACCAGTGCGTTGAGATAGGCGGGCGCGACCTCCGTCAGAGTCTTGCCCTCGCCCGTGACCATCTCGGCGATGGCGCCGCCGTGCAGCACGATGCCGCCGAGCATCTGCACGTCGAACGGGCGCTGCCCGATGGTCCGTTTGGCCGCCTCGCGGGCCGCGGCGAAGGCCTCCGGCAGCAGGTCGTCCAGCGTCTCCCCGCCCTTCAGCCGGTCCTTGAACTCCTCCGTCTTGGCGAGCAGCTGCGCGTCGCTCAGGGTCTCGAACTCGGGCTCGAGCACGTTGATCGACTCCACGGCCGGCAACGTCCCCTTGATCACGCGCTCGTTGCGCGACCCGAAGACCTTGCGGAGCAGCTTTGCGGGGCTCAGAACCATGAGGATCCAGCGCAGCAGCTTCCTGAGCGCGTTGAGGAGGGCGTTGAGCATGACGTTTGCACTAAGCCCCTCATTATGACAGCAGCTTGCGCACGAGCGAGAAGAGGATGTCTTGCCGGTACGGCTTGACCAGGAATCCGTCGGCGTAGGTTAGCGTGCGCAGGTCGACCTGGCTCGCGGTGGCCAACAGCACGGGAATCTTCTGCGTCTTCGGATTCGCCTTCAAGGCCTCGCAGGCCGTCACTCCGTCCATCTCGGGCATCTGGAAGTCCATCAGGATCAGGTCCGGCGCCTCTTCCGCCACGAGCTCGAGCGCTTCGCGTCCGTGCACGGCGGTGCGCACCCTGGTCCCCGCCCGTTCCAGCAGCGTGCGGATCGCGTCGCGGATGGCCGGGTCGTCGTCGACCACGAGCACCGAGCGCTGGGCCGTGCTCAACGGCTCGACGGTCCCGATCATGTCCTTGAGGTCCGCGAGCGTGGGAATCTTGCGGCCGCGCCACGTCGCCTCGATCTTCTGCTTCAGCTCGCGGTTGTAGTCCTGCAGCTTGAGCCAGCGCGCGTAGTCGGGCGCGTCCGAGGCGATCTTGAGGTCGTCGTGGGTGTCCACCTCGAACACGAACTGGCCGGCGATGAGGTTCTCCTCCAGCACCAGCTTCATGTGCGGGTAGCGGTCGTTGCCGAGCCGCAACACGTAGCGCGGCGGGGCCGGCCCTGTGGCGTCCTCGCCCTCGTCCTCGAACTTGTGGATCAGGTCCTGGGCGGTCTCGCCCCCACTGAGGTCCACGCCGGGGGCGCGCCAGCGCGAGCTGCCCGGGTAGGCGTGCTGCAGAAAGATCTCGACCGACTCGCGTACCGTCTCCGCGGAGATCTCCGTGAGATTCAAGCGGCCTTCCCCCCGGCCGTGACGGGCCCTTGCAGGAAGGAGCTCAGGAGCAGCAAGATCACGCCGGCCACCAGCGCGGAGTCGGCGATGTTGAACGTAGGCCAGTGGGCTGCCGGCTGGCCGCCTGGTCCGGGCTCCATCGACCCGTAGTAGAAGTTGATGAAGTCGCGCACTTTTCCGAAGCAGAGTCGATCGTAGAGGTTTCCGAGCGCGCCGCCCAACACCAACAGCTTGCCGAAGTTCTCTTTCGCGTCCGCGGTCTTGGGGTGAAAGACCCACCACGCGACGAGCGGTACGGCCAGTCCCGTGAGCAGCACCAGCGCCCAGGGCGGGATCCAGTCGAAGCCGAACAGCGCGCCCTCGTTCCACGCGGTGCGGATCTCGAGCCAGTCCTGGATCACGACCTTGCCGGGCGGCGGCGCCTCGCCCCCGCACGGGTAGGGCCCGGCCTGCGCCTTGGTCCACAGGTCGAGGAGTGCCAGGAACAGCGGCACCGCCAGCCACACGATGCGTGTCTTGCGGCTCATGAAGGTGTGCGGCTCGTCTTGCCGGGTCGTCGGGGCCGGGCCCGGGTCACGGCTTCTCGCCGGCCCCGCCCCGCTGCGCGTCCTCGAACTCGTCCTCGGTCTCGTCCAACTCGCCGGACTCCAGCCGACGCTGGTAGTCGATCGAGTGGCGGGCGTACGGGATGGCCTCGAGGCGCGCGCGCCCGATGACCTTCCCGCTGCCCTCGCAGATCCCGTAGCTCCGTTGCTCTATGCGCTCGAGCGCCTGGTCGATGTCGACCAGCTCCTTGCGCTCGTTCTCCACGAGCGACAGGGTGAAGTCCTGCTCGAAGTTGTCCGAGCCGTGGTCCGCCATGTGGTCCACGGAGAAGTCCTGGCCCGAGGTCTTCAGCGCCTCGGCCTCCATGGTCAGCACGTTCTCCAGGATGAGCCGGCGCCGTTCGAGCAGCTTGTTCTTGAAGTAGTGGAGATCCTTCTTGCCGAAAGGGGTTTTTGCAGCGTGCGTGCGGCGCCGGGCCGGAGCCTCGGGCCTGGAGTTGGCGCCTGTGGCCGGGGTGGCCTTGGCCTTGTGCGCCGGGGCCCTCGTTGCGCTCTTCTGGGCCTTCGCACCGGAAGGGCTCGTCTTCGTGGCCTTCTTCCGGGGCGTGGGCTTCGAAGTGTCTTTCGGGGACTTCCCCGATCGCGGCATGAGGATCTCCCTGAGGAAAGCCCTGAAGCATAGGTCCGCCCCCAAGGGTCGTCAAGCGACGCCGTTTCGCGACGCCCCTAAGCGCGGACCGGACACACGGCCGGGCGTGCCCACGGCTCGGGCGGGCGTCGGAGAGCACCCCTGCCGATCACGATAGATAGGAACGTCATGCCCGAGCAAACCGCTTCCCCGGATTCACCCGAGTTGGATTTCCTGCGTTGGGCCGAGCTGGAGGCGGGGCTCAGCGCCAACACCGTGGCCGCGTACCGCCGCGACCTGCAAGACTACGGCGCCTTCTTGAAGGGGCGGCGGCGCTCCTTGGACAAATGCCGCACGGAGGACGTGCTCGACTACCTGCGCTCGCTCCGGCGCGACGGGCGCGCGGAGACCACGCTCGCGCGGCGCCTGGCGTGCCTGCGCTCCTTCTACCGCTTTTGTGAAGCGGAGCGCGAGCTCAAGCGCAACCCGACCGCCGCACTCGAGACCCCGCGCCGCTGGCGCACGTTGCCCCACGTCCCGTCGGCACAGGAGGTCGATCGCCTGCTCGCCGCGGTCCGGGACGACTCCGCGCGCGGCCTGCGCGACCGGGCGCTACTCGAGTTGCTGTACGCGACGGGCGCGCGGGTGAGCGAGATCACCGGCGCGCGGATCAGGGACCTGCATTCCGAGCTCGGCCTGCTCACGCTACGGGGCAAGGGCGGCAAGGAGCGCATCGTCCCCGTCGGACGGCCCGCGCGCGAGGCGCTCCGGGCGCATTTGGAAGCGTGCGGTCTCGAGGCGCCGGACGCGCCGCTGGTCGGATCGCTGCGCGGCCGCCCGCTGACGCGCGATCGGGTGCTGCGCCTGCTGCGTGAGTACGCGCAGCGCGCGGGCCTCAAGCGCGCGCCCTCACCTCACGATCTGCGGCACGCCTACGCGACGCACCTCCTCGAAGGAGGGGCCGACATACGGGCGGTGCAGGACCTGCTCGGACACGCCAGCGTCGCGACGACGCAACTCTACACGCACGTCCAGCAGGACCGCCTGAAGACGATCCACTCGAAGTACCACCCGCGGGCGTAGCTACCGTGCTCACCGCCTGCGTCCTCAGCGCAGAGCCGCAAAGGCTCGCAGAGCCAGCGCTGAGAGGAACTAGACATCGCGGGGAACGCCTGTCCGACGACGCGAGTGCTCCGGTGCGCCGGCGGCGACGGCTACTGCTGAGCCTCGTGGTCCGCGAGGAACTGCTTGAGGCCCGTGTCCGTCAGCGGGTGATGGATCAGCTGATCCATGATCTTGGGCGGCACCGTGACGACGTCGGCACCCAGCTTGGCGGCGTAGCGCACGTGCGCCGTCGAGCGGATCGAGGCCACCAACAACTCGGTCTCCAGGCCGTAGTTGTCGTAGATCTCGCGGATGTCGGCCACGAGCTCGAGACCATCCTGTCCGAGGTCGTCGAGGCGGCCGATGAAGGGGCTGATGAACGTGGCGCCGGCTTTGGCCGCCAGCAGCGCCTGCACGGGGCTGAAGCAGAGCGTCACGTTGACCTTGACGTTGGAAGCCGTCATCTCGCGGCAGGCTGCGAGCCCGTCGGGAATCAACGGCACCTTCACGGTCACGTTGGGATGGATCTCGGCCAGGGCGAGTCCTTCGTCGACCATGGCCTGCCGCTCCACTGCGACCACTTCGGCGCTCACGGGTCCGTCCACGAGGTCACAGACCTCGACGATCACCTCCTCGCGACTGCGGCCGGTCTTGGCGATCAGCGAGGGATTGGTCGTCACGCCGTCGAGCAGCCCCATGGCGGCGAAGCGGCGGATCGCGTCGGTATCGGCGGTGTCGATGAAGAACTTCATGGGGGCAGAGTATCCCTCCGGAAAGAGACGGATTCAAAAGCGAGGGGAGGGCCCCAGTCCTAGTCCCGGTCCTAGCCCTCGACCCCCGCTCCTCGACCCCCGACGCGCGTGACAGCCGCACGTGGGAGCGACGAGCGAGGTCAAAGGACTTGGGCTGGGACTGGGGAGCTACTCGCTCTTCCCCTCCGCCCAAGCAAGGATGGCCTGCACGACGGGCTCGGGGAGCGGGACCTTGCGCAACTCTTCAGCGCCAGCGGCCCGCACCCCCCCGGCCGAGCCGAACGTGCGCAGCAACGCGGTGCGACGCTTCGGCCCCAGCCCGGGGATGCCGTCCAGCTGCGAACGGATCGCCCGCCGGCTGCGCAGCTTGCGGTGATAGGTGATGGCGAAGCGGTGCGCCTCGTCCCGAATGCGGGCCAGCAGGTAGGTCTCCGGCGCGTCCGGCGGCAGCTCCAGCGGCTCGCGCCGGCCCGGCAGGTACACGCGCTCGAGCAGGCGTTTACCCCCGCGCAACGTGCGCGCCTTGGCCAGGCCGACCACGGCTACGCCGTCCGGGATGCGCTCCAGCGCGCCGGACAGCTGACCGGCGCCGCCGTCGACGATGATCAGGTCGGGGGCCACCTCCGCGGTCGCGAAGCGGCGCTGCAAGACCTCGCGCAGGGCGGCGAAGTCGTCCTGACCCCGCACGCTGCGGATCTTGAAGCGCCGGTAGCTCTCCTTGTCCGGCAGCCCGTCCTGGAAGACGGCGCGCGAGCCGACCATCTCCGCACCCTGCAGGTTGGAGATGTCGTAGCACTCGATGCGCTGCGGGACGGCAGCGAGCGCCAGGCGGTCGCCGAGCGCCTGCAACAACGCCTGGCGTTGCCGCTCGTCGCCTTCCGCGTGCTCCAGCGCGCTGAGCGCGTTCCGCTCGGCCAGGTCGAGCAACGCCCGTCCCGCGCCGCGTTTTGGGACGCGCAGCCGCACCGCCCCACCACGCAGCTCGCGCAGGCGCTCGACGGCCGCCTGGGGGTCTTCCAGTTCGGCCGGCAAGAGCACCTCGGGCGGCACGAGCCGCCCCGCGCGATAGATCTGTCCGAGCACGCGCTCCAGGATGGCCCCGTCCGGGAGCAGCGTGCGCATGGGGTAGCCGCGCTTCGAGATCAGACGGCCTTCGCGCACGTGCAGCACCATCGCCACGGCTACCTCGCCGCGCCGCTGCAGCCCGACGATGTCCCGGTCGCGCAGATCTGCGCTCATCACATGCTGGGCCTGCGTCGTACGGCGCACGGCTTCGATCTGGTCCCGCAAGGAAGCCGCACGCTCATATTGCTGCGCCTGCGAGGCGGCCGCCATCTGACGCTCCAGGCTGCGCAAGAGGCCCGAGACCTTGCCGCGCAGCACCTCCAACAGCCCCTTCACCATGCGCTGGTACTCCGCCTGTTCCACAAGGTCCACGCAGGGGGCGCAGCAGCGCTGCAGCTGGTGGTACAGGCAGGGCCGGTCGCGGGTGACCAACGTGCGGTCGCTGCACAGGCGCAGCGGAAACACGTTGCCTAGCGTGCGCAGCGTGCGGCGCACCGCCTTAGCGTCGCTGAAAGGCCCGAAGTAGACCGCTCCGTCGCGCTTGATGCGGCGCACCATGCCCAGCCGGGGCCACTCGTGGTCGAGGTCCACGCGGATGCAGAGATAGGCCTTGTCGTCGCGCAGCTTGACGTTGTAGCGCGGGCGGTGGCGCTTGATCTGCGTGTCCTCGAGGATCAGCGCCTCCTTCTCGTTCGAGGTCGCGATGAAGTCGACGTCGGTCACTTTCGCGGACAGGAAGGGAGCGCTCGCGCGCGTGTCCTGCTCCGGATGCAGGTAGGAGCGCACGCGCGTGCGCAGGTCCCCTGCCTTGCCCACGTACAGGACGCGCCCGTTCGCGTCCTTCAACAGATAGACACCGGGCCCCCGCGGCAACGCCGCGATCTTCTTCTTGAGCGCTTCGGTGCCCGCCTGCGTGGGTTTCGGCATTCAGAAAACCGGCTGCAAAGGGCGCGGCGGGCGTGCCTTGCGGTTCATTGCTTGAGCCCCAACTCGCGAGCCTCGAACTCGCGCAAACGGTCGCGCAGCTCGGCCGCCTCCTCGAAGCGCAGGTCCGCGGCGGCGGCGAACATGCGCGTGCGCACCTGCTCGATCTCGCGCCTGAGCTGCGCCGGCGTCAGCTGTGCCGCACGCGGTCCCGGTTCGCGCACGTCCGGAATGTCGGGGTAATCCTGCTCGTAGATCGTGCCGATCAGCTCGCCGATCTCCTTGCGCACCGTCTCGGGCGTGATGCCGTGTTGCGCGTTGTAGGCCAGCTGCTTCTTGCGGCGCCGGTCGGTCTCGGACACGGCCCGCCGGATCGAGCCCGTCTCCCGGTCCGCGTAGAGCAGCACGCGTCCGTTGATGTTGCGCGACGCGCGCCCGATGGTCTGGATCAGTGAACGCGCGTCGCGCAGAAAGCCCTCCTTGTCCGCGTCGAGGATGGCCACGAGCGAGACCTCCGGCAGGTCGAGCCCCTCGCGCAGCAGGTTGATCCCGATCAGCACGTCGAACTTTCCGAGGCGCAGGTCGCGGATGATCTCGGTGCGCTCGAGCGTGTCGATGTCGCTGTGCAGGTAACGGCACTTGACGCCGACTCCCGTGTAGTACTCGGTCAGCTCTTCCGCCATGCGCTTGGTCAGCGTGGTCACCAGCACGCGCTCCTGCGCCGCCGCCCGGGTGCGGATCTCCGCCAGCAGGTCGTCGACCTGTCCGGCAACGGGCCGCTGCTCGACCTGGGGGTCGACCAGGCCCGTGGGCCTCACGATCTGCTCCACGACGTGTCCCCGGGAGCGCTGCAGCTCGTAGTCGGCCGGCGTCGCGCTGATGTAGAGCACCTGCGACACCCGCTCCTGGAACTCCTCGAACCGCAGCGGGCGGTTGTCGAGCGCGGAAGGCAGGCGGAAGCCGTGCTCGACCAGGCTCAGCTTGCGCGCGCGGTCGCCGCGGTACATGCCGCCGACCTGCGGAAGCGCGACGTGGCTCTCGTCGACGAACAGCACGAAGTCCTTGGGGAAGTAGTCCAGCAGCGTCCAGGGCGCCTCCCCTTCGCGCCGGCCGTCGAGGTGGCGCGAGTAGTTCTCGATGCCTGCGCAGGTGCCCACTTCGCGCAACAGCTCGAGGTCGTAGCGCGTGCGCTGCTCGAGGCGCTGCGCCTCCACCGCCTGCTTGCGGCGGCGGAAGTAGTGGAGACGCTCGTCCAGCTCCTCCTCGATCGCCTCGCAGGCGCCCATGAGCTTCTCCCGCGGCGTGACGTAGTGGCTGCCCGGATAGATGTCGGCCGTCTCCAGGTCTTCCAGGATCTCGCCGCGCAGCGGGTCGACGGCCGTCAGCGCCTCAACCGTGTCCCCGAACAACTCCACGCGGATCACGCGGTCGTCGGCGTAGATGGGGAAGATGTCGACCACGTCGCCACGCACGCGGAAGGTCCCGCGCCGGAAGTCCATCTCCGCGCGCCGGTAGAGGTTGATCGCCAGCCGCCGCAGGAGCTCGTCGCGATCCAGCGTCTGCCCCCGAGCGAGGTGCACGTGCAGGTCGTGATACGACTCCGGAGAGCCGAGCCCGAAGATACACGACACGGAGGCGACCACGACCACGTCCGGGCGCGTCAACACCGAGAACGTCGCGCGGTGACGCATGCGGTCGATGCGGTCGTTGATCGTCGCGTCCTTCTCGATATAGGTGTCCGAGGACGCGATGTACGCCTCGGGCTGGTAGTAGTCGTAGTAGGAGACGAAGTACTCGACCGCGATGTCGGGTAACAGCCGGCGGAACTCCTCGAACAGCTGCGCCGCCAACGTCTTGTTGTGAGACAGCACGAGCGCGGGCCGCCCCGACTCGGCCATGACGTGCGCCATCGTGAAGGTCTTGCCCGATCCCGTTACCCCGAGCAGCGTCTGGTCGCTCACGCGCTGCCGCAGGCCCGCCGTCAGCCGCGCGACGGCTTCCGGCTGGTCGCCCTTGAGCTCGAAGGGGGAGTCGATACGAAGGCCCACGACTCGATATTCTAGAAGCCGTGGCCGCCTCTCTGCGGTCCCTGCCCGGGAGGGCGGATTTCGAACAGGAGGGCGGCCCGCGGCGTTATAGTTGGGGTTCCGGCCGCGCCTGGGTCGGCTCAGTCGAGGACACGCCATGTCGGAAGAAATCATTGTCTGTCCGCGCTGCGGCAAGAAGTACCGCCTGCGTGCCGGCGCCGAAGTCGACGCCTTCAGCTGCAAGGAGTGCGGCGCGAGCGTCAAGGTAAAACAAGCGTCCGTGCCCGTGAAGAGCGGCGGGCGCCCGTCCTCGGCAGCGCGCCCCAAGGGAAAGGCGCGCGGCCGCACCGCGGCCCGGCGCAGCGCCGGTCGCGGCCGCTCCGCCGCCCCCGCGAGTCGTGCCAAGGGTCGCGCGCGCGCGCGACCGGAGGAAGCGGAGTCACAGGAGGAGCGCGGTCCTCGCACGCGCTACGCGGCGCAACGCCAAAAGAACAACCAGGTCCTGATCGTGGTCTCCGGCCTGATGCTGGTCGTGGTCGTGGTGGCCATCATCCTGACGATGGGAGGCAAGGGCGAGGGCCAACCGGTCGCCAAGAAGCCGAACCCCGGGCAGCCGGGGAGCGAGGCGGGGCTGCCGCCGGATCCCACCGTCAGTCCCAACGCGGAAGATCTGACGGGCGCCGTGCCCGAGCCCCCGGGACTCAAGCAGCCCGGGTCCGGCGCGGGAGCTGGAACGGGGGCCGGGGGCGTCGAGGAGCCCGTCGGCGGGACCAAGAAGGTCCCGCTCGGCAAAAGCCGGGGCAGGACCAAGAGCGGCAAGAAGGTGCGCCGCTACCACGCACCGACGGACATCCCCCATCTCGACAGCACGGCGCCCGAGCTACGCAAGCAAATCGACGACATGATCGCCGTCATGTGCGATGCGGAGGCGGGCGGCGACTCCAGTGTGGCGCGCGAGAGGCTGGTGGTCATCGGCAAGGCCGCCTTCCCGCGCGTCCTGGCCCAGATGGCGCGCATGCGCGACACGATCTCGGAAGGCGAGAACCTCGACTGGGACGCCGATCACGCGCGTAACCTGCTGATGAGCTCCGTGTCCCAGTGCGACCGGGCGCTGCGCGCGATGGACTTCCACCTGAACTCCAAGGGCGTGCAGGAGATCAAGATCGGACACACGCGCGATTACGTGCGCTACATTTGCGGCCTGCACTACAAGCGCTGGGTGACCAAGCTGTCGGCGATGGACACGATGCCCGGCGCATATGACGGGTCGGCCAACTACGACGAAGAGGAAGACGACTAGCTGCGTCTAGCCGCCCGATTGACCGTGCAGGGCGTCTACCGGGGTCTCGCCTCCCTGCTGCGCGCCGGCTTGGTCCCGTCCGAAGCCCTGCGCGCGCTGCGCGACAACGGGACGCTGCGTGACCCGCTGGGCACGCTGCTCCAGGAGACCGTGGCCGCGGGAACTCCGCTGTCGCAAGCGTTGGCTGCGCACGTCTCCGACGTGACCCCCGAGGAGCTGGCCATCGTGGAGGCCGGCGAGACCTCGGGACGGCTCGACCAGAATCTGGACCGGCTGGCGCGCCTGCGCGAGGTGCGCCAGGTCGA
>JAPUHK010000264.1 GCA_027297745.1 Planctomycetota bacterium | reverse complement strand
GCGGCAAGCAGGGGCGTACGGTGCGGCACGCGTGCCGCACTTGAGGCTCTCGAAACCCCCGCGGCAGCTGAACTTGCGACCGTTACAACCGGTAACTGTTAGTTGGGGATAATCCAGGGGATGGGAAAGGTCGCGGTTCTGTTATTGGTGGCGGCGGCGCTCGTGGCCACGGGCATCCTGCTCACGCAGGAGCAGGAGTCCGTGCGCAACCAGCCGCGCGAGCGGGTTGCACCCGACGGCGGAGAGCCGCCTGCGCCGGTCGCGCCGCATTCGGAGGCAGCGCGGGGCCGCGAGCTCGTCGCCGGCATCGTGACGGAGGGTGGGCGGCCGCTCGCGAACGTGCTCATCGTGGCCTGGGGCGTGGAGGCCGAGGCCACGGCGCCCCACACGATCCTCGAACGCGCGTTCGGTGCGCAATCCCGCCCGGCGCCGGTGGGCCGGACAACGACGGACGACCGGGGCCGGTTTACGCTCCACGGACTGCCGGTGAAGCGTGTCGAAGTGCGCGCCCAGGTTGCGCCGCCGCGCTACTCAACGGCGGTGGTGGCCGGGACGAGGACACTTGCCGCGCGCCGGATGCGCCTCGAAGTGCGCTCGGGCTCGAAGCTGCGCGGCCGCATCAAGTCCTCCATCCCCGACCTGACCGTCTCGGCCAAGGCCGACCTCGAGCAGCAGCGCTGGAGCTGGGGGCCGGTGCCCGTGACGCAGGGCGCGTTCGAGATCGAAGGCGCGCCCGCCGCTGTGATCACGGTCACCGTGCACGCCCGCGGCGTCCTCCAAGCCGCGTACGGCGTGCGCTCGCCCGCACCGGAGCCCGTCGTGCTCGTCTTCCCGCCGGCCGACAGCGCCGCCGTCGAGGGCACCGTCACGGCCGGCGGCGAGCCCGTTCAGGGCGCGCGCGTCGGTTTCCGCACCGGAAGCGTCCTCGGGTCGTTCGAGCCGCCCGTGCACGGCACCGCAGTGGGGGTCACCGGCAAAGACGGGCGGTATCGCCTGGAAGGGCTCGTGCCGGGTCCCTCGCGTGGGCTGATCGTGCACGCGGAGGGCTTCCCGGTGCGCGAGATGCCGCTAGCCGGCACGTGGCTCGAGCCCGGCGCGACGCTGCAACTGGACGTGAAGCTGCAGCCCGGCGGAGTCGTACACGGGCGTGTAGTGGACACCGCGGGCAGTCCGATCGAAGCGGCCACGGTCACGGGCCCGGCCAGCGCCGGAGAGTCGATCCGGAACCTGGCGCTCCCCGCGCGCACGGACGCCGCCGGACGTTTTCACATCGTCGTGCCGGAAGGGCCGGGCAAACTGCTCGTCCGCGCCCCCGGCTTCGTCGCCAAGTTTGCGCAGGGGCATCCCTACGGCGTCCAGGAAGGGGAGAGCGCTGAGGTAGAGATCGCGATGATCGCGGCGCTCACCGTGCGCGGGAAAGTGGTCGGTCCGGACGGCGGTCCCGTCGCCGCGGCCGTGGTCTTTGCGCACAGGCCAGGAGAGGAGCTCGATCTCGACAAGGCCCGGGGCCCGAAGGCTGTGACCGCGGACGACGGAAGTTTCGAGCTCGGCGGTCTGCGCCCGTCGCGCAAGTGGGCCGTCTCCGCGTTCGCGACGGGGCTGCGCAGCCGCGAATCGACACTGGAGTCGTCGCCCCAACACGTGATGCTGGAGATGGTGCGCACCGCCGTGCTCGGAGGCCGCGTGCTGGACGAGAGCGATCAGCCCGTCGAAGGCAGGCCGGTGCGGCTCGTGCGCCCGAACGCGTCGGTCCTTACGGGACGCAACGGTCGCTTTCGTCTGGAAGGGTTGTTGCCGGGCACGTACGGGGTCGCGCTGATCGAGGGCAGCGACATCGGTGAGCCCGTCATGCGCGATCTGCGCGCGGGCGAAGTGGTCGATGACCTCGTGCTGCGCTCGCCGGGCCGCGTCGCGTTTTCCGGCGTCGTCGCGGACGAAGCGGGGCGCCCCTTGCCCGGCATCCAGGTCACAGTGCAGTCCACCAACGCGAGCTACGGGAGCCATGGTGTCTTCTACGGGGACTGGGGAACGACGCGCCTGACCGACGCCTTCGGCGCCTTCCGACTGTTCGGCCTGCACGGCGGTGACCTCGACTACAGGTTCGAGCTCAACCAGATTCCGGTCGAAGGCACGTGGAAGGCGCCCCGGGACGGCATGCGTCTCGTGTATGCCAGGGAGCAGCACAAGCTCATCGAAGGGCGCCTGGTCGACTCCGAAGGGCGCGACGTGCCCTCGGCCCGCCTCTACGTCTACTTGTTTGCGCGCAACGAGGAGGTGTACTCCGGGTTCGAGCACGTCGGCTACAAGACTACCGACGCGCACCAAGGCAAGTTCCGCCTTCAGGCGCCGCTCAACACGAGCGCGCTCACGGTCACCATCTACCGCGCGTATGACGAGGCGGGGCGCGACCTCGGGATCCACGAGTTCAAAGTCGAGAAGCTCGAGCTTCCCGACGGGCCGGTGACGCTCACGCTGCCTGCGGCGATGCACTTCCGGGGGCGCGTGGTCGACGTGCAGGGGCGCGGCGTCGAGGGCGTGACCGTCGAGATCGCCTACCTCGTCGGGCACGGTCACCGGCGAGAGAGCCGCATCGAGAACGGAAAGTTCGAGTGGCCGTACAGCGCCGACCGTTCAGGGCGCACCGACGTCGAGGGGCGCTTCGAGATCCAGCGCATGCGGAAGGAACCGTTCTATGTGCGCACGTTGGGTCACCCGGACCACGCGTGGACCGAGCCCCTGCGGGTGCTCGATTCGAGCCTCGAAGAGGAGATCATCGTCAAGCCGGCGGGCTCGATCCGGGGGCGGGTGTTCGGTCCGGACAAGGAGCCGATCGAG
Source organism: Planctomycetota bacterium (assembly GCA_027297745.1). Taxonomy (GTDB): domain Bacteria; phylum Planctomycetota; class PLA2; order PLA2; family PLA2; genus JAPUHK01. Next base: position 1,467 of record JAPUHK010000264.1, on the reverse strand, counting down.
GGTGTGCGCGTCAGCCTCGCGGACAAGTCCTATGGGGACGCACCCACCGCGACGACCGATGTCGATGGGCGCTTCCGCATCGGTTCGTTGGTCGGGGGCGCCGTGACCTTGAACGTCCTGCCGGGCGGAGAGTACGGCGCGGAGCGCTCGCGGCCGTATCTGTGGCGCAAGCTCGAGGGCGTGCGCGTCGGCACCGAAGATCTGCAGGTGCGCCTGGAGCGCGGGGGCCGCATCGAGGGCGAGCTCGTCAGGCCCGACGGCAAGCCGGTCATGGAGGGCTTGGTGTGGGTGCGCCGGGTGGGCCAAGAGGAGAGGTACGGGGACTACTTGAGGAGCGCGGCGCACCTGGATCCCGGCCGTTTCTCGATAGGCCCGTTGCCGATGGGCAGGTACGAGCTGTGGCTCGAGCCGTCGGTCCGGGAGAAGCTCAGCGTCTTCATGCGCGAGCCCGTGCGCGTGGAGGTGCCCGGGCCGCGCGTGGCGATCCGCGTCGAGGCGTGTTGGACCGTGAAGGGGCGTGTGGCGGGGCCGTCGCCGCCGGGCTGCGAGGTGCGCTGGCTCGCGAACGAGCCGCTCGTGCTGCGCGGCGACGTGAAGTCCTACTTCACGAGGAGCGACACCGGCTCCATCTACCGAGGGAAGCTCACCGTGTACGACGTGCGTGAGGAGTCGGGCATGCTCTACGCTTACAAGGACGGCGATGACCGGTACGCGCTCCTGGGCGGAGTGCGGCGCGGTGGCGGTCCGTTCACGCTACGCTTTCAAAGCGGCAAGTCGATCGCGGGGCGCGTGGAGGCCGACCAGCGCCACGTGCGCTTGCGTGTCTCGCAGGGCCGGCTGGAGCGGCTTTTCAGCACGACGAAGGAGGGCGAGTTCCGCGTGACCGGTCTTCCGGCCGGCATGTGGTTGCTGGAGCAAGCCACCGACGAACCGTCGGCTGCCCTGGAGGTGGAGGCCGGTGACCAGGACGTGGTCTTCCAGCTGCAGTAGGCGCTACCGAGTGCGGCACGCGTGCCGCACTCGAAACTCTCGAAACCCCCGCGGCAGCTGAACTTGCGACCGTTACAACCGGTAACTGTTACTTCAGTTGCAGGAGCAGACGATCTCGATGTCGTAAGCGCGCGGGAAGGGCGGTTGCGCCGGCGGGACCGGGGCGTTCTGCGCCACGTTCTTGCAGGGCCCGGTGCCGCGCGGACAGAAAATGCGCTTGCACACATACCAGGCCGACAGGTCGAGCGGCCTGGGCGTGGGCAGTTGCGGCGAGCCCTGCACCATGACGATCGGCGACTTCCAAGTCACTGGCGTGCCGCCCGACGGCGGCCAGGCGGCCTGCGCGCTGAAGATGCCGATCTTCACCGGATTGCCGGGCGAGGCAGGGTCGGGCCGCAGGTCCACGGTGTCATGCGCATAGACGCCGACGTTTCCGGCGCGGTTGGTCAGCTCGAACCAGACCTCGACCTTCTTCGG
>JAPUHK010000263.1 GCA_027297745.1 Planctomycetota bacterium | reverse complement strand
AAGTGCTGGGCTCCGACTCACCCGACGGCCCGTTCGAGGTCGTCATCGGCGACATCACGGTGGATCATCATCAGCGTGCGACGATCACCGTTCCGAACGCTACGCGCAACGTGTACAAGCTCGCCGCAAAGCCCGTTGGTCTCCTCGGGCCTACGCCCAGCAACTGACGCGCGTTTCGCGATCCGCTTCTCGCGGATCAAGCGTCGTCGGCGGGGGAGTCGGCCTCTTCCGCCGCCTGGTCGACTTCCTCCTGCTGCTCTTCCTCGGCGGCCCGCTCTTCGAGCTCGTCCAGGAGCGCCTGGGTGCCCCGGCCCATCACCCAGAAGTCGTGGGCACGCTCCAGGGCCAGCGCCAGCAGGCTGCCCTCGGGGTACTCGTCGTTCTCGTCCCTGACCCCCGCGGGCATGCCGGTCAGAAGCTCGAGCGCCTCATAGATGTTGGCGATGGCGTAGACGTGGAACTTGCCTTGCGCGCAAGCCTCGACGACGTCCTCGCGCAGCATGAGGTCCTTCGCGTTGGTCGTGGGGATCAGCACGCCTTGCTGGCCGGATAGCCCGAGGTCGTTGCACGTGTCGTAAAAGCCCTCGATCTTCTCGTCGACGCCACCGACGGCCATCACGTGGCCGCGCTGGTCGATCGCGCCCGTCATGGCCAGATCCTGGCGCAGCGGGACGCCGGTCAGCGCGCTGAGCAGGCAGCACACCTCGGCACCCGATGCCGAGTCCCCGTCTATGCCGCCGTAGCTCTGCTCGAAGGCCACCGAGGCGCTGAAGGCGAGCGGGTGATCCGTGCGCAGCAGATGGCGTAGCAGCCCGCCGAGGATGTAGAAGCCCTTGGTGTGGATGGCGCCGCTGAGCGTCGACTCGCGCTCGATGTTGATCACCCCGGCCGTGCCGGCGCCGATCGTGGCCGTGATGCGCGCGGGGAAGCCATAGGTCAACGGGCCCGCGCGCAGGAGGGCGAGGCCGTTGATCTGACCGACGGACGCGCCCTGCGTCTCCACGAGCACGGTGCCGTCCTTCAAGAACTCCCGGAAGCGCCGGGAGGGCAGGTCGCCGCGCCGCTTCATGCGGCGGACGGTCTCGCGCACGTCCTCCGCCGTGACGATCTTGCGCCCGTCCTTGCCGGCGACAAAGGCGGCCTCGCGGGCGATGTCCGCGACGCGTCCGAAACGCGCCGTGAGCTTCCTGGCGCGGGAGGCGATGCGCGCGCCGTGCTCCGCGAGCCGCGCCACGGCCGTGCGATCGAAGGACAGCAGGTCTTCGTCGCGGCTCAAGCGCGACAGGACGCCCGCGTACAGCTTCAGGCCGGCCTCGTCGCGCGCAATCACGTTGTCGAAATCGGCCAGCACCTTGAACAGGTAGCTGAACTGTGCATCGTGATCGTCGAGCAGGTGGTAGATCTCGCTCGAGCCGAGCAACACCACCTTGACGTTGATCTGGATCGGCTCAGGCTTGGCGGCCGTGCCCCACCAGGGCTGGTGGAACTCGGGCGGCACGATGTCGAGACGCCCCGTGCGCAGCGTGCGTTCCAGCACCTTCCACGCGCCCGGCTCTCCGAGCACGTCACGCGCTTCCAGGATGATGTAGCCGCCGTCCGCCTGCAGCAGGGAGCCCGCGCGGATCATGGAGTAGTCCGCCGTGACCTGGCCCGCCGGGCCGATCTGCCGGTCGACCTGGCCGAGCAGATTGCTCAGCGTCGGCGCGTTTTCGACGATCACGGGGCACGGTTCGTCCGCTCCGTGTCCCAACACGACGTTGACGCGATAGGAATGGCAAGGGTCGCCGCCGTCCTCGCGCGCGGGGCCGCGTTGCAGCTCGACGACGTCGTCCATCACCTCGCGCAGGAAAGTACGCACGTCGTTGCCGCGGAAGTCGGTGCGGATCTCGGCCACGAACTCGCCCAGGATGGCGCGCGTCTCTTGAGCCACGAGCCCGCGCACGGTCTCCTGGTGCTTGCGCCGCAACCTGTGCAGCGCCTTGCTGATCTTTTCGAGCTCCTCGCCGTGCTTCTCGGCGCTCTTCTCGTAGGCCTTGTACTGCGCGTCATCCACCTTTCCGGCGTCGCGCAGCTCCTCGAACTCTTCGGGCGCCACCGGCTTGCCGTCCACCAGGGGGAAGAGGGCGGTGGTCGAGGTGGGGCCGACCGGCACGGAGACGACCGCCAGCCCGGCCTTCTTGATGGCCGCCTCGAAGGGTTCCGTGTGTTTCGCGATCTCCTTCGTCAGGCGGCGGTCGATCACCTTGCGGCGCGCTTCCATCGTCTCCGACTGCAAGGCCCCCGGAAGCTCGTCGCGGATGAAGTCGCAGAACGCGTCGACCCGGCGCCGCAGGTCCTGCGCCGTTCCGCGCGGCACGGTCAGCAGGCGCGGCCGGTCCGGCTGCGCGAAGTTGTGCACGTAGCAACGGTCGTCCGCACCCGCGCAGGCCGGGCGGATCTCTTCCAGCAGGCGCCGAATCATCGTCATGCGCCCCGTGCCGGTCAGCCCGCGCACGAAGATGTTCTGGCCCGGCGCGTAGCTCTCGAGCCCGAAGCGCAGCGCGTTGACCGCGTCTTCCTGGCCGATCACGCCGTTGACCGGCGCAACCGTCGCGGTCGACTCGAAGTCGAGCCCGGCCGGGTCGCAGACCCAGCGCAACTCTTCCCGGCTCAGCGGCTCGCGCATGGGCGCCTAGCCGGCGGCCTCGGCGTACCGCCGCGAAACGTCCTCCCAGTTGACGATGTTCCAGAAGTTGTCGACGTAAGCGGCGCGCTTGTTCTGGTACTTCAGGTAGTAGGCGTGCTCCCAGACGTCGAGCACGAGCAGCGGCGCCACGCTCCAGGCCGTGAGGTTCTGGTGCTTCTCGGCCTGCATCACGAACAGCCGCCGTCCGAGCGGCTCGAAGGACAGGATGCCCCAGCCGGATCCCTCGACCTTCTTGGAGGCGGCCCCGAACTGAGCCTTGAAGCCGTCCATGGATCCGAAGTCGCGGTCGAGCGCCTTTTTCAGGTCGGCGCTGGGCGCCGTCTGCTTGGGTGTCATGTTGCTCCAGAAAACCGTGTGCAGCAGGTGGCCCGAGCCGTGAAAGGCGAGGTCGCGGCTCAGGTGCTTGATGTTGCCGAAGTCTCCGGACGAGCGCGCGGCATCGAGCTTTTTGAGGGTTGCGTTGAGGCCGCGCACGTAGCCCGCATGGTGCTTGTCGTGGTGGAGCGTCATCGTCTGCTTGTCGATGTTGGGCTCGAGCGCGTCGTAGGCGTAGGGCAGCGGAGGCAGCGTGTACTCGGCCGGCGCCGCGGCCATGGCCTTGCCCGCCTCTTGCGCACTCGCGCAGCCCGCCGCCGTCGCGATCCAGCCCGCTGCGGCCAGCGGGGCCGCCGTGGACAAAAGCTCCCTGCGATTCAACTCCATGCCTGGTCCTCCTGTCCCCGACGTCCGGGCCCAGGATTGTACCGGCGCGGCGTGGCCCCCTGGGAAGACGCGCAGGGCCCGGCGTAGGGCCCTTTGGCCCGCCTTGACGCCCCATTAAAGGAAGGGGCCTCGAGGGGTCGATGAGAAGGGTGGAATTCCGGCCACCGCCCGGGGGGGGAACCGCGGGTTGTGGCCGGGGAGGCCGGACATGAGCACCACCAGCGACAGCGCCAAGCCCAAGTACCGCCGGCGCAAGTACCTCGTCGACCCGAAGCTGCAGCTGGCGGTTGCCTTTCACCTGCTCGGGATGGTGGTCGGCGTGGGTGTCATCTACTTCGCGGCCACCTTCATCATTCCGGACGCGAAGCAACTCGCGCTGCTGCCGCCCGAGGACGTGCGCGAGATGCTGCTGCGCTCGAACCTCATGTTCCTGTCGCTTTCCGCGGGCATGGTCTTCATGCTCGCCATCCTGCTTACGCACCGCATCGCGGGGCCGATGCGCGTCATCGAGCACGCGGTGCAGGGCATGCGCCAGGGCGACTTCCGCCGCCGCCTGACGCTGCGCAAGCGCGACTACATGAAGAGCCTCGCAGCCGAGGTCGCGGCGCTCCGCGCGCACATCGAGGGGCAAGCGAACGAGCAGCGCCAGGTGCTCGAGGACCTGGACCGCTGCATCCAGGAGAACGACCTGCCCGCCGCCCGCGAGCTGGTCGCGCGCCTGCGCGACAGCGTGCACGAGATGCGCGAAGAGCCCGAGCCCGTCGAAGTCGCGTAGCGCGCCGCCCGGCTTTCCTCCGCCCCCTGGCAATCGCCCGCCGATTGCGGTCTAGTAGCCGTACGCGCTGTTCGCGCGCCAAGGGAGGTGGGCCATGCGTTGCCTCGTGGCGTTCACTTTGGTGGCGGTCGTGTCGCATGCCGCGCTGGCTTTCGATGATCCTTTCGTAGGTGTGACCGAGGCCGCCCAGCAAGCGGCGCGCGCCTTCAAGGCAAAGGACACCAGAGGGCTGGCTTCTCTTGCAGAGCGCGACAAGCCGAGTCCCTGGCTCGTCGCACACTGGCTGTGTTCCCAGGGGAAAGCCGACGTCGCGGCCGCGTACGCGAAAGCGGCCCGCCGCAAGGGGCTGGAGAAGCTGGCGAGCTACGTCGAACGCCGCAAGAAGGCGGGCGACGACCGTGCGTTGTGGGAGACGAGGCAGACGATCCTGAAGAGCCTCATGGCCGGGCAGCCGGGTGACGCACTGCGCGCCGCCGATGCCGTCTCCATGACGGGCGACAGCGTGGTCGAGGTTCGCATCAAGATCCTCCGCGCGCACGCCCTCTGGAGCGGCGACGCGGTCGGCCGGGCACACAAGGGCTTCGCCGATGCCGCTGAGGCTGCGCACCAGATGGGTTACCTGGATGGGGCCGTTGAGGCCCTCCACGAGGCCGCAAAGACCGCTTACATACGCCGCGACTTCGAGGCGGCGCGCGGACATTGGAAGCGCCGGCTGGCTATCGATACCGAGCGCGGTGATCTGAGGGGCCAGGCCTCGACTCTGGGCGCGATCGGCAAGGCGCATCAGGACGAGGCGGACTTCTATGGGTCCATCGTCTGGTTCGAGCGTGCGCTCGAGATCGCCGAGCCGTTGCAAGACCCCGCCATCACGGGCCACCTGCTCGAGCGTTTTTCGACTAGCTACATGTACCTGGGCCAGTTCACCAAGGCCCTGGGCTACGCCGAAAGAGGAGCCACCCTGATCGAAAAGGGCGGCGACCCCGAGGCGCGCTACCAGTCCCTTACCACTATCGCCGGCCTGCGCGGGAGCATGGGCGACAAGGAGGGAGCGCTGGCCAGCTACAAGCAGGCCCTGGAGCTGAACGAGAAAGTCGTGAGGAACGCCGTTTGGAGGGCGCAGGCGCGTAGCAATCTCGCCATCGCTTGTAACTCGCTGAAGCGTTACGACGAAGCCCGCGACTACGCACTCCAGGCGATCCGCATCTGCGAGGACCTCAATCATCCCTCCCTGGCCAATGCGCTTGCCGTCGCTGCCTATGCCAACATCGGGCTGAAGCAGTACGAGGACGCCCTTGCGTACAGCGAGGAACTCACGGAGGTGGCGGAACGCTTCCGCAATCCACGAATTCGCCTCTTCGCCCTGTTGACTCGCGGGGCCGCAAACCTCTACGCAGGAAACCACGACGAGGCCATCAAGATCCTCGAGCCCGGTCTCGAACTCGCGGAAGAGCAGGGCTCCCGCGACGCCGTGCTCATCATACGGGCCGGCATCGCCATGGCTCATCAACGTGCCGGACGCGCGCGCGAGGCCGCGGAGGCCAACCGCCTTGCCGTCGCATCCGTCGGCGAGGTGTTTCAGGGGCTCGGCGACGACTTGGGCGCCTCCGCGCGTAAGCAGTACTCGGAGATCTTCGAGACGGGGGCGCTTGCTGCGCGTGACCTCGGCAATGCCGAGGACTTGTGCTTCTTCCTGGAGAGCGGCCGGGCGGCGACGTTGCTCGAGTCCATGGGCGGCCGTGATCGGCTGCGGACGGCCACACTCTCGGAGAGGCTGCGCAAACAGGAGATGAAGGCCCGGTCGCGGCTCCGAGGGGCACGTGCGAAGCTCGAGGAGGCCGAGAAATCGGGCGATCTGCAGGAATCGATGGACAGGAAGGCGGACCTCAACGCTGCCCGTGATGACCTCAAGCAGACGATTGAGAGCATGCAGCGCGAGGCAAAGGCCGCAGCCCAGGTGCTGTACCCGCACGCTGCACCGTTGAAAGAAATCCAGGGTTGGCTGGGCGATGGAGAGGCGCTGGTTCTCTATGGGCTCTTTTCGGAAGACGCACTAGCGTTGGTCGTCACCGCGGGCGGCGCGCGCGTCGTCCCCCTCGGCAAGAAAGAAACCATCGCCGAGGCGTGCGCGTCCCTGGACCTCGGCGATCGCGAGTTCGAGTATGTCGAACCACTGGCCGTGCTCCGCAGGCTCGTAATCGAGCCTCTGGCGCTCGAGAAGAAAACCCGACGCCTGTTGATCTCACCGGATGACGCGCTCGCCGAGGGCGTTCCGTTTGCCGCCCTGGTCGAAGACCGTGAGGTCGTCTATGTCCCCTCCGGGTCCACCTATGGCTTCCTGCAGGCGGAGCGGGGATTGCGGGGGAAGAAGATCCTCGCCGTAGGCGATCCTCGCTACTCGGGCAAGCTCGCGGCATTGCCGCATACCCGTGCGGAGGCGAAGTCCATCGGCGATGTCGTCCTGTTGGGCGAGAAAGCGACGGAGGCCGGACTGGCTGACGCCGTGGGCAAGCGGGAGCGCTGGCGCGCAGTCCACATAGCCTGTCATGGGCTCGTGGATCCGGATCGCCCTACCCTGTCTTCGCTGGCGCTGTCGCCCTCCGGCGACGATGACGGCTACCTGCGCACCTATGAGATCCTGCGGATGAAGATACCCGCGGATCTGGTTGTGCTGTCCGCGTGCGAGAC
>JAPUHK010000262.1 GCA_027297745.1 Planctomycetota bacterium | reverse complement strand
CGACGACTCCCCTGGAGGCCACGGTCGAAGGTCTCGGCGAGGGGAGTGTCTTCCAGCTCGAAGGGGGCGAGACCCTCTTCAAGCTCGATTCCTTCCCGGGCAATCCCATCCTCGATCCGCAGGAGCTGGGCCTTACGTGGGCGGGCGACGACGGCGAGCAATTGACGGGGGCCGTCTTCAACGGAGGTGCGGAGCTGCTCGAAGGTCGCGTCGTGCTGACGCCACGCTGCCATCAGAAGTATGTCCGGCGAGTCTGCTTCGACGAGGCGCTCGAAACCGAGTGCTTCTCCTTCGAGAACTACATCTCCGAGGTGTGGCCCCTGGTGAGCGAGGACGGCGTCCACTTCGAAAGGTTGGGAAGCTCGCGGATCAACGGAGACGGCACGCAGCATGTCCAGTTCACCCACGGCATCGAGGACGTGCGCATCCTCCGGACGGGCTCCGGCTACCTGCTGGTCGGCACCGGCAAGATCGTGGCGGCGCACAGTGGCGTCGGCAACGGCGACCGGATCGCCGTCTACTGGACCGACGACTTCAAAAACATCGACTACCGCGGCATGGTGGATGCCTTCGACACGCGCAACGCGGTGCCCTTCCCGGAGCCGATCGGCGGCCGATTCCATATGCTGGTCCGCTTTCACCCAGACATCCACCTGAGCGTGCTCACGGGCGGCATGGATCAGCTGTTCCACCCGGAGCATCACGCCGAGGCCTGGGCGGCGCTTTACGAAGACAGGACGAAGAGCCTGCTGCTGAAGGCCGGGCTGTACCGGCATGAGCGCGAGAAGATCGGTCCCGGCACCCCGCTCATCCGGACCGACCGGGGCTGGCTCCTGCTCTACCACGCGGTGGGCGAGATCCGCGCCGAAGTGTGTCGGCGCTATGGAATCGAGGGCCCGATCGAGCGGGGCTACTCCACCTGCGCCGCCCTGCTGGCGCTCGACGACCCTCGACGGGTGCTCTGCCGCACGCGGGAGCCGATCTACGTGCCGTCGGCCCCGTACGAGCTAGCCGGCGACGACGAGTACCCCGTCGACATCCCGGCCGTGGTGTTCCCGGTCGGAGCCCTGATCCGCTCCGGGAAGCTGCTCATCTACGCGGGAGCCGGCGACAAGTACGTCGTGTTGCTGAGCTGCCGGCTCGAGAAGCTGGTCGACTATCTGTGCGAACACTGCGCGTGCACGCAGTAAGCGAACGGGATCGGCGCTCCAAGCCCTCCTGTCACGGGAGCGGGTCGGGGGAAAGTTGCCCGCGGCGTCCCGGCGACGGACCGACCCGGGACCGGGCACCGGCAGATCCGGCGAGGGCAGGGAGAGTCGCCCGCGCGCGGCCGTCCAGCAGCGCGCGAGCGATCTCCAGATGGCATTGGGCCTGCCGCTTCCAGGCGTGCTGCTCCGCGTACTCGAGACCGCGTACGCGGAGAGACTGCACACGCGCGGGGCTTCGAAGCAGCTCGAGTGCGCACGGCACCAACTCCTCGAAGTCCGTGCAGGCCGGCGCACCGACGTCTCGCAGCGCCTCTCCCAGCCCCTCGATGTCGCGGCCGATGAGGCTGGCGCCCACTCCGAGTGCGTGCGCCACCCGTCCACTCTGGGTGGGGGATTCCGGCCAGTACAGGTTCAGGTCCAGCGCCCGCAGGCCCGCCTGAAAGACCGCGTCCGGTGTCAGCGTGGTCACCAGGAAGCGACCGTCGCCGTCCGCCCTTGCCGCGAGCCGCGCCAGGAGCCGCCGGTTGCGGCGATCCGCCCGGTCCCGCACGAAGCCCATCACGAGTCCGACGACGCGGCGCTCGGGCATCCTCGCCTGCAGCGCGTCCCGCAGGTCATAGACGGCTTCGAAGCCCTTGTCGCACTGGAGAAACCCGAGCGAGCCCAGGACGACGGCGTCCGGGTCGTCGAGCGCGCGGAGGAGCGAGGAGGCGCCGCCGCGCGGGTGCACGGCGTCGGACACCCGGCCCAGGTATTGCGCCAGCCGCCGGCGGGCCTCATCGCGCGCGATCGGCTGCGGCCCGTGCACGCCGTGACGGAGCAGAGTCACCTTTTCGCCGTACTCGGGGAAGGCTTGCCTCACCGCTTGGCGCGCCGATGGTGTGAAGACCGTGACCCGGTCGAGCCACGGCAGCAGGTCCCCAAGCATCTGCCGCTCCGTCGAACGCAGCCCGGAGGGCGTCTGTGGCGACTGGAAGTGGACGGTGTGCAGCGTTGCCACCTTCCGCACGGGAAAGTGCCGGAGGGCTCGAAGCAGCGCGGGGAACTGTGGCCAGATGTCGGGTGCGTGCTGGAACCAGAGCACGGTCCTGTCGAGCGGGAGCGGTGTCAGGTCGGCCACCGCCTCGACGATCTCCGCCGGGCCGGTGGTGGGCCGCGCCAGAGCGAAGCGGACCGGGACGTGCGGATCGACCGCCTGACCCGAGACGACGCGGCCCCCGTATCGTTCGGGATCGAATGCAACCAGCGAGGAGGCTCCCCGCTGCATGGCGCCGACCAGGTAGCTCAGATAGTTCCCGATGCCGCAGACCACGGGCGGGTAGGTTGACGCGAAGACGATGTGCGCGTCCATCGAAGCGGTCTCTCTGCTCCTGTCGATCTCGCGATCCGAGCTTGAGGTAGCCTCGGTGCGGTTCGCCGGCGGGTGGTTCTGTGAGGGTCCTGGTTCTAGGGAGCCGTCCGTCCCATCGCATCGCATCGTACGTCTTCGCGGCGAGGCAGTACAGTATCCGCAGCGCACACTCATGGGGAAAAATGAAGCCCACCGGTTCGTCCCG
>JAPUHK010000261.1 GCA_027297745.1 Planctomycetota bacterium | reverse complement strand
GTCCGGTTCCGGCGCCGCAGCCGCTCCCCTCGGGCGGCGCCGGCGGATCCGTCCCGGACGTCGTGCTGCAGGGGCTCAGCGACGACGAGCTGCGCGCCGTCTCGCGCCGCTACACGCTGGCACTCAACGTCCGTGAGATGCACGCGGTGCGCGACCATTTCGCCGCCCTCGGACGGGCGCCGCGGCTGGGCGAGCTGGATACGATCGCGCAGACCTGGTCCGAGCACTGCAAGCACAAGACGCTCACCGGCCCCATCGACTACGTCGAGGACGGCCGTCCGCAGCGCATCCACAACCTGCTCGAGGAGACGGTGTTCGAAGCCACACGCGCGCTGGACCGGGACTGGTGCGTTTCCGTCTTCAAGGACAACGCGGGCATCATCCGCTTCGACGACGAGCACGACGTCTGCTTCAAGGTCGAGACCCACAACCACCCCAGCGCCATCGAGCCGTACGGCGGGGCGGGGACCGGCATCGGCGGCGTGATCCGTGATGTGCTCGGCACCGGGCTGGCGGCGCGCCCGGTGGCGAACACGGACGTCTTCTGCTTCGGCGACCTGGACGCGCGGGAGCTGCCCAAGGGCGTGCTGCACCCGATGCGCGTGATGCGCGGCGTCGTCGCCGGCGTGCGCGACTACGGCAACCGCATGGGGATCCCGACCGTCAACGGCGCGCTCTGCTTCGACGAGCGCTACCTGGGCAACCCGATCGTGTACTGCGGCACCGTGGGCATCCTGCCGCGCGGCATGGACCAAAAGGCGGCGCGGCCCGGGGACAAGATCGTGGCCGTGGGCGGACGCACGGGGCGCGACGGCATTCACGGCGCCACGTTCAGCAGCGAGGCGCTGCACGACGAGTCCGACGTGGTCAGCAGCGGCGCGGTGCAGATCGGCAACCCGATCGAGGAGAAGCGCGTGCTGGACACGCTGCTGCAGGCGCGCGACCGCGGGTTGTACACGTGCGTCACCGACTGCGGCGCGGGCGGCTTCAGCTCAGCCGTGGGCGAGATGGCCGAGCACACCGGCGCCGACGTGCAACTGAAGCACGCGCCGCTGAAGTACGCGGGCCTGAGCCCGGTCGAGATCTGGATCTCCGAGGCGCAGGAGCGCATGGTGCTCGCGGTGCCGCCGGAGCACGAAGCCGAGATTCTGGCGCTGTTCGGTTCCGAGGACGTCGAGGCGACGGTGATCGGCGAGTTCAACGACAGCGGCCGCCTCGTCGTGCGCTACGGCGAGGAGACGATCGTCGACCTGGACCTCGAGTTCCTGCACGAGGGCCTGCCCAAGATCACGCGCAACGCCGTCTGGACCACGCCGGCCGGAAACGGCCTGCCGGCGACGCCGGACGACCTGAAGCAGACGCTCTTGCGCGTGCTGGGCGACGGCAACGTGTGCAGCAAGGAGTGGGTCGTGCGGCAGTACGACCACGAGGTGCAGGCGGGCTCCGCCCTGAAGCCGCTCGTCGGCCCCGAAGGCCGCGGTCCCGGAAACGCGGCGATCGTCGTTCCCGTGCACGGCACGCGCCGCGGCCTGGTGATCGCCAACGGCATCAACCCGCGGCTGGGCGACGTGGACCCCTACGCCATGGCCATGTGCGCCGTGGACGAGGCTGTGCGCAACGCCGTCGCGGTCGGCGCCGACCCGGACCACATCGCGTTGCTCGACAACTTCAGCTGGGGCGACTGCGATGAGCCCGAGGTGCTGGGGGCCATGGTGCGCGCCGCGCGCGGCTGCCACGACGCCGCCCTGCTCTTCGGCGCGCCCTTCATCTCCGGCAAGGACTCGCTGAACAACGCCTTCGAGGGCGCGCACGGCAAGGTGAACATCCCGCATACGCTGCTCATCAGTGCGCTGGGGCGCATCGACGACGCGGCGCTGGCGGTCACGTCCGACCTCAAGCAAGCGGGCAGCAAGCTCGTGCTGGTCGGCGAGACCTGGGCCGAGTGTGGAGGTGCGGTGGCATGGGACGGTACGGACGCCGGCCCGGCGCCGCAGGTGCGCGAAAGCGCCCCGAAGGTGATGCAGGCCGTCTCCCGCGCCATCAAGGCGCGCAAGATCCTTGCGTGCCACGACCTCAGCGAGGGCGGGCTCTGCGCGGCGGCGGCGGAGATGGCCATCGGGGGCGGGCTAGGTGTGCGCATCGAGCCCACGACGGTTCCGACCGGTGAGGCGATCGAGCGCACGGACATCGTGCTCTTCAGCGAGAGCCCGAGCCGCTTCCTGCTGGAGGTGGCGCCGGACACAGACCTCCAGCTCGACGTGCCGCACGCCGTGATCGGCGAGGTGGTCGCTGGGCGCGAGCTCGACTACGGCGCATTCCAGCTGTCGCTGGACGAGGCGCGCGAGGCGTTCTTCGTCTGGGAGCGCAAGCTGTGAGCGCACCCAAGGTGCTGGTCCTGCGCGCGGCGGGCACGAACTGTGACCGCGAAACGGCGCACGCCTTCGAGTTGTGCGGCGCAGAAACGGAGATCGTGCACGTAAACCGCCTGCTCCAGGAGCCCGGCATGCGGGCGCAGTACAAGATCTTCGCGCTGCCCGGCGGCTTCAGCTACGGCGACGCCGTGGCCGCCGGCCGCGTGCTCGCTGTGGAGCTG
>JAPUHK010000260.1 GCA_027297745.1 Planctomycetota bacterium | reverse complement strand
GTCGAGCCAGACGGCGCCGCGCACGTCCCGGTTGCCCGCACCGGCGTTCGCTTGCTGTGTGACGTCCTCGAAACGCCAGCCCCCCAGGTTGCGCAGCAAGAGCCCGGTGCCCATGGTGCGGTCCCCTACCCAGCGGCGCGTCATCTCTTCGGGACGCGGGCGCGGACCCGCGTTGGGGAAGTACACGTCCAGCAGGCCGTCGCCGTCGTAGTCGGCGACCGAGCCGCCGTCGGCCATGACCCGCTGCATGCCGAGGTTCGGCAGCGAGTACTCGCTCTTGCGCAGCCGGCGGAACGTCCCGTCGCCCTTGTTGTCGTAGACGAGCACTGAGTCTCCGTGCTGGAAGGCGCCGCGCAGGATCAGGTCCTCGTCGCCGTCGTTGTCGAAGTCGCCGGCGGTGGCCACCGTGACCAGGCCGACGCCGGGGCCGGGCAGGCCCGCCTGCTTCGTGACCTCGACGAAGTGGCCGTTCCCCAGCGTGCGGTACAGGTGCACGCGCCAGTCCATGAGCAGCAGGTCGAGCCGACCGTCCCCGTCGTAGTCGAACACGGCACTGGTGAGCGACGCGGCGGTGCTGGGCTTTTGGCCCCGGAAACGCCAATGGTCCGTCAGCTCCGATTCGTTGATGCCGGACTCGCTCGACACGTCCTGGAGCAGCCCATCCGGTGCGCGGCGCACGACCACCTGCGTGATGCCCCCGGCGCGGATGCACGCCTGCGCCTGGTCCGGATCCACGGGAAGGCGCTCGAAGTCGAGGTCGAGGCGCAACTCCGTGTGCACACGCCGGCCCGCGGCATCGCGGCCTCTCATCTCCAGCAGCCATGCGCCCCTCCAGGGACCGTCGAGCCGGTCCTGGGTCACGGGCGCCAGGACGTTCGTGTGCAGAGCCACCAGCTCGAAGGTCGCAAACGGCTTGCGCAGCCCGAAGAGCGCCTCCAGCCACGCATCGGTGCCGGCGGTCGTGGTCAGGCCGCCTGCAGCCAACAACTCTTCCGTGACCGTTCCACAGGTCCGCGTTTGTGGCTCGCCGGCCGGTAGCTTCCCTTGGAATCCGTCCGTCAGAAGGCGGCGCCACGGCCCACTGCGGCCTTCCTCGAACGCCTTGCTGAGGGGCGGGAACAGCTTGTTCGTCAACAGGAAGGCGCGGTTCTCGATCTTCCACAGTCTCTGCTGCGCGTCCTCGTCCAGCGACCAGTCGTCGCGCCGTATGTCGAAGACGGGCTCCGCGTTCGGGGCCTGTGCCTGTGCCCGGCCGCCGGGCTCCGGCTGGACGGGCTGCGGACGTTCGCGCGGGAAGAAAAGGAGCGCGGCTACGAGCAGGGCGCCCCCTACGCCTACGCCGAAAACCGCTTGCAAACGTCCGTGTCGCACGACGCAACAGTCTACCCGTGGTGCGGAAAGCGGGCTGCCCGCCCGGCCGCGCCGCGCTATAGTTGGCGCGCCATGGGGACCGAGGCTGACGGCCAGGAACAGCTCTGGCGCGCGTTCATCGCGCAGGCGCGCGCCGGGGAAGGTGGCGAGTTCCAGCAGCACTGGGAAGCCTTCACCTCGATCTACGCCGGCCGCGAGGAACGCGACGGCCCGCCGCCCGCATGGTTCCCCGAGCCCGCGCAGGTTGCCGGCTCGAACCTCGGGCGCTTCATGGCGCAGCTGGGGATCGGGGACTACGCGGCGCTCTTCGCTTGGTCCGTCCGCGAGCGCGCCGCGTTCTGGCAAAAGGCCCTCGCGCGGCTGGGGATCGTCTTCGCGCGGGAGCCGGAGGCCATCCTGGACGCATCCGGCGGCGTGGAGGATCCGCGCTGGCTGCCCGGCGCCCTGATGAACTGCGTCGACAGCTGCTTCCGTCAGCCCGCCGACAAGCCGGCCATTGTCTCGGGGCGGGAAGGCTCCGACGAGCGGCGCACCGTGACGTATGCGGAGCTCGAGCAGCTGGCCGGCCGCTTCGCCGCGGGCCTTGTGCGTCACGGCTTCGCGCCCGGGGACGCGCTCGCGCTCTACATGCCGATGACGGTCGAGTGCGTGGCGGCCTATCTCGGCATCGTGCGCGCGGGCTGCGTCGTGATCTCGATCGCCGACAGCTTCCCGCCGGCGGAGCTCCAAAAGCGCTTCGAGATCGGCGGCGGCGCGGCCATCCTCACCGTCGAGAGCTTTGAACGCGCGGGGCGCTCGATCGAGCTCTACGCGAAGGTCCGCGAGGCCGGTGCCCCGCGCGCGATCGTCATCCCCTCCGAAGGGGGCGCCGCACCGGACCTGCGCGACGGCGACCTCTTGTGGGAGGACTTCCTCGGGGACGCCCCGCCAGCGTCCGCGTCCATCGCCGCCGACCCCTACGCGGTCACGAACATCCTCTTCTCTTCCGGGACGACCGGGACGCCCAAGGCGATTCCGTGGACGCACCTGGCGCCGCTCAAGTGCGCCGTCGACGGGCATTTCCACCAGGACCTCGGCGGCGACGACGTGGTTGCGTGGCCGACCAACATCGGTTGGATGATGGGGCCCTGGCTGATCTACGCCGCGCTGATGAACGGCGGCACGATCGCGCTCTACGAGGGCGTGCCGACCGGGGCCGGCTTCGGGCGCTTCGTGCGCGACGCGGGCGTGACCATGCTGGGCGTCGTGCCGTCGCTCGTGCGCGCCTGGCGCACGGCGGGCGCGCTCGAGGGGATCCAGTGGGACGGGGTGCGCGTCTTCAGTTCGACCGGCGAGCCCTCGAACCGCTACGACTATCTGTGGCTGATGAGCCGCGCCGCGTACCGCGCGCCCGTGATCGAGTATTGCGGCGGGACGGAGATCGGCGGCGGCTACATCACGGGCACCGTCGTGCAGCCCGCATCGCCGGCCACGTTCACAACGCCCGCGCTGGGCCTCGACCTCGTGATCCTCGGCGAGTCGGGCAACCCGGCGCCGGTAGGGGAGCCCGGCGAGGTGTTCCTGCAGCCGCCGTCGATCGGCCTGTCGCAGACGCTGCTCAACCGCGACCACCACGAGGTCTACTACGCAGGCACGCCTGCCGGACCGGACGGTGCGCTGCTGCGGCGTCACGGCGACCGGATCGTGCGGATGCACGCCGGTTTCTTCAAGGCCCAGGGCCGCGCCGACGACACCATGAACCTGGGCGGCATCAAGGTCGGCTCGCTGGAGCTCGAGCGCGTGCTGAACACGCATCCCGGCGTCTACGAGACGGCCGCCGTGGGCGTGCAGCCGGAGGGGGAGGGCGCGGAGCGCCTGGTCGTCTACGCGGTGGTGCGCGGGTCCGTGGATCCAGACAGCCTCAAACAGGAGCTCGGGGCGCAGCTGGCCAAGAAGCTGAATCCGCTGTTCAAGATCTACGATCTCGTGCCGGCCGAGCAGCTGCCGCGCACCGCTTCGGGCAAGCTCATGCGCCGCAAGCTGCGCGCGCGCTATCTGGAAGGCTGACCGGCGCTAGCGGCGTGCGCTCTTCGCCTTCTTCCCGGCCTTGCGGGCGGCCTTCCTTTTCGCGCGTAGGGCCACCTTGCGCATGTAGGGCACGGCGTCCGGAGTCTTGCACCCGGTCTGTCCGTGATCGACCTGCACCTTGCCGATGGCCTTGGCGACTCCAACAGCCTTGGTGAGGAGCGCCGGCCGGTAGCCGCCGATCGCGATCAGTGCACCGTTCATGGAGTGGCGGGCGCGGTTGGCGGCGCCGGCAACGCCCTTGCGGATTTCCGTCAGGCGGGGCGCGAGCCAGGCGTCGGGCGCCCCGCCGGGCGCGGCCATGGAGGCGACCACGTCCCAGCCGGCCGCGCACTTCCACTCGCTCTTCGCCTTGCGCCACTGGTCGGCCTTCCTTTGCGCGTGCGGGGAGCGTGCCGCGACGCCGGCAACCGCGTTGCTCAAGACGTAGTTGTCGGCCGGGCGCAGCCACGCGTCGAGCTCCGCGGCGCTGAGGTCTGCGGGGTCGACGATCAGCGTGGCCAGGATGCGCGCGTCGTGGTTGCCGGTGCGCCACAGTTGCTGCGCCAGCTTGGAGTCGGGGGCGAGCTTTTTCTGAAGCGCGTACAGATCCGCGTACTTCACGCCGAACAGAGGCGGCTTGACGCCGTGCCGCGGCCAGAGCTTCTTGTAGGTGTCGGTGCCCAGCGTCTCCAGGCGCTTCATGGTCTGAGTGACGTTCAT
>JAPUHK010000026.1 GCA_027297745.1 Planctomycetota bacterium | reverse complement strand
CGCAAAGACGCAGGGTTGGTCGGAGAGGACGCGTCGCTCGTCGGCCATCAATCGGCAAGTCCGGTCCGCGGACTGACGCGCTCGAAGCTCTAGAAGAGGCCATCGCGGAGTTCGCGTCCCCCATTGCGCCTTGGCGGCTTTGCGTTCTGTTTCTACCCAGCGGCGGTCAGGACGAACAGCGCAGCGGAGCCAAGATGGACCAGCGTCAGCTGTAAGTACATGAGCCCCCAAGCGGGGTGCGGACGGCGCAGGGGCGGCAGCGGGTCCCGCACCAGCCGCTGTGCTGCCATCAAGCCGAGCCCGGCCAGGAGCAGGCCGAACACCGACCAGATGGCCACGCCACCGGGGAGCAGCCCAGCCCCGGCGAACGGCGTGTACATCAGGAAGGGCACCACCAGGAACGGCGCCACGATGCGTGCCGCCCGGGCGGGGCCAAGCAGGATGGGCAGGGTGCGGCAACCTGTCGCTTTGTCCCCCTCGATGTCGCCGAAGTCCTTCGTGGTGGCGGCGCCGAACACGTAGAGCCACGCCACCGATCCCAGCACCCACGCCTCGGGCCGGGTGGCGCCGCCGCCTGCGGCCCAGCCGGCGATCACAAGAAGCAGCCCCCGCGGCGTTGCGATGGCGACGTTCGCCAGGACGGGGACCGCCTTCCAGCGCAGGGGCGGCAGCGAGTAGGCGGCGGTGAGCGGTATCGTGAGCGCCACGCAGATCAGGAAGGCCTTGTTCACCAGCGCCGCCGTGAAGAGCGCCGCCGCGGTCAGCAGCGCTGCCAACGCGGCTGCGCTACGCAGCCCGAGCGCGCCGGACGGCAGCGGTCGGTCGGGGCGGTTGATGCGATCCGTGTCGACGTCCGCGATCTGGTTGATGCCGTTGCTGGCTCCGGTGAGCAGCAAGGCGCTCAACAGCGCCAGGCCGGCGCGCCCCGGCGACTCGGGCCACCCGCCGGAGGCGGCCACCGCACCGCCCACGATGCCGGCGGCGGGCGCCGCCAACGTGGCGGGCCGCAGGAAGCGTATGAAGGTCGCGGCCGTCAATGGTCGCGATCGCTGTCTTCTGCGTCCGGGTAACGCTCGCGGATCAGGTTGAAGAGCATGCGATGCATCGCGATCATGCCCTGCAGATTGCCGTCTTCCTGATAGAGGTGGCCCAGCACGTGCACCACGCGGCCCTTTCCTGCCGTGAACTCACACACGACGTCGTAGGCCTTGTACCTGCGCTGAAGATCATCGCTCACGATGAGCGCCCGCACCCCCTGGCCCGGCACGGGCTTGAAGAACGTGCTCGAGGATTCGAGCCACCAGCGGGCCCTCCTCGCGCCGTGGAAGACGCCGCGCAGCAGCGTCAGGTCCTCCTTCGTCGGCGCCACGGCAATCGTCGTGTCGCCCCACTGGGGCGGCTTTCCGGGGACGACCTTGACGCGGCCCGGAAAGCCCTGCGTGACGAACGGATTGATGGCCCAATCCGTGGTTACCATCCAGCCGCCCGCCTTCACGAACGCGCGCACTTTCTGGGCCAGCTTCTTCCGGAGGCGCGGCGCCGCCATGTGGCAGTTGACGAACAGGATCTGGCCCGGCAGCAGCTTGCGTGTTCCGTTCGCGATGTCTTCGAGCGTGACCAGCTTGTAGGGCAGGTGGTACTCGTCGAGCACCCTCTCGACCGAATCATGGTCCCCCTTCGTCACGACCAGCGCGCCGCGCCGCACGCCGCGCGGCGTCCCGCCTTCGCCCTCCATGATCTCGCGTGCGCGCCTGTGGAAGTCGCCGGGGTTTGTGCGCACTTGCTCCCTGTCGTCGATCTTGGCCACGCGCTTCCTGAGCACGAGCCGCAAGAGCTCCGTGCCGCCGCCAAGGCCGTCCACTTCGGCCCGGACGGGCGGCGGGGGAATGTAAGTGTCCTCATCCGACTCGCGCTCCTCGGGCTGGTCCTCGTCGATCTCCTCGAGCACCTCCTCCTCGAGCTCCGGCTCCTCCATCTCCGGCTCTTCGGCGACCGTGTCCGGATCGATCTCCCCGCCGTCGCTCGGCGCCTGCGCCAGGATGGCGGCATCGCGCGGCAGCCCCTCCTGTGAGAAGGTCGTGAACAGGTGCAAGAGCAGGAAGATGATCGCGTGCACGAACACGGAGATGGTGTACCAGGGGGCTTTGCTCAGGATCACGCGCAGCTCGCGGCCGAACTCGGAGGCCGCCGCGTGCGTCGGCTGCTTCGCGTCGTCTGCGTGTGCCGGGGTGTCGTCACCCACGGGCAACTGCACCTGCCCCGGCGGATCCTGGGTCACCGTGGCCGTGCACAGGTGCGCGCCCTCGGGCGGCTCGAGCACGAGGCCGGTCGACGAGGTGCGGAAGGCCTCCAGGCAAACGCGCGACTTGCCGATCTCGAAGACCGCCCCGGCCTCGAGCAGGATCTCGCCGATCTTCTTGCCCTTCACCAGGGTCCCGCCGGCCGAGCTCAGGTCCGTGAGCAGGACGCGGTCGCCCTCGATGCGCAGCAGGCAGTGGTTGCGGCTGACGCTGATGTCCTGCAGGCAGACATCCACGCCTACGCGGCGGCCGACCAGGATCTGCGTCCGCTCGGTGACCACCTTGCGGGTACCTTCGGGATCCTTGACAGTCAGACGGAACATTCGCTCTAAGAGCCTATCTCAAGGAGGGCCGGGTCAGCTCCGGGTGGAAAGCGCGCACCTTCCTTAGAATACGGGCCGTCCGGCCTCCGTTCCGTGCCGGGCCCTGGAATCCTCCAAATGGCGCTGTCCCGCATTCTGCACGTTTTGAGACACGGGCGGCCGCGAAAGAGGCTCCAGGCCTGGTTCGGGGCTCTCTTGTTGATTGCGGGAATTCTGTGGGCGATCTGGATCTTCTGGCGCTGGACGTTGCTGCTCGGTTTGCTCGTGGGTGGCGGCTTGTTGCTTGCGCGCTCGCTGCGGGGCTCGCGGCCCTCTTCCTGAGCCTCGCCGCCCACGCCGGCGAGGACGAGGCGCACGGGATCCGCATCCGGTATCCGGCGGGCGCCGAGGCGACCGCCGCCAGGTTGCTGCGCAGCTTTCCCCGCCGCCGCGAGGAGATGGCCGCGTGGCTCGGCTTACCCCGGGTCGGTTCGCCGGTGCTGATCCTTGTTGCGGACCACGAGCAGCTCGAGCGGGAGTTGGGCGGCTCCGCGCCGGAGTGGGCGGTCGCCGTGACGCTCCCCGACGACCGTTTGATCTTCCGGCTCGACAAGATCGACAGCAACCCCAACAACTCGCTGACCGTCGTCGCCGTCCACGAGGCCGTGCACCAGGTGTTGAACCAGCTGCGGCCCATGCCCGGCCGCCCCGGCCGCGCCCTGCCCCGCTGGTTCGAAGAGGGCTTGTGCGTGTACCGTGCCGGCGCCGGCTATCTGCAGGCCGACTTCTCTGTGGAGCGCACGGCCGCGGCCGGACGCCTGCCGGCGCTGCGCGACGCAGACGCGGGCTTTGGGAGCAAGCATGCGGACGTGGCGGCGCGTGCCTATGCGCAAGGGCGCTCGGTGGTCGCGTTCTTCCTGCGTGAGCACGGACTGGGCGCGCTGCAGCGGCTGCTCCGGCGGAGCGCGGCGGGCGATTCCTTCGAGCGCGCTTTCGTACAAGCGACGGGCGAGGAGCTGCAGCGCTTCGAGGTGCGCTGGCGGGAAGAGGTCACGCCCTGGCTGCCCTATCCGCTCTTCATCATCGTCGAAAACTTCGAGTTGGCGCTCCTGGCGCTGGCGGGCGTGCTCGTGGTGCTGGGCTGGTTGCGCGCGCGCCGCCGCCGCCCCGCCGAGATGGAGTCACTCGGC
>JAPUHK010000259.1 GCA_027297745.1 Planctomycetota bacterium | reverse complement strand
TCGTCGGGCAGGGAGAGGGCGCCGTCTTGGATCTCGAGGGTCGATCGCTCGAGGTCGCCGTGGAGCCGTGCGAGGAGGTCGTGCTCGAGAACGAGTGGGTCAACCTCGGCTGGAAGTTCAAGCGTCTGAAGATCGTCCACGCCAAGTTCCTGGGGACGGGCGGCGTGTTCGTACCGCACGGGCGAGAGACGAGGGGCAAGGCGGTCCTGGAGCACGTGGCCATGACGGGCGACGCTTCGGTGTGGGTGACGTTTCACGAGGGCGGGCTGGTGCTGCGCAACGTGACCTGCCGGTCGACTTGCCAGATCGCGTCGACGGGCTCCGATCGCAACGTCAAGCTGGAGATCTCCGGGTGCCGCTTCTTGAACACGGAGGAGCCGGGCGTCATCAAGGGCGGGCTGCGCCTGCACCACATCAAAGAGGCACGGGTGACGAACACGCAGATCGGCGGCATAAGCGCCTCCTTCACGGGCGGCGTGAAGCTGACGCTGGAGGGTTGCCGCTTCGACGGCGGTTTCTATCTGCGGCAGGAGCAGAAGGGCCGCATCGGCAAGACCAAGATCTCACGCTGCGACTTCACGTCGGAAAAGATCGTGTTCGAGGGGCCGCGCGGCGGCCGGGAGAAAGTCACCCTGAAAGAGTGCCACTTCAAGGGAGACTTCACCGCCACACCGGATGAGATCGTGCGCTATCGAATCAAGGCGGAAGGCGTCAAGGTCGTCGTCAAGTCGCCGAGGCCGGCACCGCTCGAGCCCGCAGACCCGGGCAAACCCAAGTAGGGGAGTCCCCGTGGCGGCGGTCAGGCAAACGAAGAGCGGGCCTCCGCTTCCGGGGCCGGTTGTGCGAAGACGTCGCTCACGCTGGGCGTCACCACGATGTTGTGGCAGTCCTCGTAGTCGCCGCGTCTCGCCTCGCCGTAGGGCCGCTCGAGTTTCATGCGTCGGAGCGGGCCGGGACGATGCCTCGCGACACCCTACTTGGGGACGAACTCATAGACCTCGATGCGGTTGAGGCCGAGGAGCTTTTTCTTGCCCCCATATTCGGCGAGGCGATGGGTCTCGTGCCCGACGAAGTCGTATTCCGTCTGCATTTTCGCCATCCATAGGTCGAACGCCTCCTGATCGTACTCCCAGCGCGTCACCCTGAATTGCACGACACGCAACGGCCATTCCTTCGAGACCCGGTCGAAATCGGGCGGCTCCCCGCGCGCATGGCGCTTCGAGTAGATGCGCTGGTTGCATACGTAGAGGGACGAGTCCCCCCACTCGAGTGTCTTGGGCGCGAAGCAGAGCCCCAGGTCGGTGCGCAGGCAGACCACTTCTCCGCTCAACGCCGTGTCGTGCCAGAACCAACGGGCGAAGTCGCGCGCGCGTTGGTATTCCGCCGCCTTGTAGGGCCGCACGACATCGCGCACCATGCTCCCCAAGGGGATCAAGGCGACCAGGCCGAGCAAGATGCCGTAGAGGGCCGGACGCCGGGAGGGGGAACGCGCGAAGCGGGCTATCGCCCAGGCGACCCCGAGCGCCGCCAGGACGCAGATGACCGGAGCCAGATACAGCGTGAAGCGAAGGTGACCGCCGTACGGATAACGTTGCATCGCGGCCGCGATGAGGTGCAACCCGGGCGGCACGAAGCACAGCAGCGCCAGCGTCCACCGCCGCTGCCGCAAGAGCACGCAGGCTCCGGCGATGCAGCCCAGCAGCGTCAGGCTGCTCCCTCCATGGCTTGCGCCCACCGGATACGCCAGCATGTCGCTCGCATGTGTCTTCACGAGCCAGCCGACGAGCTCGACCGGAGATTGATACGGCGGAAACGTGTGCGCCCAGGCTTCCGTCATGTAGGTCTCGGCGTCGGCCTGCTTGCCCGCGGACAGGGCGAACAGGCAGGCGAAGCTGCCGACCAGCACGAGGTTGTAGAGGCACCAACGGAGCCATGCCCGGCGGTCGCCACGGGACAAGGCCGCCGCGCCCAAAGCGAGGCTGACCCCGCCCCCGACAAACACCGCTGGATAGGAGAGGCCGATGCCCACCGGCACGAAAGCGATCAAGGCCGCCATGGGTAGCCATCGGTCCGGGCGTCGCCAGGCCTCTACCGCCAGCGTGATCAAGACCAGCGCGACCAGGACGTCGCTACCGTACGGCTTGGCCTCGCCCGAGTAGCGGATCAGCGGATAGGCAGCCGCGAAGAGGGCCACAGCCCCGACGTACGCCCCCCCTCCGAGCAATCTCGCCGCCAGACGGCGAAAGAGAAAGAGACTGCCGATCCCACACAGGAAGGGGAACATGCGTAGGGCGAACTCGTTGAAGCCCAGGAGCTTCACGAAGGTGACCTGCACCCACATGAACAGGAACGGGGCCACCTGGTGATACTCGAGCGGCTCCAGCAGGCCTGTGTACCCGCGGTCGATGAGGCTGGCGGCAAGGAACGCCTCATCCGGCCAGAGCGGAAAACGTAGGGCCATGCGAACGCAGCGCGCCGCGATCCCGAGGCCCATGAGGATCCACACGATGCGCCGCATGCGAAGCGAGGCCACTCCCGTTTGGGGGAACGAAAGGACCGTAAGCGGTCCGCTCCATGCGAAGCGGCCGCCGTCCGCAGATCCCGTACCCTCTTTCACCGTTTGGGCTTGCGCGGGAAGATCCGCCGCCAGATCCCGTACTTGAGGATGCAACGGATCGCCGAGATCCCGTCCTTCCAGTTGATCTTCTTGCCCTCGGCGTACGTGCGCCCGCTGTACGAGATGCCCACTTCGTAGACGCGCCAGCCCCCGTACGCCAGCTTGGCCGTGATCTCCGGCTCCATGCCGAAGCGGTTCTCCTCGATCTCGATCGAGTCCCAGACCTCCTTGCGCAAGACCTTGTAGCAGGTCTCCATGTCCGTGAGATTGAGGTTGGTCGTCGCGTTCGAGAGCAGCGTCAGGAACTTGTTACCGACGTAGTGCCAGAAGTAGACGACGCGGTGCGCGCTCCCGCCCATGAACCGTGATCCGTACACGGCATCGGCTATGCCCTGCTCGATCGGCGCCAGCAGGCGGCCGTACTCCGCCGGGTCGTATTCCAGATCGGCGTCCTGGACAACCGCCGCGTCGCCGGTCGCGGCGCGCGCGGCCGCACGGATCGCGGCGCCCTTGCCCATGTTCTTCGGTTGCAGCACGAGCGCGTCGATCAGGCCTTCCCGCTCGAGCGGCGGCAGCAGCTCCCGGGTCCCGTCTGTCGAGAAGTCGTCGACGACGACGATCTCGGTGTCCTGCGGCGTCTCCTGCACGCGGCGCAGGAGTTGCTCGATGGTGTCTCGCTCGTTGTAGACCGGAATCAGAACCGACAGCCGCATGGGCGGTCAGTCAGCCTGCCCGAGGAGCACGGAGAAGTACTCGAGCGTCTGCAGCAGGCCCTCGCGCAGGGAGATCTGCGGGTCCCAGCCGAGCTTCTCTCGGGCGCGCGTGATGTCGGGCTGGCGCACTTTGGGGTCGTCCTCCGGCAGCTCTTCGTGCACGATGCCGCCCTTGCTCCCGGTCAGCTCTACGACCAGTTGCGCGAGCTCGTCTACCGTGTGCTCTGTGGGGTTGCCGACGTTGACGGGGAACACCTCGTCGGACTGGAAGAGGCGGTACAGCCCCTCCACCTCGTCCGACACGAAGCAGAACGACCGCGTCTGCTTGCCGCTCCCGTAGATCGTGAGCGGCTCGCCTTGAAGCGCCTGGACGCAGAAGTTCGAGACCACGCGTCCGTCGTGCTTCCGCATGCGCGGGCCGTAGGTGTTGAAGATGCGCGCGATGCGCGTGTCGAGCTCG
This sequence comes from Planctomycetota bacterium, assembly GCA_027297745.1. Taxonomy (GTDB): domain Bacteria; phylum Planctomycetota; class PLA2; order PLA2; family PLA2; genus JAPUHK01. The sequence continues at coordinate 4,091 of JAPUHK010000259.1, read as the reverse complement.
TGGTGGCGGTGATACGCCATGACGAGGGCTTCGGCGAAGCGCTTGGCCTCGTCGTAGACGCCACGCGGGCCCACGGGGTTCACGTTCCCCCAATAACTCTCCTGCTGCGGATGCACGAGCGGGTCCCCGTAGACCTCCGAGGTGGATGCCAGCAGGAAGCGGGCGCCCTTGGCCTTGGCCAGCCCTAGCGTCTTGTGCGTGCCGATCGAGCCCACCTTGAGCGTGTGGATCGGAAGCTGAAGGTAGTCCCGCGGGCTGGCGGGCGACGCGAAGTGCAGGACGCCGTCGAGCGGGCCGTTGACGTGGACGTAATTCGTTACGTCGTAGCGCACGAACGTGAAGCTGTCGTTGCCGAGCAGGTGCTGCACGTTGTCGATCGAGCCGGTCAGCAGGTTGTCCATCCCGATCACCTCGTGACCGTCCCGCAGGAACCGGTCCGCGAGATGGGACCCCAGGAACCCCGCAACCCCCGTGATCAGCACGCGCATGAGGGTCGGATGCTCGCGTAAACGCCGCCCCGGGTCAAATGCGCATCGCGCGCAGCCGCCCTAAGCGCAAGCTAAGGCGCCCGTCGTGTGCCGCCGGTTGCTGTCCATCCCTCGTTGGCGGGGATAGATTCAAGCGCTCATGACTCAGGCGGCGCGCCCCTCCGGTCGCTGGGGCCCGCTCGCGCGCGGGCAGTGGCTGGCACTGGGCGCCGTCACGTTGCTGCTCTACACGTTCAACCTGGGCGGTGCCCGCGTGATCACGGACCACGAGCACCTTGTCCTGGGGCCGGCCAAGCGCTCGATTCAGGAGGGTCAGTGGATCGTGCGGCACATCGGCGACCGGACTCTGAACGAGAAGCCGCCGCTGCCGGTCTGGGCTGCCGCGGTCGGGGGCACGCTCGGGGGGGGCAACGAGTTCGCGATGCGGCTCCCCTTCGCCTTGACAGGCGTGGCGGTCGTGTTGCTGGTGGCCGGCTTGATGGCGTGCCTCTTCGGCCGCACGATCGGTCTGCTCAGCGGCTGGATTCAGGCCACTGTCGTCTATATGGGGAACCACGCGCGGCTGGCGGAGGTGGAGATCCTGCTCTTGTTCCTCGTGGTGGCCGCCATAGCCGTGTTCCTCAAGCTGCAGTCGTTAGTCGGCGAGGCTGACCGTAGCCGGCGGTGGCCGTGGCAACTCCTGTTCTGGCTCCTCGTGGGGATGACCAATCTCTGCAAGGGACCGCTCTTCGGCACGGTGCTGATCCTGGTCGCGTGCGCGGGTTTGCCGCTGCTGCAGCGCGACTGGAAGCGGCTCGCGCTGCTCTGGTCGCCCGCCGGGCTCGCTCTCGCGGCCGTCGTCGCGGCGTTCTGGTACGTGTGGGCTGCGACGATCGATCCCACTGCCGTCGACCAGTGGAAGGCGCACTTCCTCGACCGCGCAGCCGGAGACCTCGCGGCTTTCAACCGGCCATGGTGGTTCTACTTCACCGCGTGGCCGTGGCAGCTCTTGCCCTGGACCCCGTTCGTGCTCGTGGGCGCCGCTGAATCGCTGCGGCGGGCGCGGCGCCGGAAGGGAGCGCCCGACCGCTTCCTTTGGTGGTGGGCAGGGAGCCTGTTCACGTTGCTCAGTTTGTCCGGAGGGAAGAACCATCACTATCTGATCTACGCGCTGCCGGCCATGACGCCGGTGGCCGCGATGGGTGTGCGCCGCGCGCTGGCAGTTGTGAGGCGACGGGGCCCGCGCATGCAGCGCTTCGCTCGCACTTGCGTATGGGTGCTGGCGCCCGCGTGCCTCGGGGCGGCGGTGATCATCTCCGACCGGGCGCGCCCGCCGCAGGCCGCCCTGGTGCTCGGCGGGCTCACGGCGCTAGGCGTGGCGGGCGTGGGCGTGCTGGCCCTGCGCCGAGCCGCCGGGCGCGCACTTGCGTGGACCCTGGCATGCATCGCGGCCGCGATTCTCACCGTGCAGGGCTGGGTCCTGCCCTCCCGCGACCCGCGCATCAACGACAAGCGCTTTCTGCTGTCGCTGCCGGAGCGGGTTTTGGGCGCGGAGCGCCTGTACGCATGCGGCGGACCGCGCATCGCCTGGTACTTCTTCTATGTGGACCGGCCGCTCATCGGGTGGGAGGCGGCGGACCTGAAGCCGCACATGGCCGGTGGGCCGATCCACGTGCTCGCACAACGGCGCTACGAGGAGCGCTTTGCGGCCTTCAGCCGCGTCACGGTCGTGAGCGAGAGCGGCGGGCACCCGAGACGGCCCCCCGCCCAAAAGCTGACGCTGTTCCGGCTGGAGGCGCTCGAGTAGCTGCACCCCGGCCTGATCCGGGCGTAGCGCCGGCGCAGCTCGCGCGCCAGCTCTTCGGCTTCCGGTACGAGCAGTCCCCGCGCTGTCCGTCTCATGCACCGCTAGGTGCCCGGCAGCCTCAGCTCTTCGGGCGGAACGTCGCGCACGTGTTGGCCGAAGGCCCACTGGTGCCCTTCGGGATCCTCGGCGCGATAGCGCCGGTCGCCGTAGAACTGATCCTGAAGCTCCTCGACGATCTTGGCCCCGGCTGCCTTTGCCCGCTCGCAATGGCCGTCCACGTCGTCCACGTAGACGTAAACCCCACCACTCAAGTGTCCGCTGTTCTTCGGGTTTCGGTAGTCCGGCCCCGGGCAACCCATCATGACCACGCCCTGGCCGGTGCGCATCTCGGCGTGCAGCACTTTGCCGTCCGGCCCGGCCATGCGCACGCTCTCCTCGAGGCCGAACGCCTTGCTCAGCCAGTCCATAGCGGCGGCCACGTCCTCGTAGTAAAGGTACGGCGTGATCCAGGGCATGTTCTCGGGCGGATTCGTAACCATGGGTCTCCTCCTCAGATCCCACTGTCGCAGCCCCGGGGGGCGGCGCGCAAGCCCCGCCTACAATGCGGCCGTGACGAACACGGTGACCACGCCCCGCGGCTGTACGATCGCCGGTCTCAACGAGTTGGAAAATCGCGGCTTCAGCTCCGCGCTGATCAAGGGCATCTTGACCTCGGCCCGGAAGGCGCAGAGCCTCTACGAAGGGAGTTAGGGATGCTCTCGGACGACGCGCGCCGCCGCCGGATGGGCAACGCCCTGTGGGGACTGTTCGTGGCCGACGCGTTGGCCATGCCGGCGCATTGGTACTACCGCCTCGACAACATCGAGAAGGACTTCGATGGCGGTGTGAGCGGCTATGCGGCCCCCCCGCATCCGCATCCCGAGAGCTTCATGGTGGGGATGGCCTATAAGCCGGACGTCGAAACGGCGCAGCGTCTCGGACGCCCCTACGACATCCTGCACGAGCACGCGCGCTTCTATCAGACCAGCTACAGCTCAATCGAGATCGATCGATCGGAACGGGAGTCCGAGCACGGGAATGTCGTGCCCAAGCTCGAGGACCGCTACCACTACCACCACGGTCTGAAGGCGGGTGAGAACACGGTCGGAGCGCAGCTGGTGCGCGTGCTCATGCGTTCGGTGGCGGACCGCGGCCGCTACGACCAGGAGCACTTCCTGGAGGCCTTCGTCGAGCACTTCGCCACGCCCGGCCGCAACCGCGACCCCTACACGGAGATCTACATCCGGCGCTGGTTCGAGAGCTTCTCGCAGGGGTTGCCCACGCATGCCTGCGCCGAGCAGCAGCGCAACGTCTGGTCGATCGGCTCCCACGGCGGCGTGATCCGCCCGCTGGTCGTGTCGCTGCTGGCCGGCAGCGCGTACCAGGGGTTGGGTCTGGCCATCGAGCACCAGAACCTCACGCACCGCTCGCAAAACGTCTCCAGCGCGCTGGGCGTGCTCGTGCCGTTGCTGCACCAACTCGTGGACGGCGCCGAGCCGCAGGATGCGATCGCAACGCACGCCCGGTCCGTGCGCGTGCCGCAGGTGACCGGCGAGGAGCTGTTCGCCGCCTACCGCGACGCGCAAGGGCCCGGCAACATCCCTCCTGAAGAGATGTGGCGCCTGCACACGGCGCTCGCGGACGCCCCCTTCGAGGTCGACCGCTTCGAGCGGGAGTCCGGCGAGACGGAGGTCGTGCGCGAACGGCTGGCCAGCGCGTGCTACACGGAGCACGGCGTGCCGCTGCTGTTGTACTTCGCGCACAACCAGCGCGCCGAC
>JAPUHK010000258.1 GCA_027297745.1 Planctomycetota bacterium | reverse complement strand
TCGCCGGAGTGGCGGATGTGAAAATCCGTCTTGCGACGCCGCCGATGACGCGAGTGAGACGCGCCCGACGTCGACAGCCCCGCGTCAGGGCCGCGAATCGGCGCGCGCACCGTGTGCCAGGGGTGCATCCAAGGGCTTCTGCCGAGGAGACCCCGGCCGTCAGCTGCCCAGCATGGGCAGGTAGCGGTAGAAGGTCTCGAGCGTGAGCACGGTCATCGCCGTCGTGTAGACGCGGCCGCCGATGGAGTCGCGGTTGTCGCAATCCCACGACCCCAGCTCGCACTCGTCCCCCTGCACCTGGATCTTGGGGATGCCCTCCGTGAGGAACGGACGGCTCCACTTGCGCCAGAAGCGCCCGCCCATCTGGTACATGGCCAAGGACCCGTAGTACCAGTAGTAGCTCGGCCATTCCGCCCCCGTCACGGGCTTGATCCTGTTCGCGCGCTCGTCGTACTCGGGGATGTTCCGCAGCAGCGTGTTGGCGGCCCCGATGCAGTACGGATGCGAACGGCGGCCGCCCATGAATATGCGGCAGATCAGCCCGATGGCCGTCATCGGATGGCGCGTCCCCTCCTGCGCGTTGTAGCCGGTCCAGTGGGTGTAGACCTGGTCGCGGCCGACCTCGAAGAAGTAGGCGGGGGCGGTGTTGTAGAACTCCTCGTCCTGGGTCACGACCGAGCTGAAGCGCGCGATCAGCGAGCGCGAGCCCTCGATGCCCATGGGATCGACCCGGATGCCGAACTTCTTCGACGTGGCAATCGCCCAGGCGTTCCACCCGGTCACCGACGTGTCGCCCGGGAACTGGCCGCCGAGGCGGTAGCGCCAGCCCGCGTCCTCGTATTGGATGCGGATGATGTGCGCGACCGAGCGGCGTGCGCGTTCGCGGTACTCGGGATCGCGGGTCGTGCCGTAGGCCTCCGCCAGCGCGATGGCGGCGATCGGACGACTGTAGCCGTCGATCAGGTCGTCCTGGCCTCCGAAGTCGCCGTCGGCCCACTGCCGCGCGGCTATGTAGACCTGCGCGCGCAGCACCACGTCCTTGTAGCGGCCCTTGTCCGGACGGTAGCCGGCGCCGTAGAAGGCCAGCAGGGAGACGCCGGACATGCCCACGTCCCAATCGCCGAGCCGCGCGCCGCTCTGGCACCTCTTGCAGTGGAACTGCCGGCAGCGTTTCATGAACTTGTCGCCGCTCCAGCGCCCGTCCCAGTTCTGGTGCCGGGCCAGCCAGGCCAGCCCGAGCTCCACGGCCCGCTCTGTGCGCGCGGACACGCCGCGCTTTTCGAGGATCTCCTCCTTGCGCCACTCGCTGCGTTTGAGCAGCGTCTCTTTCTCCACGAAGAAAGCGAGGTTCGCCTCGTGCCACTTCTTCCAGATCCCCGGCGCAGGCTTGAAGCGGTGGCCGGTCATACGCTCGAGCGCGTTGCGCACGTAGGCAGCGTTTTTCTTGCCGTAGTGCCTGCGCATGAGCGTCAGCGCGAAGTTGAAACCGTCTTCCGAGCGGTCGAAACCGAGAGCCAGGCAGCCGGCCGCGATGCGCTTCGGTTGAGAGGCCTCGAAGAGCTTCGTCTGGAATTGGTTGCGGTCGGCGCGGTCGGCGCATTCCCAGAAGGCGATCGCCGCGCGCTTCTTGAGCGCGGTGTTGCGGCCCTTGTAGATCATTTGCTGCAGGAACGCGGCCGCGCCCGGCGTCTTGAGCTGCCCGATTACCTTGATCACCGAAGGGGTCGCGGCGCCGGGATTGGCCTGGAAGCGCCGCAGGATGCGCGCGCCGTGCTCCGGATCGCCGATGCGGCCCAGGGCGTCTCCTACGTGGCGGTTGAGCAGGTTCTTGTTCGTTGTCTGCATGCGTCTGAGGGAGGAGAGGGCTGGTGGATCAAGGAAGAAATCGGTGAGCGCGTCCGCGGCTTTCTTGTTGCCCTTGGCGATGCGTCCCAAAGCCTCCGCCGCGGCTCCGGCGAGCGCTTCACGCGAGCCCAGGAGCGGCAAGAGCTTGGGGATGTGCCGGTCCGGATCGAAGGCGCACTCGACGATGGCCTTGGCCTTCGAGGCGCCCGCGCCGCCCGTCATCTTGCCTCTGGTGGAGGCGATCACCTTGCCCAGGTCTTTCGGATGCCGGATCTGGCCCAGCGCCCAGGCGCAGAAGAAGGAGTAGTCCTCTTTCGTGTCGTCGAGCCCTTTGATCAGGAGCGGCCGCGCCGCCTCCACCCGCGCCAGGCCGCAGCAGATGGCCGCGGGGACCTTGATCTCGTGGTCCGGCGCCTTCAGTGCCCTCACGAGCGTCGGATAGAAGTCCGGGTTACCCAGCTTGACGATGCCGTAGAGCGCCTCCATGCGCGTCTCGTAGGCCTTGTGCTTGGCGCGTGCGCGGAGTTTCTCGCCGACTTGCGGATAGCGGATCTCCCCCAGAAAACGCACTGCGTTCGTCAGCGGCAGTTGGCGCAGGCGGCGGGTGCCCTCGTCGAAGACCTTCACGGCGGTTTGCGCGTCGATCGAGTTGGCGACTTCGCCGCAGCGCACCGCGTACGCGCCCACGTGGTTGTTGACGGCGCTGTCGAACACGGCCTGGATGGTCTTCTTGTCGCGCGCGCGCGCGATTACGTCCAGCGCATCGAAGCGCTGCAGGAAGCCCGCAGCGCCCGTCGTCTGCAGCACCTTCAGCGCCTTCTCCAACTGCGCCGCGGTGGGCTTTTGCGGAGCCTGCTCCTCCTTCTTCTTGGCGGCGTCTTCGGCCTCGTCGGGTCCGGCTGCGACGTGCGCGATGAGCACGAACGTACAGAGCAGGAGGAGGGACAGCCCGACGGTTACGTCTCTGGTGAAGGTTGGGTGACGGGGAGGGGCGAAGGACAACCTCACTTCTTCTTCTTCCGGGGCGGATCGATCCAGGGGGAGTAGCCCACGCGCTTGTTGCGGCCATACCAGCGCGCGTAGTCGGCTACGTGCACGAGTTTCTTCTTGCGCTTGTAGTCCACCGGCGCTTCGTTCGTGACCGGGTCGGTCGCGAAATGGCGCAGCGTGGCGATCACGAGCGGCTTCAGTTCTTTCCAGTACGGGATCCAGGCCCGGTTGATGTGCTTACGGCCGGTTCGCCCCTGCGTGTCCCCGAATCCGCCGAAATCGGCCTGCCGTTCCACGAACTCGAACATGCGGATCAGCCGCTTGACCGTCTCGTTGCGCACCTTGGCGCGCTGCGGCGGAAAGCGGTTCATGGCGTTCAGCGCGGCGACCGTGCGGTTCTTGCGGTCCGGGCGCCGGTCGGCGATCAGGACCTCGTCGCGCAGCCAGGCGACGGATCCCCTCCAGTTCAGCTTCGCGAGCGTCTCGAAGCCCGCCTCGTAGAGCCGTGCGTCGATGGTGTAGTCCTTCACCGGGAAGAGCCTCTTGTCGAAGGCATCCATGATGCGGCGTGAGATCTTTGGGTACGTGTCGCCCAGCGCCCGGGCCGCCTTCAGGTTGACTTCCAGCCGTTCGTTGACCGGCTCCTTGGCCCGCGAGAGTCTCTTCAGCGTGAGCGCCTTTAGGTAGGACCTCTCGACCGCCTTGCGCCACTTCTTTTCGGCCGCCGTGAACTTCTTGGTGTGGGCCGCGAGTTCGCGCTCCGTGTGCGCGCTCCCGTCTTCCTTCGACGGAGCCGGATCCGGGACGACCTTCCCGTAGGCGACGTGGGCGGCGTCCAGGGCGGCGAGGATGTCCTCGTTGGGCGTCTTCTTGCTCTTCAGCGCCTGCGCCAACCGGGTGCGCATCTTCGGCTTCGCTCAGCGGCAGGTCCGCCGCCGAGGCGGGCGGCTGCAGAAGGCTCGCCAGCAGAAGGACCGTGAGCGCAGCTCGTACGTGCATGACCCAGACCCACCCTTTCTAACGGGCCCCGTCCTCCGGGCGCAGAGCCCTTTCGGAGTCCCAGCGGGGCCCACAAAGCGTTGAGCCAGGGCATCGAGGCGAACGCCGTACGACTACGGCGCTTCGGCCCGCGCCTTTCGCTGGCGCACCAGTTCGACGACGCCCAGCAGAAGGCCAAGCGGCAGCCAGACGTACAAGAACTCGCTGATCATCACCTCGACGCCCCACTCCGAGAAGAAGGGGCGGATGCCGATCGGGCCGACGACGAGCGGACGCCAGGCCAGGAAGTGGCGTGTGTTGTCCGGAAAGAAGAAGGCGACGCCGAGGCCGCCGTCGGTCATGGCATCCAAGACGCCGTGCGACGCGCCGACCGCGAAGAGGAAGAGCCACTGCCGCTTCTCGCGCAGCAGCGCCGCCGCCACGCCCGCCGCGAGGGCGGCGAAGAGGAGCGAGTGCGTGAAGCCGCGGTGACCGAAGGGGTGCTCGTACGCGACGCCGGCATGGTGAAGCGCCGCGTCGGCGTCCGGCAGCACGCAGAGAATGCACGCCGCGACATACAGACGCCAGCCAGCGCGCGGGGCGACCAGCCGCACCGCGATCAGGGCGACGAGGAGATGCGTGAAGAAGCTGGCGGCCGGTCCCTCCCCGACGAGCGTAGCCGATGACCGCTGTGTCGTGCAGTCCCTTGGGACAGGCCGCCACGGCGCGCTCGGAAGCGGTGCCAAGTGAACGCCACAGTGCGTGGTCGGTGGCCCGTCTAGGAGGCATCCGATGC
>JAPUHK010000257.1 GCA_027297745.1 Planctomycetota bacterium | reverse complement strand
GAAGGCGTCCACGCGCTCGAGGACCTCCGCCGTGGTCGGGATCTCCCACAGGTTGTCGCAGACGTGGATCAGGCCCACCTCGTGCCCATGGTGCTTGAGCACGCCCGACATGGCCGCCAGGCCGTGGTTGATGCCCGGCGGGCAGTCGATGTTGGGGTAGATGAAGAGCACGCGCATCCGTCTATGAGGAAGAGATCGTACCGGCAGCCCCGAATCCTCAGGGACTGTTTCCATTTTGCAGTCGCGTCATGGCGCCCTAGTCAAAATCGAGCCGGGACTCGATCTCGGCGCGCCACTTTTCACCGAAGCTGAGGATGAGGATCTCGGTGATCAGGCGGTCGGTGTCCTCCATCGTGACCGCCTTGCCGCCGCCCACCTTCGCCATCTCCTCCAGTCGGTCCAGGAACGGGTAGCGTACCTTGCCTCCGCCGCGCTTCCGGCGCGCCGTCACCGACTCGCCGAGACGGTTGGGGTCGGTGAAGATGGCGTGCACGACGCCCCGGTTCTCCTTACGCGAAAAGGAGCGCACCGCCGCGAAGAGCTCGCGCCTGTTCTCAGGATGGTAGGGCGCGTCGCCGATTACGACGATCACCTTCTGGGCGTCCTTCCGCCAGTCGAGCCGCTTTATGGCGGCCTTGACCGTCGCAGTGACGGCCTCCGGGAGATCGCCGCCCCGGTTCGCCTCCGCGACCTGGACGAACGCCTTGAGGTTCTCCGTCGCGTAGGTGAGCGGAGTCCCGTAAAAGACGTACTCTTCGCCTACGTCGCGGTAGGTGAAGAGAGACAGGCGGAGGTTGGGGACGATCCGCGCCGACTCCTCGATCAGCAGGTCGAGCCGCTGTTTGACGGCGCGAATCACAGGAATCATCGAGCCCGTCGAGTCGTAGGCCAGGACGAGGTCGATGCCCCGCCAGCGCAGATCGCGCGTGTAGCGATGAAACGTGGGAAGGTCCAGGTTCGCGCGTTTCTTCGGCGCCGGCGGCGGGGCGGCGATGGAGCCGCCCTCCGCCCACCAATCCGCCCACTTTCGCGCCGTCTCCTGGCGCTTGTTGGCGGACGTCTCCGGGCCGTAGCCGAAGTCCCGGCCGCCCGAGTAGTCCCGCAGCACATGGAAGGCCGCACGACGGCGTGAGAAGTGCTTGGCCTCGAGCGCGTGCAGGAGCGGGGGGACCGCGTGCGGGGACCGAACCGCCAGGAGGCACTCCCGCGCAGCCCGCCGCTGCCCGATGGTCCTGGCCGAGATGAGCAGGTTTACGCAGCGTTCCATGACCGCCTTGTTCGTGCGGAGCAGTTGAACCCTAGGGGAGCGGGCGATCGAGCGAAGCGCGCGGATGCGCACGCCCTCGTCGCGATCTTTGATCGCTTGCGCGAGGCCGGGGAGCCCTTCGGCCGCGCCGATGCGCGCCAGCGCGACCACTGCCGCCTCCCGCACCCCGTAGTCGGGATCCCGGACGGCTTTCAAAAGCCTCGGAACGGCGATCGCCGCCTGCTGACCGCGCCGGCCGAGCATCCGGGCGGCCGCGACGCGGACCATGTACCGTTTGTCTCCCAGGCCGCGCGCCAGAGCGACGACGGCCTTCGGTTCGGGGTGGCGTGAAAGGGCGCGCACCGCGGCCAGCCGCACCGGGACGTCCCGTTCGCTCACGAGCACAGAGCCGAGCAACTCCACGGCCTCCTTGCTCGGGATGATTCGGCCCAGCGCCTCGACGGCCTTGTCGCGCACGTCCGAGTGCGCGTCCTTGAGGAGGCGGCGCAATGCCGGCACCCACTGCGGGTCCCCGGTGAAGCCCGCGGCGAAGGCTCCCATGCCGCGGATGCGAGCGTTCCGCGACCCCAAAGCGTCACGCAAGGCCCGGCGGCGGATCTCCAGCGCACTCTCCTGCCGCGGACGCGACTTCCCCAGAGCCGCAGCCGCACCGATGGACAGAAAGAGCTTGTTCTTGTAGACGCCCTTGCGAAGCAAAGCGTCGCGGAGCACGTCGAGGCCCCGCGTGTCGCCCCAGTAGCCGAGCGCAATGGCGTTCAAGAACTGGGAGTACCGCTCCCCCACGTCGTGCGTCTCGAGGCTGGCGCGGCGCTGCTGGCTCTTCGTCGCCACGTAGGAGGCTATCTCCGTGAGCAGCAGCTCCTGTGCTTCCGTCTCGCCGAGGCGTGCGAGCGCCCCCAACACGCGGTAGCGCGTATCGTGGTCCTTGTCGGAGGCGGCCTTGCGTAGCGTCGGCCGGTCGTCAAGCTCTTCGAGGCCTTCCACGGCCAGGAGCCGAACCCCCGGCTCCTCGTCGACGATTCCCTTTCGGAGGAGGGGATGCGCCGCCGCGGGCCGGGCGCCCCTCGCGAAGGTGTTCGCCGCCTCCACGGCCGTGCGGCGGATGATCGGGTAACGCGCGTCGTCGAAAGCCTGCTCCAGCTCCGGCAGAAGATCAACGAGCCCCGCCCGGCCGACCAGGAAGCAGGTGAACGCCTGCACCTCCCAATCGTCGTCCAGAATGTAGTAGCGGAGCGGATTGGCGAGCTTTTGCGCGGGTTTTCCGACGAGGCCTTCGGCCGCGCCTTCCCAATCCCGGATGGGTTGCAGCGCGAACGCCTCGATCTTTTCCGCGACGAGGCGCTCTGCCGAGTTGAAGCTGCTTCGCAGCTCTTGTCGTTTCTTGATCCGGGCGCTCTCTTTCGCGAGCGGCCCGGCCTCGTCGGGTCCGGCGGCGACGTGCGCGCCGAGCACGAACGTGCAGAGCAAGAGGAGGGACAGCCGACGTGCCATGGGACGTTGCGGGCGCCCTATGATAAACCCTCCGTCGCGCCCCAATGCCGTCCGCCGCCCGTCGCCGTACCCCCTGGTTGATCGCCGGTCTGCTGGTCGGTTTGCCGGTCGGCGTTCTGGTATGGCGCCACTTCAGCGCCAGCCCGGATGGGGAGCGCCCGGCGCGGGAGCAGGGCGCGACCCGCACGATACGGGGCGACGGAGCGGGCCAGGCGGAGCGCGCCGAGGCATACGCCTACCTCATGACCACTTTCCTGCGCGCGCTGCGCGAAGCGCCGCTGACGAACAAAGAGCCTGCGCGCGACTGGACGCCGCTTTTGAGCAATCCGAGCCTGAGGCAGCCGCTCTGCTCGTCCTGTCACAGCGAGCCGAACATCCGCGCGTTGGACCGTCTGGCGGACGCGCCCGCCTTGCCGCGGCCGGGGATCCTGGTCGACGACCACGCCTTCATGGCGGATCTCATGCAGCAGTGGGTGAGCAGGCTCAACCGCAAGGCCGGCAAGTACCTGGCCAACGCGGTGAGCTGCATCGACTGCCACGAGCGCGACCCGCGGCGCTAGCCGGCTATTCGGGAGCCGGCGGCAGGTCTTTCTTCCTTTTCTTCCCGCCCGGCGGAGGCGGCGGCAGGTTGCTCTTCGGGCGCAGCTCCTTCGGCCAGTCGCGCTTGCCGTTGAACCATTCGTACGCCTTGCCGAAGTCTTCCTCCCAGCCGTGGAAGAAGCTCCTGCTCTTGCCCGGGTAGAGCTTCTTCACGAGCGGGTACCTCTGCTTGCGCAGCATCTGCGCGGCCCGAGCAGCGAACACGCTCAACGGCCCCTCCTTGTCCTGCCCGTCCTTGCTGGCCGCGATGTAGATCTTGGTCGTCTTCTTGGCGCGCATGGTGCCGCTCAGCTTCCACAGGGAGTTGACCAGCACGAGCCCCTGCAGGCCGCGGTCCCGGGAGAGCGCCCAGCGTGCCGCTAGCTGCCCGCCGTCGCCCACGCCGATCGCCGTGACCCGGTCCCGGTCGATGCGGTACTCCTTCTTCACGAAGGCGACGAAGCGCTCCAGCGCTTTCACCTCGTTCGCCGAGCCCCGCCACCAGGTCCCGTCCGCGCCTACGCCGATGATCTCCTCGTATGCCTGCGGGCAAGCCAGGATGGCGCCCTGCGATTCCGCGAAGTAGCGCAGGTACTTGGCGAACTGCAGCGCCGTGCCGCGGCCGCCGTGCACGGCCACGATGAGCGGCGACGGCGCTTGGGGGTCGAAGCTGCGCGGCAGGTAGATGGCGTAGAGGAGCGCGTTGCCCGTCTTCTTCTTGGGCTTGAGCTCTCCCTCGACGATGCCGTCGGGCGGGCGCGCGTCCTGCGCGAACGCAGGAGTGAGGAGCAGGGCGATCAGCAGCATGCGTGTCATGGCACCAACCTGTAGCGATCCGTGCGCACGTCGCGCAGGGCGGGAAAACGCTCGCGCAGCCACGCCGGCCGGCCGGGATCCAGATCCGCCGTGCCCGGTCCTTCCAGCAGCACTTCACCGAGCGGGTCGACTACGCGCGAGGCGCCCGCATAGGCTTCGTGCGGATCCGACCCGACGCGATTCACGGCCACCACGTAGGCCTGGTTCTCGATGGCGCGCGCGCTGAGCAGCGTGCGCCAGTGGTCGACGCGTTTCTCGGGCCAGTTGGCGATTACGAAGAAGAGGTTCGCGCCCTGCAGCGCGGCCTCGCGGAAGACCTCCGGGAAGCGCAGGTCGTAGCACACGAGCGTCGCCGCGCGGAACCCGGCCAGCTCGAACAGCGGCAGGCTGTCGCCGGCCCGGTAGTGCTTGTGCTCGCCCGCGAAGGAGAACGGATGCAGCTTCGAGTAGCGCGCCAGGACGGCGCCGTCGGTGCCCACGGCGAGGGCGTCGTTCGTCGGCTGCTCCCCGCGACCGCCGACCAGGCCGGCCACCAACGCCAGCTTGCGCCGCCGCGCCTGTTCCCGCAGGAACGGTTCCGCCCTGTCGTCGGCCGGCGGCGTCATCGTGAAGCCGCTGAAGGCCAGCTCCGGCAGCACCGCCACGTGCGCCTGCTCGCGCTCGGCGCCGTCGAGCAGCGCGTCGATGCGCTCACGGTTCAGCGCCGCGTCCTCCCACGCCGTGTCCAATTCGCAGAGCGCTACGCGCAGGGACCCGCTCATCGGTCCGAGTATAGCCGTGCGGCGGCCCGGGCGCCGCGCCGGCGGCTACACTGGCGCGTGCGTGAGAGTCCTCAGCGTGGGCGTCGCGATCCTGCTCGCGGGATCGGGTTCGGGTTCCGGTTCGGCACGGGCCGACACTCCCGATCTGGAGCCCATCGAACGGGAAGTGCGGGCGCTGATCCGCGTCTACGACGAAAACGCTTCCAACCAGGACGCGGCGCACCGCCGCCGGCGCCGGGCTGTGGCTCACCGCCTCGGTGCGCTGCCGACACCCACCTCGCGCAAGCAGCTGCTGCGCATCGTGAAGGACGACCCTGGCCCGCGCGTGCGCATCGCAGCCATGACGGCGCTCGGGACGATCGCGGACCTGGACGCCATGAAGAAGCTGCTGACGCTCGTCGTGCGCTCCGACGAGGAGCTGTTGGGCAGCACGTTCGCCGGGGCGGTCGCGCGCTGCGCGGACCCGGAAGCGGCGCGCTGGCTGGCGCTGCAGCTGCCGCGCATTCGCGATGCGGGCGTGCGCCTGGCCGTGGTGGAAGCGCTCGGCAGCCTGCGAGTGCGCGAGGCTGAACCGGCGCTGTTGGCGCTCGAGGTCGGTCCGCGGGCGCTGGGGAGCCCGGCGCTGCGCTACGAGTGCCTGCGCGCGCTGGGCCGCATCGGCGGCCGGACGGCCTGCCGCGTCCTGCTCCTGGCCGCCCGGAGCAAGCAGAAGGCGCGCCGGCTGGCGGCCGCGGAGATGCTGCTCACGTGCGAGCGCGACGAACGGACGCTCGCGGCCATGCGCGTCCTGCTCGGGGATCCCGACGTGCTCGTGCATGAGCAGGCGGCGCGCAGCGTAGGCGAGGCGCGCCTGATGGAGCTCGTTCCCGAGCTGATCGCGCTGCTCGAGAACGGCCGGCTGCGCGTCAAGCACGAGGCCCAGAAGTCGCTGCGCGCGATCACGGGGCGCGACCTCGGGTACGTCCCCGAGACGTGGCGGCAGTGGTGGAAGGCTCGCAGCGAGGGCCGGCTCGACGCGGCTGGGAACCTGGCCGACGGATCGGGCTTCAGCGTGCCCAAGTACTATGACTTCAAGGTCTTCAGCGACCGGTTGCTGTTCGTGGTGGACGTTTCCGAGTCGATGAAGATCGGCGACGGCCGGGTGACGCGCATCGACGTGGCGGGACGGCAGCTGCTCAAGACGATCGGGGAGCTGCGCGAGCCCACCCAGTTCAACGTGATCACATTCGCGGGCTCACCCAACTTCTGGGAGAAGGGCTTGAAGCCCGCGACGGAGACCCACCGGCGCCGGGCGGCTCGCTGGGTGTCGAAGCAACTCCTGCCGCGCGGCGGAACGAACACGTACGACACTCTGCTGCGCGCCCTGCACGAAAATCCGGAGCTGGATACGCTCTACCTGCTCAGCGACGGCCTGCCGACGGCCGGCAAGGCCACGGTGCCCGAACAGATCCTGGCGCGCGTGCGCGACCTGAACCGCCTGCGCCGCGTCCGCATTCACACGATCGCGCTGCTGCTCGGCGCGCCGCCCGACGAGGAGCGGGGTGGAGTGGGGGAGACGGCGGACATGACGGATTTCATGCGCCGCCTGGCCGAGCAGAACGGCGGGACCTTCATCGAGATCCGCAGCGCTCCTCCGTAGGCCGGGCTGTCAGCCGTCAGCTGACAGCTATCGCCTGGTGGCCGCCTCAGGAGCCCTCGCCCAGCTTCTGGGAGAGGTAACGCTCCGAGCCGATGCTGTCGATCAGGTGCAGCTGCGTCTCCAGCCAGTCGACGTGCTGCTCCTCGTCATTCAAGAGCTTTTCGAGGATCTCACGTGTCGCGTTGTCGCCCTTGTCGCGGCAGAGCGCGATCCCGCGGTTCAGGCGGTCGACGGCTTCATACTCCAGCTTCACGTCGAACTCGAACTGCTCCTTCACGGTCGGCCCGATGTTGATCTTCAGGTACTTCTGCATGTTGGGCACACCCTCGAGGAACAGGATGCGATCGATCATCATCTCCGCGTGCTTCATCTCGTCGATCGCCTCGGAGCGCGTGTGGGAGGCCAGCGAGTTGTAGCCCCAGTCGGCGCACATCTTGGCGTGGACGAAGTACTGGTTCACGGCGCTCAACTCGGCGCACAGCACCTCGTTGAGCACGTCGGTGATTGCGGGGTCGCCCTTCATGATTCGCTCCTTGTCGCTGCACCGGCACTGAGCCGGTTCACGCGGTTCAGCTTACCGAACCGGTCGCACAAGTGGTGGGCGAAGTCCGCGCGCGCGCCGCGAGGAAGGCCTGCAGGTCGGGCAGGCAGGCGGTGCAGGTGGAGGCGCAACCGGTCTTGCGGCACAAGAGCTCGAACTCGGTGATTCCGTCGCGCTCGGCGAGGGCCGCGATCTGTTGGAAGGACAACGCGGCGCACTCGCACCGCGACATGGGCTTGGTCTCCACGCTCGCAAGATTATGAGACTCATTCTCAAGTGCAACTTCTTGTCGCGGCCCCGACGGCCGAGAACGAGACACCGCTGTGAGCGTCAGTGTGCGACGCCCAGCCGTTCGCCCGCGCTGCGCAGGGTTTCCACGTCCTGCAAGACGCGAAACGGACCAGTCTCTCGGCGGGGCTCGGGGTGCTCGTAGAGGGAGCGCGGCGGGTCGGTGGTGCTCCCGGTCGCGGTGCCGCGGGTGGCGGGCTCGGGCTCGAAGACGGCGGGCGGTGGGAGGGGCGACGCCTAGTCCAGCGAGACCTTCTTCGCCAGCAGGCTCGGCCCGCGGAAGATCTGCGCGTACTGGAAGTCGGCGCTGACCTTGAAGACCGCTTCCACGTACGCTCCGTCGTCGTCGATCTCGGGGAACGTGGCGATCGCGCCCAGCTCAGCTCTTGGCTGGCCGTTGACGCGCTCCAGCCGGAAGCTGCCTACGCCGGGAACACGCGCCGCGCCCGGGTAGAAGACCACGACGGAGAGATACATCAGGTCCTCGTCCACGTCGGGCAGGCTCACTCCCTCAGGCAGCTCGCTGTCCTCCAGCACGGCGACGCGATGCAGTTGCGGCTCCTGCAACCCGGTCAGCACGCTGTCTTCTTTTTTCGTCGGCTCCTCCTTCGTGATGAAGGGGCGCACGAAGAGGAAGATGCCGCCGATCAGGATGCCCAGCCCGAGCAGGGATGTCAGAAGGCGAACCACACCTTCAGCGTCGGCCACTGGACCCTTGGACTTAAACCCCCTTCGCCGGACGCTATGACGGTGAGGAAGGCACTCCGGGGGAACCGCCTTTTTCCAGCCCCGCGCCGCTAGACTGAGCGCTTCGTGAGACGCCGTCCGGCCCTGCTGCTCGTGTGTGCCGCGGGTCTCGCGGCCGCTGCCGGCGCGCCCGAGGCCCGCGCCGCCGACCGCCCGCGGTCGGTGCTCGATCGCTGGCAGCGGGCGGACGCCGCCGAGCGCCGCCGCTTCCAACGGCGTCTGGCGACCACGGGCCATCGTGCGCTGTTGGCGCAAGCCGCTCCCGTGCTGATCGAGCTGGACGGGCGCCGGCTCAGCCTTCGCAGTCTGGACCAGGAGATCCTCGAGCCGGCCTTGAACGTGCCGCTGTCTCCAGGCCCGTCCGGCCCGGTGCCGGGCGAAGTGCACCTGACGGCGCTCTCCGCGCTGCAGAAGCTGCGCGCCGCCTACGCGCCGCCGCAGCCGGTTTCCGCCGCGAACCTGAATCTCCTGCTGCTTTACGCGGACGAGTGTCTAACGCGCCGGGTGCTCCCACCGGAGGAACGCCTGCGGTTTTTTGCCGAGACCGTGAAGACCGTGCAGGTCGTGGTCGAGCGCGTCGAACCGGACGCTCTCACGCGCTGGTTGATCCGCGAGCGGTTGCTTCCGTCCTTGCTCTCGCTGTCCGTGCGGCGCGGCGCGGACGCGCGCACGGCGGACGCGCTCAGCGAGGCCGCGTCGCTGCTCTACCTGCCGACGCTGCTGGATGAGGAGGCGCAGGCACAGCTCGCCCCACTCACGCGCGGGACCCATGCCCTCAACTTGCTGCTGCGCGCCTACGGTCGCGGGCGCCTGACCGGCGGGGGCTTGAGCGCGCTGGTGCGCGCCGTCGAGGGCAAGATCACGGACGACGCGGCCTTTGCCGCGAGCTCCGCTCCTCTGCTGCTGGAGCTGTTGTGCGATCCCCGTTTGAGCGATCGGCAGCGCGGCCGGCTTGTGGATGTGGTGTTGGAGCTTCCGCGCCGCATGGAGCCCTTGCGCGGCACGGCCCGCGAGCTGCTCTCGGCCGCGTTCGGCGGTCCGGCGCGGACCTTCGAGGAGTACGCGCGGCTGCGCCGCGACCGTCCGGCATCCCTGCCGCCGCCGCGCTCGGACCGGGCGCTGCGTTTCCTGCGCGTCGTGCTGGCCTCGTCGCCGGCGGGAGGCCCCCCGGTACTGGCCGAGGTGACGCGCGCCGACCTCCCTCTGTACACGTCGCTGTACGTCGGGGACGGGACGCGTGCGCGCTTCGTCGGCGTGCTGCTGCCCGCGGCCGACGGCGAGGCGCTCGAGTTCCTGGGCATGCCCCCCTCCGCCGGCGGGCGGGACAACCGCTTGGTCCGGCGCGTCCTGCGCGGGGAACGCATCTCAATCCAGACCTATGGGCCGAAGCGGGAGCGCGTGGAGCTGTGTCTGGCCCTGCCGGCGGACGCGAGCGATCCCGTGCCGCTCGCGGGCGGCAACCTGGGCCACGTGTTGGACCTGATCGAGGCGCGCTTGCGCTTGACGAGCAGTGTCGATGAACGGCGCGATCTCGTGCGTCTGTTGGTGGGCGTTCCCACGCGCCGCGCGCGGGACGCGGCGGTACGCCACGCCCATCGCGCCCCGGTCGCCGCGGAGCTGGTGCCGCTGGCCGAAGGCGGAGTGGACTCCGCGCTCGAGCGCTTGATGGAGCACTTCGTCGAGCTGGACTTGCGCACGCGCGAACGGGTGCTCGTGAGCGCCCTGCATGGGCGCTATCCAAAGCACCGCCTCGCGCTGCAACGCGTTTGTAGGACGGCGCCCTCCGACGTGGCGGCGCTCACGGCCGAAGCCCTTTTGGAGGCTGGCGATTCGACGGGGGTCCAGGCGCTTCTGCAACGCAAGAGCGTGTACGACCGCGCAAGCGGCTGCGCGCTGTCCCTGCGCCTCACGCGTCTTGCCGGCCCGCTGCGCGTGAAGCTGAAGCAGGGCCCCGTCGAGGACGAGGTCCTGCAAGCCGCCGCGGGCGCGATCACGAAGAAGGACGGAGCCTTGTGGGCGGACTTCGGGAAGTGGGTCCTCAATGCCATTCGGGACCCGAGCACGGTCGTGAAGGAGCGCCGCGACCACGCCGAGCTGTGGCTGGGGCGTGACCGGGTTACGCCGCAGAAGTGGGTCGCGCACTACACCCAGGTCGTGGCGGACGGCACGGTGCCCGACAAGATGGTGCGCCAACTGATCCACCACCTGCTCGGGGCCACGGACCCGGGGCGCGGCATTCCTCCTGCGGAGCTGGGGCGCGTGTTGGACGCCATCGAGAAGCGCCTGCGCACGCCGGAGCTGGAGCGTTGGTGGATGGACCACCTCGTGATCGCGGCTTGCAGTCAGTACGCCCTGGACGATCCGGACGGGATCCTGGGCCTGACGCACGCCCGGTTCGGGCGACTGGCCGGCAAGGACGCCCCGGAGGGGGCGGAGCGCGAGCCCACGCTGCTGTGGACCGCCTGGGTCGGTGCCCGGCGGGAGCGCTGAAGATCCGCCCCGCGCCGCGGGGGCGCTTGCCCCGCTGGTTAGAATTCGCGGCATGTTGGTGTCCCGGGACCGGTTGCAGGGCGAGATTCGCAGCGCCCGGCTCGTGACGCTTCTGGCCCTCGTGTTCCTGACCGTGATCGGCGTCTCGTTGCCCGCGACGGCCATCCGCACGGACGCCACCGCCGCACGCAGCGGCGCCCTGATCGGGGTCGGCAGCCTCTCCTACTCGCTCGCGCAAGTGCGTGCGAACGACGGCTACAACTTCCTCGCCGTCGACCTCGGCGGTAGCGACCTGGGCCCGGACGCCTTGTGGCGCAAGCACCTGGCGCAGGTCCGCGGCGCGCACTTCCCGGTATGGGGCTGGGTGCGCACGGACATCGGCGCCGTCCGCCTGCGCGAGATCCTGCGCGCAGTGCCGCTGGACGGGCTCTACGTTTACGGGCCGAACGCGGTGCGGCTGGCTCAGGACCTGCGCCCGTTGAAGGAGCGCGGCCCTGCGATCGTGCCGGTGCTGAGCGAGCGTGACCCGTGGCCGGAGGGAACCGCGTTCGGTGTCGTCTTCGACGCGGCGCGCTTCCCCGGGTCGGACGTGCCCCTGCCCGTGCTGGCCGCCGCGAAGCTCGAGTACCGCGCGCTGCAGGCCGCGCGCGCGAAGGCCGGGGGCGACTCGCTGATCGCCTTCATCCCGCTCGACTAGCCGCCCCCGGTCGTGGGGTAGGCTTCCGTAGAGAGTTCCCGGGGGCGGGCCCGAAAGCAGGCTCGTACTGCACAACTTCCGGCCTCCCGCTAGAATCCTCCGCAGAGTCGGCAAGATGATGAACGGACAAGCGGGCGTCCTCGATCAGCGCACCCTGGTGCTGAACCGTTCGTGGGTGGCCATCTCGACCACCACGGTGCGCCACGCCATGACGATGCTCTACGCGAACGTCGCCAGGGTCATCTGCCCGCAGACCTACCAGGCCCACGACTTCGAGTCCTGGGTCAACGCATCGGCTTCGCGAGACGAACCCTGCATCCGCACGGTCGCCCTGCGCCTGCGCATCCCCGAGATCATCACGCTCGCCGTCTACGACGGGTTCCCGAACCGGGGCGTGGCCTTCAGCCGCCGCAACCTCTACCGGCGCGACAAGCACATGTGCCAGTACTGCGGCATCCGGCCCGGTACCGAAGAGCTGACCATCGACCACGTTGTTCCGCGTTCGCGCGGAGGGCGCACGAACTGGACCAACTGCGTGCTCGCCTGCGTCGAGTGCAACAAGCGCAAGTCGAGCCGCACGTTGTCCGAAGCGGGCATGCGGCTGCTCAAGCATCCGCGCGCGCCCCGCTGGTCCAGCGACACCGCGCTGCTGCTCGGCCACCGCCGGGCCTCGTGGGACTCCTTCATCTCCGACCGCTACTGGAACGTCGAGCTGAAGGACTAGCTCGCGGCTTCGCGAAGAGCTCCCTCACCTCCCCCCCTACCCTTACCTCTGCCTCTGCACCCCTGCCGCTGCGGGCCGGCGCGGGAAGGGGGCAAAGGCAGGGGTAGGCGTAACGGCAAGGGTAGGGGTGCTCGTGGTGTCGCCGGTGGCCGGCCCGTTCCCGTTTCGGGCGGTGGGCTGCAGGTAGCATGGCTCCGATGCCCGCCGACCCGATTCCGCGCGTCCTGGAATACGTCGGCCTGCTGTTGGTGCTGACGCTCCTCTCCACCTTCTCCTGGTGGGTGGCCGCCACCCTGGCACGCGCGGAATACCGGCGCCTGCTGAGCGCTCTGGCCTGCTCGATGCGCTGGTTCTTCTACTCCGTGTGCCTGCTCGTGATCCTCGTGGTGCTGCGCACCCTCAACCTGGAGCCCCGCGACCCGCAGAGCCGCTTGTTCGCGTGGGTGCATCTGGGCGGCAGCGCGCTGATTTCCATTCCCTGTGCGTGGCGCTCGTTCCGCGTGCGCGGGGTGCAGTTGCTGACGGTCGTCGGGCTCGCCTGGCTGGGCTACGCCCTGCTGCTGGCTCTGGCGTTCGCCACGAGCGCCTCGCTGGGAGACAAGTTGGTCCTGCTTCCTGCGTACCTTGCGCGCACGCCGTGAAAGACGATCTGAGCGCGTTCGTCCTCTCCTTGCTGCAGGAGGCTCCGGCTTCAGGTGGAGCGTTGATCGAACGGGTGCAGGCCGCCCGGCCCGCGTTGCTGCAGAGGCGTGCGGCGAGTACGTATGCGCAGCTCGCGCGGCTGGTGGCCCGGGGTGACGTGGTCCTGCTTGCGGAAGGTCCGGGGGAGCGCGTCTACGGCGTGGCGGGGGCGCGGGCTCAGGTTCCGCGCCCTCCCGGACCGCCCAACACCTTCGGTCTCGGGCCCAAGCAGCTGATCCAAGTGGATCGCGTGTTGCACCGCGTGACGCGCGGTCTGCCGGAGCACTTCTTTCACGAATTGCGGCACGCGGTCGTGGTGGCCGCGGACCGCCGCGTGTCCGAAGGCATGCCTGCGTCGCGCGCCACGCGCGACGCGCTCGTTGACCTCGGCCCGCCTTCCGCCGTGCGCCGCGTGCTGCGCGCCGCTGCGCGGGGCCGTCCCGCCCCCCTGCGGCCGCGCCTGCGCGCGCGCTGGATCGTGCTGGCCGCCGCCATCCTGGCGTTGGTGATCGTGCGCGTCACGGTGCTCGGCGTGCACACCGTCCCCACCAACTCGATGGCGCCTACGCTCATGGCGGCCGACGAGGGGGGCGACGCGCGCATCCTCGTCAACCGCCTGGCATACTTGTTCGGGTCTCCGCAGCGCGGGGACGTGGCCGTCTTCCGCCGCCGGCCCGCCGACGACCTGTTCGTCAAACGCATCGCGGCGCTGCCGGGCGAGGAGGTGCGCCTGGTGGGCGGTGACCTCTTCATCGACGGAGAGCGGCTGCTCAAGGAGCGCCCCCTGCTCGACCGCATGCGGGTGCCGCTCTACGGGCTCGAGGATTTCGAGGAGCTGGAGGAGATTCCCGCGGGTTGGAACCTGAAGCAGCCGTTGCACACGGGCTTCCGCTTGCCCGACGGGACCATCGAACGCGGAGATCTCGCCTGCCGCGAAGTCGTCTTGCGCCTCGTCGTGCGTGCCAGCAGCGAGCCGTGCACGCTCACGATTCGCCTGGAGCAGGGCTTCACCCCGCCCAACACCGTCACGCTCGGTACGGACCGCGGCCGCATCGTGGTGGAGGGCCACGTGATCCACGTCATGGCGCGCGATCCGAAAGATGAGCAGCACTCGCTGCTGCGCATCCGCACGGACCGCTCGCGAGAGATCTGGATCACGAATGCAGACCGCTCGTTCCGGGTGGAGATCGACGGGGTCGAGGTGGTGCGCACTCCGGTCCGGCGCTACGGGACCTTTCTGTCCGTGCGCCTGCGCTGGTTCGACAATCCGCCCATCCTCGAGCAGCTCGAGGTGGCCCGCGACCTCTATCACGCCGGCACCGAGGAGGCGCGCATCTGGAAGCTCGAGCCCGACGAGGTCTTCATGCTGGGCGACAACAGCGGCCAGAGCCGCGACTCGCGGCATTACGGCCCGGTCCCCGTCACAGCGCTGGAGGGCCGCGTCTTCGCCGTCGTCTGGCCCTGGAGCCGCCTGCGCTGGGTGCGCTGACCGCCGCGGCTCAAGGCAGAGGCGCGGAGGATCGCCGAGAGCGCTCCGCAGTGAGCCTCGGCGGCCGCTTCCGCGTTCCATGGGGGGGCAGTCTGTCGATAAGATGTTGTGTCTCATCTGGTTACACCGGCGAAACCGGCCCGGCGCCGCCGGGTTCCAACTAGCGGTCCATCTGATATGGCCGAGCGGACCGACGTAGATCTGATGCTCGCCTTCCAGAAAGGCGACGAGTCGGCCTTCTCGGCACTGATCGAGAGGCATCGCAACACCGTGGTCAACCTGGCATACCGCTATGTGGGGAACCGGCAGGACGCCGAGGACCTCGCGCAGGAGATCTTCATCAAGGTCTACCGTGCGCGGGACCGGTATCAGCCGGCTGCCAAGTTCACCACCTGGCTCTACCGGGTGGCGGTCAACGCCAGCCTCAATGAAGTGCGCAACCGCAAGCACCGACCCACCTTCCGCGCCGCGTCGCTGCACGCAGCGCCCGACGGCGAAGCGGCTCTTCCGGTAGTGGAAGACGTCGACTCCGCGTCGCCGCTCGAGGCCCTCGAGCAAAGCGAGCTGCACCGCGAAGTGCGCCGCGCAGTCGACGCGCTGCCGGAGCGCCAGCGCCTGGCGCTGCTGCTCAACAAGTTCCATGGCTTGAGCTACGAGGAGCTGGCGGAGACCTTCGAGTTGTCGGTGCAGGCCGTCAAGAGCCTGCTCACCCGCGCGCGCCAGAACGTGCGCCGCATGATCGAGCCCCACCTGAATCCGAACGCCGCGCCGGCGCCCGGACAAAAGGAGTCCGCATGAAGCCCGAGACGCTTTCCGCCTATCTGGACGGCGAGTTGTCGCCGGAAGAGGCCGCCCGGGTGGAGCAGGCGCTGCGCGCCGATCCCGCGCTGGAGGCGGAGCTGACGACGTTGCGCGCCGTCGACCGCGCGCTCGACGTGTTGCCGGGCTGCGAGGCACCGGACGATCTCGAGCAGCGCGTACGCGCGGCGCTCGCGACGCGCCGCCGCGGGCGCCTCATCATGCTGGTTTCGGCGGCCGCCGCAGCGGCTGCGATCCTGGTGGCCGTGTTGCTCACACAGGGCGGCGCGGAGCAGACGGGCGGTCTGCCCGAAGTCCCGGTTGCGACCGAGTACGAGTGGGAGTTCGACGAGGATCTGTACCAGTGCATGGGCCTCGATGCGATCGAGGAGGCCGTGCTCGAGGAGTTGGGAACGACCTAGCCATGCCGCGCTGCACCGGTCTTGCGCTCTTGATCGCCTGCTTCGCCCTGGCCGCACCCGTACGCGCGGGAGAGAAGCGGGGGCAGATGCCAGTGAAGCCCGAAGAGGTGCAGGCCATCCAGGAGGCCATCGGGGCCAAGGCCTGGGAGGCCATGTCCGATTCGCAAAAGCGCGTAACCGTCATGCGCTACCGCCAGTGGCAGCGGCTGCCCGCCGAGAAGCGGGAAGGCAAGTCCCCCAAGCGCTTCCTGCTGCGGCGCGACCGGCCGCACTTGCCTCGTCCGCTCGTGGAGCGCCTCGAAGGGATGGACCGCCGGCAGCGCATGGTTGCGGAGCGCTTCCTGATGATGCGCTGGCGCCACATGGAGATCGACGACGCGTTGCGGCGCATTCCGTTCGACGCACGCTGGCAGTGGTTTGACAGGCTCTTCCCCGAGCCTTTCGATCCGCGCGCCGCCCGAGAGGCCAACCACAACCTGCGCAAGTTCATGGCGCGGCAAGTCGCCATGGGGCTGCGTCCGCACGTGGACGCCGCCATCGCCGAGGTGGAGCAGAAGCGCGGCGCCGTGCTGGAGGGCGCCGACCGTAAGAAGCTGCAGGACCGCATCGCGCGCGAGCTGATGAAGAAGGAGAAGCATGCGGAGGAGACGCGCAGGGTGAGGCGTCTGGTCGAGGAGCTGGACCGCTGGTTCGGTGCGGACGCGCCGCGACGCGGGTCGCTCCTTCCGCACGTGCTGGCGCGCAACAAGCTGCGCGCATCGCCGCGGGAGCGGGAGCTGATCCGCTATGCGCTGATGCCGGGGGACTGCCCCCTGCTGGACCCCGAGCGCATAGCCGGCCCGTTGCCCGAGGATCCGGAGGCCCTGCCCCAGTGGCAGCGGGACTTCGAGGTCCTGGCCCGCCTGGAGTTGCTCTCACAGTGCCGCATGGCCTCTGAGGGCGCCCTGGGGCTGGCCTCTAGCACCGATGCCGCCGAGCTCCTGGCGGGCCTACGCGGAGCAGCCCACGGTCGTAGGGCCCGGGCGCAGGGCCGCAAGCGGCAGCCCAGCAAGGGCGACAAGAGCGACCAGGACGACTAGGGCCCATGCGGCCGCTAGCAGGAGCCACGCCCGCATAAACCCTCAGGCCCGATCTTGCCGATGGAGAACCGGTGGGTCCCAGGACCGAACCGGTCCGCCCGGCCCGTCTCAGGCGTAGGGAATGAACAAGTGCACCGCTTGTCTCGCTGAGTACGACGAGAGTCTGCGGCGCTGTCCGCGCTGCGGGGAGTACCAGCATGGCCATGACGAGATGGCCTCGGGCGAGCTCGGCCCCGCCGGGCTGCCCGGGGACGTAGTCCCGCTTCGGAAGACCAGCCTCAGCCGCAAGAAGAGTCTGTTGCTGATCGGCGTCGCGGTCCTGTTGGGCGTTGGCACCGTGATGCTCACCCTGGGCTTCCCGGGCGCCGGCTCCGACACGCAGATCACGCAGCCGCACAGGCGTCACGGGACGGGCGCGCGCACTCCGAAGCGAGGACCTCGTGTCCCCACCGCCCTGGTCGCGGGCGAATTGCTCGAAGGCTTCGATGTGACCGCCATGAAGTGGACCGGCGAGGGGCTGCTGATCGAAGGCGCCGTGTCGCCGCACAGCGCCGTCGGCGTGCTCGTGAACGGAGACCCGGCCGTGCTTTCGCCCGAAGGCAACCGCTTCTGGGCCGTCGTGCCGCGCCCAAAGAGCGACCTCGAGGTGATCGTGCTCGGCGTGGACGGCACCACCGCCAGCAAGCTGGCCGCGCCTCCGATCCACCCCGGCGAGATCCCGGAGGAGTACGCGCAGGTGGTCGGCCTGGTCGAGGGCCAGAGCCTGCACAAACCCATCGTGCGCGTGCGCTGGAGCTCGCCCAAGCTGCGTCGCGGTCTGCGTATTGAGTCGGTCGCGCTCCCCGCCTTGCGCAACCGGATTCAGCGGCCAGGGCTCAATTTGACGCTCTATCGCACTCCCAAGGGACTAGTGGTCTTGCGCATCAACCCGCAAGGGCACTACACCTTCCTGCGTGTCAAGGATGGCGTGGAGATGGTGCTGGTGCCCGCCGGGCTAGCCCGCCGCGGCAGAGGGCAGGAGGCGCCCGACGGGCCCGAGCACCTGATGTTCACGCGCGCCTTCTACATCGACCGCACCGAGGTTACGAACCGCCAGTACGCGGCCTTCCTGCAGTTCGCGAACCGCCGCGGCGGGTCGGCCAGTGCACGCACGCAGGTCTTTCGCCACCCGGAGGACCCGGGCGTGGACCTCAAGCCGGTCTCCTGGGTGGCCGCCGTCCCGCGGCCGGGAACCGAGGACCTGCCCGTGGTCGGGATCTCGTGGTATGCGGCCTTCGCCTACGCCAAGTGGGTGGGCGGCCGGCTGCCCAAGGAGGCGGAGTGGGAGCGCGCCGCGGCCGGGCCGGAGGGGCTGACCTATCCGTGGGGCGACGAGATGTGGGTCGACCGCTGCCGGCACAACGCGTCCGGTCCGCTGCCCGCCGCCTCACTGCTCGAGGGGCAGAGCCCGTCCGGCGTGCTGAACATGAGCGGCAACGTGCGCGAGTGGTGCGGAGACCGCTACGACCCGCGCTGGCTGCGCCGCAGCTCCCGCGTCAACCCGAGCGGCCCGCCCCTGGGGAGACACGTGGTCGTGCGCGGCGGCTCCTTCAAGACGCCGCTCGAAGATCTCGCGCTGCAGGCGCGCCGCCACGAGGCGCGTGAGTACGTGGCCGACGACCTGGGCTTCCGAGTGGCTCGCGGCTGGCAGCCGCCGAAGCCTGGGAAAAAGTAGGACATGCGCCCCACCTCAAGCTAGATCTCGGTTGTAAGTCGTTGTTGAAAAACTTCTTATGGAAACGTCGAAAAAAAACGAGGTTGTGCTTGCCCGACGACATTCCAGGGCTAGTCTTCTCGCGTCCCACACGGGATGTTGTTCTTTTTCGGCACCTAGTCAGTTCGGAACTCGGCTGAAAGGGCAAAGCCAGCGAAAGCTGGTGGCGCAAAGCTTAAGGGCCTAACTCGCGCTGCGGCGCGACAGGGCAGCCAGCTGCCACACGAGTCCGGATCGCGAAAAACCTCGCGCCCGGATGGCGGTCGGCCCTCCGGGCGCGCTTGCGTTCGGGGACCGGCACCTTCTCAGACGAACCGCCCGGCGGGGTGCACCAACGAAGCGTTGGTCGCATTTGAGGAGGAGTGGCGCATGAGGATCGACGATCGGAAGGTCCGCGACGTCTGGCTCAAGTACGGGCGTACCCATCGCAAGATCTACAAGAACAAGCTGATCGAGACTTACTTTCCTCTCGTTCGCCACATCGCCGACCGCATGCTCATGACCCTGCCCGCGTCGGTCGAGCTCAACGATCTGATCAGCATGGGCACCTTCGGCCTGATCGAGGCCATCGAGCGCTTCGATCCCGACCGCGGAGTCCTGTTCAAGACCTACTGCGTCAACCGCATTCGCGGCGCCATCCTGGACGAGTTGCGTTCCC
This sequence comes from Planctomycetota bacterium, assembly GCA_027297745.1. GTDB lineage: Bacteria > Planctomycetota > PLA2 > PLA2 > PLA2 > JAPUHK01. The sequence goes on along the minus strand of JAPUHK010000257.1, from coordinate 43,451 downwards.
AGGACTGGGTACCGCGCCTCGTGCGCTACAAGTCCTCCACCGTGGACAAGGTGGGGGGCCGCCTCAAGGGCCGCTTCGGCCGCGAGGCCACCGTTTTCGAGATGGCCCAGGAGCTCGAGATCACGGTGGAGGAGTACCAGAAGATGGAGCGTGAGGCCAAGCCGACGGCCATGCTGAGTCTCAGCGACGAGTCCCCCGAGGGCTCCGCGGAGAGCTCCAGCCGCATCCTGGACCTGGTCAAGGATGAGCGGGGCGACAACCCGTTCACCCACGTGCACCTGCGCGACATCCGGGAGCTGGCCAAGAAGCACCTGAACGAGAAGGAGCAGATCGTCGTGTCGCTCTACTACTTCGATCAGCTTTCGATGAAGGAGATCGCCAAGGTGTTGGGCTTGACGGAGTCGCGCATCTGCCAGATCCACTCCAAGGTGATCGAGAAGCTGCGCAAGGCTCTTACCGAGCTGCGCTGCGACCTCTTCCTTGCTTGATCCGCCCCTCCGAGGGCGATAGGGCTTACAGGGGCTCCTCGTGTGGGGAGCCCCGCTCTTGTTTAAGGCCTTGGTTCAGACGTGACAGGCTGGCGAGCAGGCGTCGAGGTTTCCCGTAAACGTGCCCCTGCCCCTGCCCTATGCCCGGCGCTCTGCAGGATGCGGGCAGGGGCACGCGTACGGATGTTGACCTCGCACTCGCAAGGCCAAGGCTGAGGCTAAGGCACGACCTCAAGCCGGTGTTCTAATACTCGCCTATGCCCCGCGCCTTGATCCTCGTCGCCCTGCTGTTGGTGGTCTCCTCAGCGCGCGCCAAGAAGGGGGGCTTCGAGGACGAGATGCACCCGCGGGTGGCGGACAAGCCCCTAGAGATCGTCTTCACGCCCTGGTACTGCGCCACCTGCCTGGAGGAGAAGCGCATCGAGGGCGAGAAGAAGGACATCACGATCCTGCGCTTGCCGGTCGCGGAAGTGCTCAAGCTGGCGGAGGTGAGCAAGAACTACTACGTGATCGAGACGCCGCACTTCCGCATTCTGAGCACCCTCAAGCGGGACAGGATCAAGTGGGACACCCGCTTCGCCAAGGCGGACGCCTACCGGCTCAAGGAGATCTTCCCGCGCCTCAAGATCGGACTCCAGGGGTTCAGCGTGAACGCTCACCAGCGCGCGCACCTGTATCACATCCGGGCGGAGCGCATCTTCGCGCACTTCTCGGCGCTCACAGGCAGCGACAAGCCCAAGAGCGGCGGCCCCTTCAAGCAGACGCGCTGGCTCGGCATGCTGGCTCCTTACCAACTGCTCCTGTGGGACGACTACTCCCAGCATCATGGCGTCACCGACGCGCTGATCGGCCGGCAGAACGACAAAGCGGGGCTTCAGCATCACGAGAAGGAAGACCCCAACTTCATGGTCTACACGACCGCCGACAGTCTGATTCAGGGCAGCGAGCGCGCCTTCAACAACCACGTGATCCACAACATTGCGCACAACCTGTGCGACGGCTTCGGCAACTACTACCGCCAGACCTGGGCTTTCATAGAGGAGGGCGTGGCGCACTACTACGAGCGCCGCGAGGCGGCGGCGCCGAACACCTTCTGCTGGGCGGAGGGCACGTCGCCCACGCTGTTCAACAAGGCCAAGTGGTCGAAGACGATCCGCAACCTCGTGCTGCGCAAGAAGGACCCGCCGCTCGGGTCCTGGTGCGAGAAGCTGCGCCCGGGCGAGCTGAACGGGATCGAGCAGGGGCTCAGCTGGAGCATCATGCAGTGGATGATCGAGACGGATCCGATCCGCTTCACGCGACTGCTCGAGAAGAACCAGGACCGCAAGAACAAACCGACGGCGGCCGAGGCCATCCATTACGCCTTCGGGGTGACGCCCAACACGCTGCACGAGCGCTGGCGCGCGTGGGTGCTCGAGACCTACCCCCTCAAGGACCGGTAGGCGGCCCTAGAACCCCCGCAGCACGTACTTGCCGCCGTTCAGCGTGGCCAGACGCGACATCTGCTTCCCGGTTTCCTTGTCGAAGCAGATCACGTGGATCACGATGCCGCGCGTCCGGTTCAGCTCGGTCAGTGCCGCGATCAGCTTGGGCGTCTCGGTGATCTCTCCGCTCGTGGGCACGCCGTCGGTGACCAGGAAGATGGTGTCCACGCGCGAGCGCGCCTTCCAGTCCGGAATCTTCTGATCGGCCAGCCCGAAAGCAGCCATCATCGCCGCGTACGTGTTGGTCTTCTGCACGTCACCGCCGCTGCGCTTCCTGCCGCCGCCGCTCGCCTCGAGCGGCTTGAGCTTGGACACGAACTTGATCGCGCCGTTGCGCGATCCGCCCGTGGCACGTACGAGGTCCCCCTTCCACGGCTTCACCTTGCCGGCGAACGTGATGATGTTGAACCAGACGTGCTTGTCGAGCGTCGCGATCAGCTCGATCATCTCCTTCTTCGCGATCTCCATCTTGACGCGGTCGGGGAACTCCTCGCGCACGGACTCCGGCGCACTGGGGGGGATCACGATCTTGTCCTTCATGCTCGCGGAGATGTCGATCACGAAGACCATCTTGCGGCTGAGCGTCACGATCTTGTGATACTTGCGCGCCTTGGCGTAGCCCTCCAGCGCCTTCTCTGCCAGCAGCCGCTGCTTCTCGAGGTCCCGCTCGGTGGGAAGCGTGAAGCCTTTGCCGTACTTGTCCCACCAGCTGCGCCAGTGCGTCTCGCGATACTTGTAGTCCTGGCCCGTGATCGAGACGAGCGACTTGTACAGCACCTCCTTGAGCAGCCCCTCCTGCTTCTCGAACAGGACCAGCAGGGGCTCGATCGACTTCTTCACGCGCACCTTGCCGAGCGCTTCGATCGAGGCCTTCTGCAGCGACCAGTCGGGCGAGTCCAGTGCTTGCAGCAAGGGCTCCGCGCCTTCGGGCGAGCGGATCTCACCGAGCGCGGTGGCGGCCACGACCCGCAGCGCCGGGACCCGGTCCGACATCCCGCGCGCGAGCAGTGCCACGGCGGCCTTGTCGCCCTGCTTGCCGAGCGCCTCGTACACGGCGCCCCGCAGCGCGTCGTTGCCGCTGGACGCCAGCGCCATCAGGCCCGTGACGGCGGCAGGGTGCTTGATCTCCGTCAGGGCGACGGCGCAGGCCGTCTTCGCGCGCTCGTTACCCGAGACGAGGCCGCCGACGTTGGCCTCGAGCGACTCGGCCGACTTCATCCGGCTGAGCGCCTTGCCCGCCGCCGTCACGACCCGTGGGTCGGTGTCGTTGGCGCCCTTGAGGATCACGTCGACGATCACCGGCGAGTCGAGGGTGCCGAGGTCTTCAACGGCCGCCGCCCGCACGAACGGGTTCTTGTCGCGCCCGAACTCGCGGTAGGCCTTGATGGCCTCCTTTTCCTCCGGCGTCACCTTGCGCTTCTTGCGTCCCTTGCCCACCGTCGTGGGCAACGCCTCTTCCTCGTCCGGCTTGATCCGCAGGGAGTCCTTGAGCTCCTGTTCCTTCTCGCTCAGCGTCTCCCGGTCGGCCTCCAGCTGTTTGTCGAGCTGCTCGACCTCCTTCAGAATCTTCTTCATGTCCGCCGGGGACTTCTTGGCCGCCCGGTCGGTCAGGTCCTCGATCTTCGCCTCCTGCTTCCAGAGCTTCTCTTCCTGTGCCAGGATCTTCACGTACTGCGACACGTACTTGCCCACCGATTCCACGTACGCGTCGTCCCCCGCCTTGACCATCAGCTTCAGGCAGCGGTCCGCCGTGAAGTCCTTCTTGGTGCTCAGCGCGCCGACGACCGAGAAGTCGCGCTTGAAGACCACGATGCAGGGGTCCTTCACCTTCACGGAAAACATGTACTGGAGCTCGGCCGCCTTGACGGGGGAGATCTTCACGGGCTTGACGGCCCGGGTGAGCAGCGCGAAACGCGTGTCGACGAAGATGTTGCGCTTGATCTTGTCGTTTCCCGGGCTGTCTTCCTCCACGATGTGCAGCAGGAACGGCCACGGCGCGCGCGCGGGCTCCGTCGAGCCGTCGGGCAGCTTGATGGGCGTTGCGTCCGGCAGCCCGTCCCACTCCATGCGCAGCCGCTGCTGGTTGTTGATCGACTTCCAGACGTCGATGCGGCTCGGGGGCGGCAGGCCCTTGGCGGCGGCGGGCAGCGTGACCAGAAGCAGCAAGAGGGCTCGGCGCATGGGCAGCATTCTAGACGCAGAGGACGCAGTGGGAGGCGGAGGGCGCGGAGTGAACGGGGGTGTCGCGGTTGTGCGACGGCGCGGCCCTCTGCGTCTTCTGCGCTCAGACGCTCTTGCCGGGGTGGTGTTTCACCCCGAGCGGCTTGGCGGGCACGCCTCCGGCGATCCCATGCGCCTCGAGCGGCTTGCGCAAGAGCCCGTGCGCGCCCACGATCGCGTCCTCGCCGACGTGCGCTCCGGCCAGCACGGTGGCGTGATAGGTGATGCGGGCGCCGTCTCCGATCGTGGTCGGCTTCATGGCGATGTGGGCGATATCCAGCACGTGGTGGTCGTGCGTGTAGATGTTGGCGTAGTCGCTGATCGAGACACGGTTGCCGATCTTGAGCCCCCCGCGGTCGTCGAGCAGCACGCAGCGGTGGATGACCACGTCGTCGCCGACCTCCAGGTTGTAGCCGTAGGTGATCTCCACGCCGTGGAAGATCTTCACGTTGTGGCCGCAGCTCGAGAACACGCGCTCGGCCAGCATGCGCCGGAACAGCACGCCCAGGTGCAGGTTGCGTCCAAGCGGACTCAGGTCGAACTGGATCCACAGCCAGTGCAGCGGCTTCAACGGCTCGTAGCGGGCGCCGTCGATGTCCTTGTAGTACTCGGGCTCGAGCGTTGCGTGGCGCGGGTCGAGCGACAGCAGCAGGGCTCGGCGTCCGGGGTCCTGCGGGTCTGGCTCGATGCCGTAGATGCCGCGTAGCACGTCGCGCACGACGTCGTTGCGGTCCTGCGCCGGATCGTCCAGCGCGGCCGCGACGTCCGCGACGAAGCGCTCGTACTCCGCCTCCGCGTCACCGACGCCTACGGGGCGCAGAAAGCGGCGATCGGCGCGATCCGAGCCTACGGTGCTCATGCGGGGGAAGGTATCACGATCGCAGCCCGATCGCCCATCGTCCCGCCCCTCGCACGTGCCGTAGAGAGCACTCGGGTGCAATCCTACGAGCCTCGAGCCCAGGGCAAGCGCAGCGTTTCCATCTGCTTGCGCGCGGCCTTGCACGCGGCGCGGCGCGGGACCTCCGCGTCCCAGTGCTCGAGGTCGCACATCGACCAGGGCCAGCCCCTGGGCAAGAGCGCCTGCAACAGCGCGCGCTCCTCGTCCTTCATCGGCGCGTCGATCTCCGCCCCGCCGCGGTACCCCGCCAACAGCTGCGTCAGCATCCAGTCCGGCATGTGCACGCAGTGCTCCGGCACCGCGTCCAACGTTTCGACGCTGACGGAGCCGTCCCGAAGACGCAAGCGCCACGCGCCGTGCCCGTCGGACAGCGTCACCTCGCGCTCCTCCTGCGGCTCCGGCGTCCACGCCGCCTGCTCGAGCGCGGGGATCAGCGCGGTCAGCAGCCGCCCGGGGTCCACCGCGCAGAGCATCTCCTCGTCCAGGGACGCGTCCTCGGCGCCCCCGCGCACTTCGGCCGTCCCGCCCAGCTCGATGCAGATGCGCGCGAACGGATGGGCGGCCGCCAGCGGGAAGTGCATCTCCTCGAGCCCCAGCTCGTGTGCTTTCGCGGCGCAGTGGTTCAGGATCGTGAAGGCGGCCTCGCGGTCGCGGACCGCCACCTCCGGCGCGAAGATCTTCGGCGTCCAGGCGGCCTCGGGCGACGCCTCGAAGCTGAAGAACCCGACCACCGAACGGTCGGGCGCCTCGACGCAGAAGTGGTGGAAGGGCGGCACGCCCGCCGCGAACACGTCCGGCCGGTGTGCGCGGTCGAGGGTACGCAGGTTCGGGATGTGCCGGGCGTCGTCGCCCTTGAGGTGGCGTACCCGGTAGCGCGCCGGCAACGCCAGGGCGGCCGCGACGGGCACCGAGACACGGGGGTGGTAGAAGCACGGAACGAAGTGCTGGGTCCCGAACAACGCCAGCTCGCCGTGGGCGTAGACCAGGGGATAGCGGCGCGCCCACAGGTAGCCGAACAGCTCCTCGATCATCAGATCGAAGAGCTCGCGGTCGCCGGTTGCGCGGAAGTGCTTGCGGCCGTTCTCCCCGTCGGTTTCCACGATGCGTGCGCAGCGCACCTCCACCCCGCGAATCTCGAGCGGAGCAGGGTCGAACAGGAGCGCGGCGCGCACGACCCCGTCGACCTCGAGGATGCGCACCGAACCGCGCTCCTCCGGGTGCGCCTCGAGGATGTTCGCTGCCCGGTTGGTCTTCAGCACGCTCTGAGCGCGCTCGACGTCCTCGGCCGATTGCGTGCGGCGGATTGTGGCCCGCGCCAGTTCGTCGGGACCCAGAGGCTGAGCCTTCTTGGGTTTGGGCCGTGTCTTCTTCATGGGCGGTGCGGCCGGCGGGCCCCGTACAACCCGCGGCTGCTACGCGTGGGAAGCCGGCCCGATGCTCGAACGCCTAGCTTATCCCGAGGACGAAGTGTCGTCGTCGCTGCCCGTACCGCCCGTCTTCTTCTTCTTGGCCGCCTTCTTCTTGGTGGTCTTCTTCTTGGCCGTCTTCTTCTTGGCGGCGGGCGCGGCTTCTGATGCGGACGCTTCCGCGGCCGGGGGGGCGGCGGCGGGCGGCGCGGCCGTCTCGGCGGCGGGCGCGGGGGGGGCCGTGCCTCCCGGCGGGGCAGGCGGCGGCGCAGTTTCCTCCTCGTCCAGGAAGATCTCCGACTCGTCGGTCCCGTCCACCTCCCTGCGCAACTGCAGGTAGAGCGAGGACGTACCGGCCAGCAGCACGTGCACCGCATATCCCTTGAAGGCCAGCATGACCGCCTTCAGCAGCAGGAACATCCACAGGAAGCCGATCCAGTCGTACCACTTGGCGTCGTCGAGGTTGTCGATATCCGAGATCCCGGCCTGGCGCGTCTTGTAGCCGTCCGATTCGCGCAACTCCTCCATCTCGGGTTCGTCTGCGGCGACCATCTCGCGGAAGTCCGACCGCCAGCTGAGCGCCCGGAAGGTGTCCTTCGTCGTGTCTTCGAAGAAGTTGCTGACCAGCATCACGATGCTCATCAGCACGAAGATCAGCAGGTACCCGAAGAAGAACTGCAGCGGCCGCGCGAAGATGTAGCTGAAGGCGCGGCTGAGCGCCTCGAGCGCGCCGTTGCGCTCCACGGTGATGCCGGCCCACATCAGCGGAAGCCCGAAAATGCCGCCCAGCAGCGTCAGGATGATCAGCAGCGAGGAGATCAGCACCAGAGGGAACAGGACCACGATCAAGATCGAGGACCCGATGCCCCAGATACTGGCCACGGCGCCGGCGACGGCGTTGCACAAGGCGAAGAAGGCCGCGATGGCCACGACCAGCACGGACGTCAGCAGGAAGGTCGGCAGGTTGCGGCCGCCGAACGTGAGCGCCTCGCGCATCGAGACGGGCTCGTCGCGGGTCAGGCGCAGCGTGATGATGCGCAGCAGCGCCCCGCCGAAGACCGCCCAAACCGAGAAGAACACGACTCCCGTCAGGATGGCCTGGAGCCCGCTCAGCTCGTACGTGGCCTTCGCCGCTCCGACGCTGCCCGCCGAGTGCCACACGCCTTGCATGGCCTTGAGGAAGACCTCTCCCAGGAAGGCGATCTGTCCGATCTGGGCGCCGAGCAGGTTGACCATCTGCCCGATCGGGTTGTGAATGTCGAAGATGCCGGCCAGCACCTTGTTCAGCAGCCCTAGAACGAGCACGCCGGCGGCGGCGAGCGTTACGCACTTCAGGTCGAACGGAACCTGCGGTGCGCGGAACGTATGTTGGGCTCCGCCGTTGCCGTTGCTCATCCCTTCGGTCCTCCGAACCCACACGCTGCAAAAGGGTTATGATTGCGCGTAGACGGCGTGATTCTTGAACGGCACGACGACCTTGTCAAGTAAGAAGGACTTGGAGGCAGTCCGCCGTGCCGTGCACATCGCGTTCGGCTCCGGCGCGTTCCTGCTTTTCTTCGTTGACGCGCTCGTCGTGTGCGTGTTGGCGCTTGCGGCGGTTCTGTACAACGGTTTCGTCGCGCCGCACCTGCGACTCGACCGCGCCTACCGCCGCCCCGGCGAGCCCCGCTTGAGCGGCCTCGTCACGTACCCGCTGGCCGTACTGCTTCTGGCTCTGCTGTTGCCCTGGCGCGCGGCCGGAGGCGCGTGGATCGTGCTGGCTGTGGCGGATCCCATGGCGGGCATGGCGGGCACCCTGCGACCGCGTCCCCGTGTGCCTTGGAACCGGCGCAAGTCGTTAGTGGGCGCCGCGACCGGCTTCGCCGCCGGCGGCCTCGCTTGTTACGCCTACCTGGCTGCGGCGGATGTCGTCGCCCCGTTCCCCTCTGCGCTGGCTGCGGCCGCTGCGGGCGCGCTGGCGGAGACCCTACCGCTTCCGGAGGATAATCTGGCGGTGGCGTTTGCGGCCGGCGCTGCGCTGTACTTCTGCCTGGGATAGGCTGACGCTCGGACGGACGGACGTGCTGCCCGACGGCGGAACCCCCCTTGCTGCCGCAGCGGCGGTGGCGTTGCTGGCCCTCTACATGCGCGCCGTCGACCGGCCGGGAGCCGTGGTCGGTTTCGTCGTCGCGGCCTGCCTGGCGGCGGGTGCGGGCTGGACGGGTTTCGTTCTGATCTTCCTCCTGGTGGCGGTCGGTACGGCGACTTCGCGGCGCGGCCAGCGGCAACGGCGTCCGATTCAGGTCCTGTGCAACGGTGGCGTGGGCGCAGTTGCCGCGCTGGCCTATGGGTGGGGGATCAGCTGGGGCATGGCGGCAGCCACGGGTGCGTTGGGCGCAGCGTTGTCGGACACCGTCTCCGGGGAGCTCGGCCGCCGCGGAGGCCGCACGCGTCTCTTGCTCTTCGGACCCGAGGTGCCCGCCGGGCGCGATGGGGGGATGACCTGGTTCGGGACCCTCACCGGCCTGTTCGCCGCTGCACTCCTGCCGGCAACCGCGTTTGCGTTCGGATCGTTCGCGTTGCGTCCGGCGCTCGTCATCGCCGGCGCCGCAATGGCGGGCAACCTGCTCGACAGTCTGGCCGGCGCAACCCTGCAGCCGCACCTGGGGCCACGCGGAAACGATTGGGTCAACCTGATGGCGACAGCGAGCGCCGCCGTGCTCGCCGCCGCGCTCGCCTGATCCGCAGCTGGAAAAGTGGGAGGCAGCTGCCCTCTGGCGCCGCCTCCCGTCTCCATCCACCTGCCTCCACCCGAAAGTGGAGGCGGCCCTACTCGATACACACAGAGATTAGGGACTTTCCGTGTTGCGCGCAACCCCGGTCCCGCACTCGACCTACGTCGAGAGTCCGTGAAGGGGGGTGCATTCCCCGTCTGCGTGCTAAATGCTCACGCAATCTCTGCACAGTGTCTCCGCTGGACTACACCTTCGGGCTGCCCGCTGCCTGGGGGCTGTGGCTTTGCCCGTTCGGCACTTCCTTCCCTAGCACGCGGGCCCCTAGACGAACGCGGGGGCAGGAAGACCCGCCCCCGCGAGAGGATGCCGTATCGGTTAGGGAACGAACAGCGTGACTGTGCTCTCGGTGAGCGTGATGAAGCTGAACAACGCCGCGAGGGGAGACACCGCCAGCCGGATGCCGTCCGCCCACTTCGTCACATTGTTGCGCGGCACGAGCACGATGTCGCCCGGACGCAGATAGAAGTTCGTTGTCCAGTCGGCGTGCTTGAGGAAGCGCTTCAGGCGCACCTTGTAGACTTTGACGGCCCCGTCGACCTCGCGCATCAGGATCGTGTTGTCTGCGGCCGAGCGCAGCGTGAAACCGCGCGTGGCGCCGAGCAGGTCGACCATGCGCATGTTGCTCGTGTAGGGAAAGACGCCCGGGACGGAGACCTCGCCGAGCACTGTGATCGCACTCGAGCCGAAGCTGTTGATCGCGACGTAGACCGTCGGGTCCTTGAGGCCGAGCGACTTGCGGAAGGAGCGCTCCAGCTCCTTGCGCAACTCCGGTGCGGACTTGCCTTCGACCTTGATGTCGCCGTAGCCGGGGAAGGAGACCTTTCCGTCCGGGCGTACCACGGCGGACACGGCGTGCTCGGGACTGCCGATAACGCTTATGGTCACGCTGTCGCCGGCTCCGATGCGGTATTCCGGAGCGGCCTGCTTGGCCTTGGCCGCCGTGAGAATTGCGTTTTTCTCCGCGGGAGCGCGCGGCGCCCAGCAGCCGGTCGCCAGAAGCACGCCGCAGAGCGTCGCTAGTGCAGCGATTCGGTTCATGATTCGGTCCTCCTCATGCTGGTCCGGAACCACCCCGGGGATGGGCCCGCTCTCCCAGAGATCGGCACGGCTGCCCTAAATCGGCAGGCCGCGGCAGACGTCCTCACGTCGGCGGCCCCCGTTCCGACCGGCCCGGGATCGAGGCTGCATGATCCCAGAGGCCCGCGGCGGCGGCGACCCGCGGCTCGAAAAGCGGTGCCCCGGATTGAGACACCCGGAAGCTGCCGGCGCCTAGCCCTGGAGGTCCTTCGCGAACCCGTAGCGGTCCGGGTCGCTCAGCGGCGGCAGCAGATCCGCGGGCACCAGGAAGGCGCGGGATCGCAGCAGCTCGGGAAAGATGCTGGCGCGCACGGTCGAATCCAGGTAGTCCACCCCACTCGACCCGCCCGTGCCCACGCGCGGGCCGATGATGCGCTCGACCATGCGCGCATGGCGGAAGCGCCAGATGCGGAACCACTCGTCGAAGGCGGTCACGGCTTCCACGAGGCTGCACGGAAGATGCAGCAGGGGCTCGCCGCTATAGGCCGTGAGGAACAGGCAGGCTGTGTTCAGCGTCGCGCTCTCGCCCGCGAGGAACTCGTGGCACGAAGCCAGGTAGGCGTCGAGCCTCGCCTGCACCGCGGCCTGCCCCTTCGCGTCCAGGTCGGGGTTTTGCCGCTGCAGTCCGCGCTGCCGCTCGACGTAGGTCTCGAAGGCGGCCAGGTAGCGCTGCGCGAAACCCTCCTCGACGGGCGTGCGCGCGAGCCAGGCGTAGACCGCTTGCTTGAAGTTGGGCCGCCCGTCCTGCGCCGGCTGCAGCCCGGATAGGGCTTCGAGCTCGCGGAACTGGCTGGACTGGAAGCCCGACGCCGAGCCGAGCCGCTCGCGGAACGACAGGAAATGCAACGGCTGCATGGTCTCCAGCACGTCGAACTGGTGCACGCAAAGCTGCTGGATCTCGTGAATGCGCAGCAGCGCGGCCACGATGCGCGGGATGTCGCTCTCGGGCACCTCGTCCACCGCCAGCAGGTCGCGCGCGCGCCGCAGCTCGTGCAGCGTCTGCTTGAACCACAGCTCGAACACCTGGTGCACGACGACGAACAACAGCTCGTCGTGGTGCGCGAAAGCGCGCGGCTTGCCGTCGTCGCCCGGCGGTTCCTGCGCGCCCAACAGCCGGTCCAGGTTGAGGTAGTCGCCGTAGCGCATGGTTACAGGCCCATCGCCTTGCGTACCTTCGCCAACGTGGGCTGGATGCGCTTCCGGGCGCGCGCGGCCCCCTGCCGCAGCGCGTCGTCGACGGCGGCGTCGTCGAGCGCCTGCGCGCGTTCCCGCACCGGCGCCAGTAGCTCCGTCACGTTTCCCAGGAGGATCTTCTTGCAGTCCACGCACCCGATGCCCGCCGTGCGGCAGCCCGTCTCGATCGTCTCCACGTCCGCGGGCGGCGACACGAAGCGGTGGATCTGGCCGATGGGGCAGATCTCGGGATTGCCGGGGTCCGTGCGCCGCTTGCGGGCCGGGTCCGTGTAGGCCGGCTGCAGCACCTTCCAGATGTCTTCGGGCGAATCCGCGATCCCGAAGCCGTTCCCGTCGCTCTTGCTCATCTTGCCCTTGCCGTCGAGGCCGGGGATGCGGATCGCCTTCTTGCGGTAGCCCTCGGGCGTCTTGAGCAGCTCGCCGTAGCGGTGGTTGAAGCGCTGCGCGATGTTGCGCGCCATCTCGAGGTGCGCCAGCTGGTCTTCGCCGACGGGCACCAGGTCCGCTTCGGGACCGAGGATGTCGGCCGCCATCAGAATCGGGTAGTTGAGCAGGCCCGCGTTGACGTTGTCGGCCTGCTTGGCGCTCATCTCCTTGAATGTCTTGGAGCGCTGCAGCTCGCCGGCGGCCGTGACGTTGGTCAGCAGCCAAAACAGCTCCGAGGTCTCCGGAACGGCCGACTGAAGGAAGAGGGACGCCCGCTCCGGGTCGATGCCGGCGGCCAGGTAGTCGCGCGCTACGGCGCGGGAGGATGCCGCCAGCTCTTGCGGGTCGGGCAGCGTCGTCAGCGCGTGCAGGTCGGCGACGCCGAAGTAGCACTCCTTCGTCTCGTCGCGGCTGAGTTCCGCGAAGTCGCGCGCCGCGCCCAGGTAGTTGCCGAGGTGCAGTCGGCCCGTGGCCCGCACCAAGGACAAGACAACCTTCCGTTCCGTCAAGGTGCCGCGAGACTAACACGGCCCCCGCGCAACCGGTACGTCCGCCCGCGCCAGACGACCGTGCGTCCCCATAGGCCCGCGAGCCACACGAGCGGTTCCGCGAACCACATGAGCGGCAGCATGCGCAGCGAGCGCAGCATGGACCGGTCCCAGCAAAAGCGCAGGTCGATCGCCACCGACAGTCCGATGCGCATCGCGTTGTGGAGCGCGAAGGCCGCGAGCGCCAGGACGCCGTGCGGGCTCAACAGCGCCGTCGCCAGCAGAAGCAGAGGGGCGAAGGCGGGCAGGAAGCCCACCGCGTACAGCACGGGCGCCGCCCCGCGCACCGTGCGCGCCCAGCGCGCCATCAGGACCGCCGTCTCGCGCAGCGAACCGCCCGGCGTGTAGCAGCGTGCGGCACGGCGGGAGAGCACCGCGGGGTGTCCCGCCCGGCGCAGTGCCGCAGCCAGGTCGGCGTCGTCGGCCATGCGGTCGCCGACGGCCTGGTAGCCGCCGATGCTCTGGAGCGCCGCGCGGCGTACGCCGATCGTCGCGCCCGGGATCCAGAGTCCCCGTCCCACCAACAGCGCCGTGAACCCCTCGATGTTGACGAACAGGGCCAACATGCGCGCGCCGGCGGTCTGCATGCCGAACAGCACCGGAGGGAAGCCGACGATGTCGCGCTCCATCAGTCCGTTCGCCACGTCGCGCAAGTAGAGCGCGTCCGGCCGCACGTCGGCATCGACCGAGACCAGGATGTCGTGGCGCGCCTCCTGTTGCCCGCGCGCAAGCACGGCGACCTTTGGATTGACGGCGTCGGTGCGCCCCTGAACGTAGCGCACGGGCACGTCCGGAACCCGTTCTGCGGCGGCCCGCGCCGCCGCCAGTGCCGGGTCGTCGGGAACTTCGTGCAGGAACAATACTTCGAAGTCGGGATAGTTCTGGCGCAAGAGCCCTTCGAGGTTTTGTTCCAGCCCGGGGTCGGCGCCATAGAGCGGCACCAGCACCGACATCGGCGGCGTCTCGCCGCGCGGGATGGTGTGCACGCGGGCGCGCCGGAAATAGCGCACGACGAGCGGCAGGCTCACCGCGAAGCGCAGAAGGGTGAAGCCTCCGGCTATGAGCGCCGCGATCTCGAGCACTTGCATGCAGTTCCTGGAGGGCCGAGTCTACATGGCTCGCAAGCTCGCCACGGGAGGGGGAGGGGGATCGGGAGCGGCGCTTTCTGATGACGTCGAGGCGCGTGGGCGCACGCGGACTCCTGGCTCAGGGTCGTGGGTCCCTCCTGGCAGCGCCGTTCCCGCTTCCCCGTCCACTCCCGCTCGGTTGGGCCACGTACCGGCTCCCTTTCCCCATCCCCGCTTAACATGGCCTCGCGCAATGGTGCCCGACGCGTTCCACCCTGAAGACTTGGCGCTGGCCCGCCTCGAGATGGTGCGCACTCAGATCGCGGCGCGCGGAGTGCGCGATCCGCTCGTGCTGTCCGCCATGCGCACGGTGCCCCGGCACGAGTTCGTCGACCGCGCGGCGTGGGCGGAGGCCTACGCGGACCGGCCTTTGCCCCTGGCGGGGGGCCAGACCATCAGCCAGCCGTACATGGTGGCCTGCATGACCGAGCTGTGCGCCTTGAAGGGCGGCGAGCACGTGTTGGAGATCGGCACCGGTTCGGGATACCAGGCCGCCGTGCTGGCCGAGATCGCGGCGCGCGTCTACACGATGGAGATCCTGGAGCCGCTGCTGCGCACGGCAGCGGCCGCGCTCCACCGGTTGCAGTACCACAACATCGTCCCGCGCTTCGGCGACGGCAGCGGGGGGTGGGCCGAGGCCGGGCCGTTCGACGCGATCGTGCTCACGGCGGCGCCGGCCGAAGTCCCTCCCGCGCTCGGCCGGCAACTGAGGGAGGGGGGCCGCCTCGTCGCGCCGGTCGGCCGGGGCCGGCAACGGCTGCGTGTCTTCGAACGGCGCGGCCGGCGTCTGCGCAAGCGTGACCTCATGGCTGTGCGTTTCGTGCCTATGACCGGCGAGGCCGGCCTTTGATCGGCGTCCTTCGTCTGGGTGCGTTGCTGGTCAACGTGGCTGTCGTCGCCGGCATCCCGTTGGTGCTCGGCGCCCCGTGGTGGGGGGCGGGCGCGGCGCTGCTGACGGCGGCGTGGGCCAGCTGGATCCTGTGCGGCCGCGCGCCGCGGGGCGAGCGTGCCGAGCCGCTCGTGCAGGAGCAGGTCCATCTCGTATGCGCGCGCATGGGGGTCGCGGCGCCGGGCTTCATCGAGCTCATCGGAGGACGCAGCGCCGCGGTCGTGCGTCGTCGGGCCGGGTACGGCCTGCTCCTCGGCCGGGAGCTGAAGCCCGAGCACCTGGTCCCGGTGACCGCCCACGAGTTGGCCCACGTGCGCTACGGCGATCTCGCCTGGGAGCCGTTCACGGACGGGCCCGCGCGTCTTGTCCTGCGGCTGAGGCACCTGGTGCCTCCCGTGGTGGTCGCCGGCCTGCCCTTCCTGGTGCTGGGACTGCCCCTGGCGCGCGCCACCGAGCTTAGAGCGGATCGCGCCGCCGCAGCCGCCGTTCCGACCTATCCCTGCGCTATCAAAGAGCTTGTGGCGGATCAGCAGACCGGCTGGCTCAGCCTGTACCCCTCGCCGGAGCGCCGCATCGCCTCGTCGGCACGGCATTCGAGTGGAGCGGGCTCGTAACGGCCTCAATCGGCCCCTCTCGGATGGTCGATAGGAGACCAGGAGACGACCAGCACCGTGACGCGCACCAATTACTACTGTGCCAGCCTTCACTGCCGGCGGACGACCGTCCACCTGTGCGTGAAGATGGAAGAGCACAAGTACCTGTACTGCGTCGAGTGCGGCCGCCGTCTCGATGTGATCGCTCAACCTCCCCTGAACGGAAGCGCGAACGGTAGCGCCAACGGACACACGCACGGGAGCTTGAACGGCGGGATCCGCACCGGGTCCAAATCTTCCAGTTAGTGCACGCCATCGACTTGCGGCCCGCACCCTGACGACAGGGTTTGCTCGGAGAGGCACGCCTCTCCCGAGGCCGCCGGTGTGTTCCTGGTTGCCCCTCTTCCCTTGCCCCGCCAAAGGCAGAGGCGGGGGCCAAGGCAGGGGTAGGGGAGCTGCGCTAGCGCACGCGCTCCCAGCGCAAGCCATCGCGCGCCGGGCGATCCAGGGACTGCAGTGCGCAAGCCAGGTTGTCCTGCTGCGAGCTGAGCACGTCGGGCGCAGGCGGCTTGTCGCCCTCGTACGGACCGTCGCAGGCGTAGATGGCGCCGCCGCCCTCCGCAAGGAAGGCGCGCTTGTTGACGGCGCCGCGCACGGCCGGCCAAGCCACTACGATCATCACGTCCTCGGCCAGGTCGCCGTCCACCTGCTCCTGGCGCTCGGGGGACTCGTGTCCGCCGATGGGCGCGCCGTCGTCCGCGGGCAGGTAGACGCGGAAGCGGTAGCCCAGCAGCTCGAGGTCGCCGCCGTCCACGCGCTCCAGCTTGCGGCGCAGGAACACGGTTCCCGCCGCCGGCCCCTTGCGCCCGCTGACCTCACCCATCAGCTCCGCCAGATACCCGTATTCACCGTCGCCGTCGCGGTCCTGATCGCGGACGCCTGCGGCCCGGTAGGCGCGCTGGGCGTCCAGGATGCGGCGCAACGTGCGCAGGGCGCCCATTTCGCTGGCATTGCGGCGTTCCGCGAGATACTCCGGCAGCACCACCGAGGCCACCTGCAGGAAGCCGACCAGACCGCCCAGACCGCCGATGCCTGCGGTGGGCGAGCGCGTGACGTGCAGGATGCCGCCTTCGTCGGCGACCATGTAGCTGAGCTCGGGATCGAAGCTGCGCACGGAGCCACGCACGCTCTGGGCCCCGTTGACGGGGATGAACGGAAGGTCCTTGCTGACCGCGGCCAGGCCGTCGAGCAGGATGCTGAGCGAGACCGGGAGCGTGCGCTGCAGATCCTCGTAGCCGATGGAGGACGCGTTGTGGGGCGCTTTCTCGATCGCCTCGCGCAGCGTCCGGTTCGGAGTCAGCGGATCCACGCCGAGCACGCGTTTCAACGCGAACTCGCTCAGCGCGACCACCAGATAGCCGTCGCGCAGGGTCCAGACGAGCGACAGGTCGCGCGGACTGTCGGAGTCCGGAAAGCGGTACGCACCGACGTCGGCGCCGTTGATCCGGGTGTGGTGCAGCGCCAGGGTGCCGATCTGTTCCGGGAGGCGCGCCAGCAGCGCGCGGGCGCGCTCGCGATCGCGCACCTCGAGGATCCAGATCGTGCCCTTGAAGTTATCGCTGAGCGCCTTCGTGTCGGTTCCGGTGATGGACGAGACGTTGGCCAGCGCGCCGCGCGGCCCGAAGACTTCGGCGATGTCCTTGCGCAGGTCGACGCCGCTTTCGCGCAGGCGCTTCGTCTCACGGTCGAACCACGGATCCTCGGTCTCGAGCGCGCGACGGCGTACGCCGTCCAGGAGCGCTTCGAGGTCGAGCGAGAAGAGCGTGAACGAATTCGCGTCGCTGGGCAACAGGTCGACCATGCCGCGGTCCGCCGCGGCGCCGCTCAGCACACGGGTGATCAGGTCCGAGCCGCCGGGGGAGTCCAGGCGCCACGATACGACCAGGTTCTTCCCCTCCGTGCGGATCGCCCCGACCACGGTGGACAACTTGTCGAGCTGGATGGCGCGCACGGGGAAGGGGAGCGGGGCGTCGAGGCTGTCCTGGATCTTCTGCAGCACGCGGCCCAGGTTTACGTGCACGCGGGCCACGTCGTCCTCGTGGAAGATGCGCGACTTCGCGCGCAGGTAGGCGGGGCTCTGGCTGAGCGTCTCGCCGCCCTCCATGCGCGTCAGGGCCGACATTACCGTGTTCTTGCCCAGGCCCACGAGCAGGGTGTTGCCCTGCGCCGCGAGCTCGATGGGCGGCGAGTCACCGGGCGGGTGCAGGCGCAGGAAGTCGCCGTAGCTGCTGACGCCCTTCTCCACCTTGATGCCGTTGCTGGCCGCCGCCATCCCCGCCAGCTCGAACGCGGCCTGGGCCTTGTCGCCCAGTCCCGGGGCCCGCACCGCCAACAGCAGGCTGATGCTGCCGGGCTTGCCGTCCATGGGGGGGCTCACGTCCTCGAGCGCCAGCAGCACCTCGCCCTTCGTCAGCTTCCACTGCTTGCTGGTCCCGGCCAAGGACGCGCTCATGCCCGCCGAGAACGCCTGGTCCAGTCCGAGGTCGCGCAACAGCTTGGCCATAGACGTCTTCGGGAAGCGCTGCATGGCCCCCTTCAGGTCGGGCAAGTGCAGCGAAACCAGGGCATTCGGGGAGACCGCGTTCAAGAGGGAGCCCTTGAAGTCGGCCTCCTTCTTGAGCGGGGTCGGACGCCTGACCATGCCGACCGCGCCTGCTTCCAGCATGGACAGCGGCACCGGCGGCGCGGGCACCTGGGTCAGGTCCCCGCAGGCGACCGCGAGCATCGTCAGGGGTGCGAGAAAACGCAGCATGTCGTCCTATCGGCCATCCGGCAGGGGGGCCTGAGCCCCCTCAAGTCCCCTTTCCACGGCGGCCGATAGGGGAGTCGGCACTCTGTTGCCGCTGTGCGGGAAGGCCTATCCAGTGAACCCGGACCCCAACTCGATCACGGTGATGACGCCGAAGATCGTGCGCAAGACCCTTGGTCTCAAGGCAGGGTCGTTTTCGTTCATCACGATCGAGCACGGCAGCCTGCTCTTCAAAGGCGAGACCGAGGACGGCATCCTGCGCCTGCCGCTCTCGATGATGGGCACGTTCCACAACGAGCTCTTGAACAACCTGTTCCTGTACCTCTCCAACAACCGGCAGAACGGGATCCTCTCGGTTACCACCGGCCCGTTCACCAAGTCCGTGTTCTTCAAGAAGGGCCGCATAGTGTTCGGCGGCAGCACCGACGCCCGAGACCGCATCGGCAACGTCCTCTTGAAGCTCGGCTACTTGAACGAGGAGCAGCTGGAAGAGGTCGCCGAGGGCGACCAGGGGACGCGCCGTTTCGGTGTGCGCGCCCACGACATGGGCTTCATCACCAAGGAGCAGCTCTGGAACGCGCTCAAGATCCAGGTGGTGGGCATCAGCTGCTCGCTCGTGAACTTCCCCGTGGGGACGTACTTCTTCCTGCCGGACTGCGTGCCGACCGACGCGTTCAGCCGTTTCAGCTTCGATCCCACGCGCATGCTGTTCGAGGGGTTGCGGCGTCTCGACGAGAACCAGCGCCGCATCGACCAGGGCGAGTCGAACGCCCTGGAGCTCACGCCGCTGCAGGTGCTGAGCGCCCTCGAGGACGGCTAACGGCCGCGTCGCGGCTCGCCGGCCGTCCATTGCGGCTAGCTTGCGGGCTCCGACTTCGCGGCGCGGGTCCAGGCCTCGATCTCCGAAGCCAGCCGCCGGGCGTCACCCGGGTCGACGCCGCTCGTGGGTACCGGCTCGCCGATCACAACGCGCACGCGGCCGGGCTTCGGCAGGAACCTGCCCTTGGGCAGCGCCTCGAACGTGCCGCAGATGCAGATCGGCAGCAGGGTGACGTCGCTGCGGACCCCCAGCAGGATCGGCCCCCGCTTGTAGCGCTGCACTTGTCCGTCCCGTGAACGGGTGCCTTCCGGAAACATGACGATCGAGACGCCGCGGCGGAAGCGGCGGTCGAGAGAGCGCAGGACTGCGGCCGCCTCGCGCGGCCGTTTGGGATCCATGGAGACGTGGCGCGCCAACCACATGCCCCAGCCCAAGAAGGGCACCTTGAAGAAGAACGGGCGCGAGACGAAGCGCAGTTGGATCGGGAGGGCCGCGTAGCAGACGGCGATGTCCAGCATCGAGGAGTGGTTGCCGAGCACGACGAACGGGCCGCCGCGAACGTTGTGGCGTCCATCCACTGTCAGGCGGACACCGGAAGAGAGCAAGATGCCGCGCGCCCAGATGCGCCCCCACCAGCCGGCGAAGTGACCGTGCGGGGCGAACGGCCAGGTGAGCGTGATGACCAACCACGCAAGTGCGGTCCACACGAGCCAGAACGTCCACAGACACAGGCCCCGCACCCAGCTGAGGATTCGCATCGGCTCGCGGGGTTCTTCAGACCGCCGTCACGGTAATCACCAGGCGCCGTTCGCGCGGGTGGTTGTCGAAGTCCACGAGCACGATCTGCTGCCACGTGCCCAGCAGCAGCTCGCCGGCCTGCACCGGCACGCTCAGCGAAGGGCCCAGCAGCGCCGCGCGCACGTGGCTGAAGCCGTTGCCGTCGCCCCAGCGTTCGTTGTGGTGGTAGGTGCCGTGGCGGGGCGCCATGCGTTCCAGCGCCTCCTGCAGGTCGCGCACGCAGCCGGGCTCGTACTCGATCGTCGTCAAACCGGCCGTGGCGCCGGGAACGAACAAGTGCAGCATCCCCTGGCGCACGCCGGAGCGTTGCAGTGATTCGCGCGCCTGCGGCGTGATGTCGACCACATCGGTCTCTCCCCGCGTCTTCAGCAGAACTTGATCGCGATGCTGGGCCATGGGTTCATGGTAGCCCGGCAGTTCGTGTAGAATAGACACTATATCGATGCGGATCGCGCTCGCGCAGATCAACCCCACCGTCGGCGACTTCGACGGCAACCTGGCCCGCATTCGCGAGCGCGCGGCGCAAGCGGAGGCGCCGCTCGTGGTCTTCCCCGAGTTGTGCCTGTGCGGGTACATGCCGCGCGACCTGCTCGAAGAGCCCGCGTTCCTCGAGCGTTGCCGCGAGGCGCTCGAGGAGTTGGCCGCCGACCGGTCGCTGCCCGTGTTGCTGGTCGGCGCGCCGTGGCCTGCGGGCCCCGGCTGCAAGCCGCTCTTGAACGCCGCCGTGCTCGTGCGCGACGGGACTTGCACGCCCCTCTCCAAGTCGCTCCTGCCCACCTACGACGTCTACGACGAGCACCGCTACTTCGCGCCGGCTCCCAGCGGCTCGCTGGTCGAGATCGACGGGACGCGCGTCGGCGTCACGATCTGTGAGGACGTGTGGACGGGACCGGCGTACGACCGCGATCCCGTGGCCGAGCTCGCGCAGCAGGGCGCCGAGCTGATCCTCAACCTCAGCGCCTCGCCCTATCGCCAGGGCAAGCCGCACTACCTGCGCGACCTGCTTGCGGGCCATGCGCGCCGCCACGGGATCCCGATGGCTCTGTGCAATCTCGTGGGCGCCAACGACTGCCTGGTGTTCGACGGGAACTCGTTCGCCGTGAACGCGGCGGGCGAGCTCTGTGCGCACGCGGCCTCGTTCCGTGAGGACCTCATCGTGACCGACTTCGCAGGGCGGGTACCGGTTCCGCTCGAGGCGGATGACCCCGTGGCGGCCATCGAGCTCGGCATCCGTGACTACTTCGCCAAGACGGGCTTCGAGCGCGCCTTGATCGGCATGAGCGGCGGCATCGACTCCTCGCTTCTCAGCTGCCTTGCGGCGCGCGCCCTGGGCCCCGAGCGAGTGTGCGGCGTGGCTATGCCGGGTCCGTTCAGCTCCCCGGCCAGCCTGGAGGATGCGCGCACGCTGGCGGAGTCGCTCGGCATCGCGTTCGAGCAGGTGCCCGTCTCGAGCGCGTACGAACTGCTGGTCGAGCAGCTGAGCGGTGTCTGGAAGGACACGTCGTTCGGCGAGGCCGAGGAGAACCTGCAGGCGCGGCTGCGCGGCCTGGTACTGATGGCGCTGGCGAACAAGTGGAACGCGCTGGTGCTGGTGCCGTCGAACAAGAGCGAGCTCGCCATGGGGTACTGCACCCTTTACGGGGACATGGTGGGGGCGCTGGCGCCGATCGCGGACTTGTACAAGGGCGAGGTCTACCGGTTGGCCGCGCGCTTCGCCGAGCACATCCCGGCGCGCGTGATGGAGCGTGCGCCCAGCGCGGAGCTCAGGCCCGATCAGACCGACCAGGATACGCTGCCGCCCTACGACGTGCTGGACGCCGTGCTGCGCTTGCACCTGGAGGGGCGGCGCACCGCGCGCCAGATCGAGGCCGCGGGATTCGACCCACGCGTGGTCACGCAAGTGCTCAGCGGCGTGAAGCGTTCCGAATACAAGCGGCACCAGGTAGCGCCGGTGCTCAAGCTGACGGACAGGGCCTTCGGGATCGGTCGCCGCTTTCCGATCGCCGAACGCTTCGAACGGCGTGCGCCGTGAAACGGCCCGAGCTCTCGGTCGCCGTAGACCTGGTCGTGTTCACCGTGCGCGCGCACACTCTCGAGGTGTTGCTCGTGCGGCGCGGGATCCAGCCGTACCGCGGCCAATGGGCGCTGCCCGGGGGCTTTGTCACCACGCAGGAGTCGCTGGAGGCGGCGGCGCGCCGCGAGCTCGCGGAGGAGACCGGGCTCAAGGGCGTCTACATCGAGCAGCTTTACACGTGGGGCGAGCCCAAGCGCGACCCGCGCGGCCGCGTGGTCACCGTCGCCTACCTGGCGCTTGTCCCAGCGGCGCGTGCGCGCGTGAAGGCGGGCTCGGACGCCGCGCACGCCGCCTTCCAGCCGGCGCGCCAGCCGCCCCGGCTCGCGTTCGACCATGCCGTCATCGTGGCCCGCGCCGTCGAGCGGCTCGGCACCAAGGCGGAGTACTCCACGCTGCCGCTGCATCTGCTGAAGGAGCCCTTCACGCTGTCCGAGGTGCAGGAGGTCTACGAGGTGCTCCTGGGCCGCGACCTGGACAAGCGCAACTTCCGCCGCAAGATCCTGGCGCTGGACGCGCTCGAGGAGACCGACGTGATGCGCCGCGACGGAGCGCACCGACCGGCCCGCACGTTCCGCCTGTCCGCCTCCCGCCCCTACCTGCTCAAGGAGCGGGGCATCCTGTTCCCGTTCTAGGAGGCCTTCTCTTCGGGATCCTCTTCGGGCGGCGCGGTGAACTTGAAGTTCAGCGTCAGAGTGATCTTGAGGTCGCCGGGGGGTATACCCCCGACGGGGTTCGAGTTGTACTTGTAGAGGACGGAGAGGTTG
Organism: Planctomycetota bacterium; assembly: GCA_027297745.1. Taxonomy (GTDB): domain Bacteria; phylum Planctomycetota; class PLA2; order PLA2; family PLA2; genus JAPUHK01. The sequence continues at coordinate 21,062 of JAPUHK010000257.1, read as the reverse complement.
AGCGAGACGGTCGAGCTGATGGGTGTCGTGATGGTCGACTGGGCGACGATCCGGAACTCGCCGGATTCCGCTCCGCCTCCGAGCGTGGGGAAGGCCTTTGCCGTCTGCTTGTAGAGCACCTTCTTGCCGATCTTCCACTCGAACTCGAAGCCCAGGTCCGCGATCGCGTCGGTGTCCTCCTGTCCGGTGCCGTAGTCCTCGTAGAGCGCGCCGCCGCCGGCCTCGCCCCAGAGCTTGAAGCTCCCGCTGTTGATGAGCCGTTGGCGCAAGCCGACCGTGACCTGAACGCGCAGATCCAGGTCCTCGTCGATGTCGTGCTCGAGCAGCAGGTCCTCGAACAGCGACCGCTCTCCGTCTTCGTCGAGGGCCTTCGTCAGCCGCTCAGTAAAGCGGTAGAACTCCGTCGTGCGGACGCCGTCCGTGATCTCGAGCAGGCTCGCGAGCCTCAGGGTCAGCTTGAGGCGTTTCGGTTTCCACTCCTTCGCGATGTCGAAGCCGAAGGCCAGCGTGATGCTCTGCTCCTCGCCGCTGGATAAGGTCAGGCCGAGCGACCCGCCGACTTCCCAGGGGCTCCTGTCCGCCGGAGCGGGGGGCGGCTTCTGGGCCGCTTGCTCCAGGTATTCCCGCAACGCCCACGCGGGGGGCCGGGCTGCTGCCACACCGGCCAGGAGAAGGAGGCTCAGCAAGATGCGCACGGTCGGGGACGCGGCATCCTGCCCAGAGGAGGGGCCCAGGTCAAGTCGGAATGATCTGACGGAAATCGATGCCCGCCTCTTCGAAGAGCGTCTTGCTCAGGTCGTCGTTGTAGTCCTCTTCGTAGGTCACGCTGCGGATGCCGGACTGGATGATCGCCTTGCAGCAAAAAGAGCAGGGGAAGGTCACGCAGTAGATGCGCGCGTCTTTGGTAGACACACCCTCGTACGCCGCCTGGGCGATGGCGTTGAGCTCGGCGTGCGAGCAGCGCAAGCGTTCCTGGTAGGTGCCTGAGACGCGCCCCGGCTCCTGGCAGTAGCAGCCCGCCTCTTCCGAATGGCAGGTCTTCTTCGGCGCGCCGTTGTAGCCGGTCGAGATGATGTGCCCCGCGTCGGAGGCGATGATGCAGCCCACCTTGCGCGACAGGCAGGTTGAGAATTCGGCGAACATCTTGCTGATCTTCAGCAGGTGAGAATCGCGCCTTGCCTGCTTCTCAGATGCTGCAGTTAGCTCTTCGCTGTGTCCGTTGCTGCTTTGTGCGGCAGTGCCGAACAGCGTGCGCTGATCAGTATCTTCACTCGTTTGTCTCGTCGGGATCCGAGTGTTTTCGTCAGTCTTCTCTGCAGTGTTCTTCAGGCGGTTGCGAGTTTGGTCGGTAGTGTCAGCCACAGAAGGATTGTGCGGCCAGTAGGGGACAAGAAAGACCAAGAAAGAAGCAAGAAAATGCGGGTGTTGGCGTTGATCCCTAGGCCTGTCCTGTCTTGGTCGTTCGTGAAGCCTGGCATTGCCTCGCCCTGCTACGGCGGCCACCGAAAGCCGACTGCGACCGTCTGTCCGGCGACCACGGTCACCTTGCGCACGTGCGTCTCGCCCCCGGCGTGGAAGAGCGCCTCGACCTCCCCGGGCGCCACGTCCGCAAACGTCCACTCCATCCCGTTTTCGATGTGCCGGGCCCTGGAGTCCGGTTGCCAGGTGATGCCCACGCGGGGGTGGCGCAGCGCGAAGGAGTAGCTCCGAGGCCCCTTCCGCTCCGTGATTTGCGCGACGCAGCGCACCTCGCCCGGTTGCGGCAGCGTGATGGCCTTGTGCGTTTCGGAGTCCACGCGGAAGGCGACCGACCCGTGGCCGCGCTTGACGATCAGTACCGCCGCTTCCGCTCCCGGGACGACCTCGATGCGCGCCGTGCCGTCGCGGCCGGTCACGGCCACTTCGCTCTGTTCCTCGAGCTTGCCCGGGCCCGTGAACAAGGATACGCGCGCGCCCGTCACACGGCTCCCCGCATGGTCCGTGACGACGATCTTCAACGGCCGCGTGGCCGTCGCGCGCAGTATGCCGACGTCGCTGACGCCGCCCGGCGCAACCTCCGCCGCGCCGATGCGCTCGGTGGCCTGGTGCCGGTGCACGACCCACAGCGAATAGGTGCCGGCGTCGACCCCCCTGATGATGAAGTTCCCATCTTTGCGTAGCTCGCCGTAGATCCGTCGCCTGCCCTCCTGCGGGACGGCGACGATCCCCACGTCTTCGACCGCGTCGCCGCTCGCGTGCCGCAGCGTGCCGGTGATGCTGCCCGCTGGGCGCAGCCGGATCTCGGCCGTGCCACCCGGCTCCGGCGGCTTCCAGGGCCACTTGCTGAACTCCAGGTAGCCCGGCGCAGTGATCTTCAGGCCGTAGGGGCCTGCCAACCCGGCTTCACAAGCAAAAGTGACCCGGTCGTGCGCGCTGTGCTCGACCCAGTGGTTGCCCATCCAGAGTTGGATGCCGGCATGCGTGCCGGCCGGCAGCGGCTCTCCGGCGGCGCCGCGCGCGATGACCGTGAACATGATCGGTGGGGGCAGGCGCAGCGCGACCTCGTCCTCGCGATGCGTGGCCGCCGTGCGCCGGCGCGTGCGCAAGGCCGTGCGCCGGTCCTGCTTGCTCCAGGGAACGTTCACGAGGACCTCGGCGCCGGGAAACACGGGGCAAGCGACCGTGACACGCCCCTCCGTGTCGGTATAGGCGCTGGAGTACCCCATGCCGTGCGTGCTGGTTACGTTCACCGACACTTTGGCCAGCGGCGCCCCGTTGACGTCGAAGACCCGCGCGCGCATGTAGGACAGGCCTCGCTCTTTCAGCTGAATCGTCACATCCTCGGGTTCGCGCCCCCGCTCGACCTTGAAGTGTGCCCGTCCCCAGTAGCGGTAGAACGACCCCGCGTTGTCTCCGTAGCCGAGGTATTGGTCGCGCCAGGCGATCAGTGGCAGGCCGCGCGGCGTGACTTGCGCGAAGTGGAAGCGTCCGTCCTCGTCGGTGGTCGTGATCGGGTGTATGGCGCGCACGCTGACGCCCGGCGCGGGAGTCCCGTCGGGAAACAAGACTACGCCGCTCAGGGGAACCAGACTGTACAGAGCGAAGGTGTGCTCGCGTTCGTCCGGCCACGCCGAGGCGCTGCCCGCGAACGCGTAGCCCTGGAGCTCGAGACGGATGCTGTACTCCTTCAATTCGAGTGCCTCGAAGCTGAAGCGCCCATCCTCCGTCGTGGTTCGCGGCGGATGCGTGCGCTCCCGGATTGAGGCGCGCACGCCGGCGAGCGGGACACCGGCTTCGTCCGTAACGAGGCCGCGCAAAGCGAAGGCGGGCTTCAGGACGATGCGTCCGTGCTGCTCCTCGAGCATGTCTTGCACGTCTTCGATGTAGCTCAGTGCGTAGCCGGGTGCCCGCACGAACAGGGCCACGTCGTCCTTGGGCAGCGGCAACGCCACGGAACCGTCGTCCGCGGATACATGGCGGCTCATGGGTAGGGCCTCCTCGTGGTACACAAACACCTCGGCGCCGGCGACCGGCCGGTCCTCCTGGTCGACGACACGCACCGCGCGTACCGGCGCCCGAACCAATTGCAGCCCGAAGTCGTGCTCTCCCGCGCCCTGGATGGATTCCCATACCGGTGCGAAGCCCTCCGCGTCGGCTCGAAACGCCCACTCCGGCTCGGGTGCCAGGTCGAAGCTGAACTCCCCTTTGGCATCGGTGGTCGCGCTCGCGTGGAGCTCGAGGGGATTGTGGGTCACTAGCTCGTCGTCGTTGGGCAGACCCAGCGGTCCGCGGAACACCCGGACGCGCGCACCGGGCAGGAGGCGCTCCTCGCCGGTGTGCTCATCCCACGTGCTGACGACGCCCAGCACCTTGGCTCTCGTGGGCTCCTTCGTCGCCGCGCTGGTCGCGGCGGCTTTAGCGCCTGATTGCGAGCGTGCATCCGACGGGTCCCGTGCATCGGTCCCCGGCGCACTGCCTTCGCGCGCGGTGCTGCGCCGGCGCCCGGGATCTTCGTGGTTCAGCAGCAGCAGCGCCGCCACGACGAGGCTGACGAGTAGGAGACCAACGGCGACACGGCGCATGGATCCACCGTTCTGACGCCCCGGCCGGGCCATCGGTCAGCCGCCGATTTGATACATCTCGATCTTGGACGAGCGCAGGTCGGTGTTTTCCGAGCGCTGCTCGGAGTAACGGTCCGTGCGCCCCGTCCAGATCGCGCTGATGCGCGCGCGCAACTCCTCGTCCGTCGCGCCGGCCCGCAGCGGGTCGCGCAGGCTCGGGCCGCCGTTCGCGAACAGGCACGTGACGAAGCGGCCGTCCGCCGTGAGACGCGCGCGCGTGCACCCCTTGCAGAACGGCTCCGAAACCGAGGCGATGATGCCGACCTCGCCGCTGCCGTCGGCGTAGCGCCAGCGCGTGGCCACTTCGCCGGGGTAGCCCGGAGGCACGGGTTCCAACGCTGCCTCGCGCGACAGCAGCTGCAGGATCTCGCGCTTGGGGACCACGTGCTTCAGGTCCCAGCCGTTCATCGTGCCCACGTCCATGAACTCGATGAAGCGCACGATGTGACCCGTTCCGCGGAAGTGGGAGGCCAGGCCGGCGATCGTGTGGTCGTTGATGCCACGCCGCACGACGCAGTTGAGCTTGATGGGGCTCAAGCCGGCCCGCTCGGCCGCGGCGATGCCCTCCAGCACGCGCTCCACCGGCAGGCCCCGGTCGTTCATGCGCCTGAAGACCTCCGGGTCGAGGCTGTCCAGGCTGACGGTCACGCGCCGCAGGCCGGCGTCTTTCAGCGCTTGCGCCCACTCGGCCAGCTTGGAGCCGTTCGTCGTCAGGCTGAGGTCTTCCACGCCCTCGATGCGTGCCAGGCGCTCGATCAGCTTTGGCAGCTCCCGGCGCAGCAGGGGCTCGCCGCCCGTCAGACGCAGCTTGCGCACGCCGAGCGCCACGAAGGCGCGCGCCAGGCGTTCGATCTCCTCGAAGCTCAGGATCTCCTGCTTCGGCAGGAACCCGTAGCTCTCGTTGAAGACCTCCGCGGGCATGCAGTAGGGGCAGCGGAAGTTGCAGCGGTCCGTGACCGAGACGCGCAGGTCGCGCAGCCGCCGCTCGAACTGGTCTGTTACCGGCGCCCCCATGTCCGGCGCGGACCTACGGGACGGCCAGCATGCGATCGAGCGCCAGCCGCGCGTCGTGCTGGACCTGTGCGGACAGCACGACGGGCTCCGCGTTCTCGATGTCGCGTACCAGGTCGTAGAGGTTGTACAGGTTGATGCGGTACATGTTCGGGCACAGCGAGCGGGACAGCGTGTGCACCTGCTTGTCCGGGTGCTCGTAGGCCAGGCGGTGGATCATGTTCACTTCGGTGGCGATCGCGAAGATCGCCCCGGCCGGCGCCTCGGCCACCTTGCGGCACATCTGCGAGGTTGAGCCCGAGAAGTCCGCCTCGGCCACGACCTCTTCGGTGCACTCGGGGTGCGCCATCACGTACACGCCCGGCCACTTGCTGCGCGCATGCTCGATGTGGTCGGCCGTGAAGTGCGTGTGAACGTGGCAATAGCCCTTCCACAGCAGGACCCGGCTGCGCCGGAAATCCTCTTCGCTCAGCCCGCCGAGCGGCAGGCGCGGGTCGTAGATGAACTGGAGGTCGCGCGGGATGCCGGCCCAGTTGGCCACGTTGCGGCCCAGGTGCTCGTCCGGGTAGAAAATGATGCGCTCGCCGCGCTCGAAGGCCCAGTCGAAGACCCGCGTGGCGTTGGAAGACGTGCAGACGATGCCGCCGTTGCGCCCCGTGAACGCCTTCAGGTCGGCATCGGAGTTCATGTAGGTCACGGGGATGGTCGTGCTCGCGAGGCCCCGCGCCTCCAGGTCGGCCCAGGCGTCCTCGACCAGGCTGCAGCTGGCCATGTCGGCCATCGGGCAGCCCGCCCGCTCGTTCGGATGGAAGACGCTCTGGTCCTCGCGCGCCAGGATCGAGGCGGACTCGACCATGAAGCGCACGCCGCAGAAGACGATGCGCTCGGCCTCGCGTTGGCGGCTCGCCGCCATGCACAGCTCGAAGCTGTCTCCGCGGAAGTCCGCGAGGTCGACGATCTCGCGCCGTTGGTAGTGATGCGCCAGCAGAACCGTGGTAGAGCCGTGAGCCGCCAGAATGGAGCGGATGCGTTCGACGATCTCGCTCTCTTCCAGGTCGTGGGGCGTTGTCGGCCGCTTTTCGGCCAAGACCGGGGAGGCTATCTGCACGTTTCAACTCTCCAGAGAGTAAGTGTAGAAGAGACACTTATTATACTCGTTCCGCTGCGGCGACGCCTTCCTGCGCGGTGGCGCGTTCGGCCGCTTGACATACGGCGATGCGCGGGCGGGAAAAGTCCGCGCAGGGCCTATACTCCCGGCCTATGGCGGGTGAAGAGGCCAAGCTCTCCGCGCTGCAGCGCTTGATCCGCTTCGGATCCGAGGAGGATCTTGGCCGCTTCTTCCTGCTCCTGCGCCCCCAGGAGCTGGCCGACCTCGTGGAGGCGCTGCCCGATGAGGAGGATCGCCTGCGCGCCATCCGCGCCATGGAGACGCCGCTCGCCTCGGAGGTGCTGCGCGAGGTCGAGCCGCCCGAGCGCGAGGAGATTCTCGAGGACCTGCCGGCGGAGGAGATCGCCGAGATCGTGCGCGAGTCCCGCACGGACGACGCGGCGGACCTGCTCGGCGAGCTGGAGACGCAAAAGGCGGAGGAAACGCTCGAACACCTCGATCGCCCCGAGCAGGAAGAGCTGCGCGAGCTGCTCGAATACCCGGACGACAGCGCGGGCGGCATCATGCAGACGGAGCTGGTCAAGCTCCGCGCATCCTCCACGGTCTCCCAAGCGGTGGACGAGATCCGTTCCATGGCGGACGAGCTCGGCGAGGTGCACGAGATCTTCGTGGTCGACGACCGCGATCGTCTCGTCGGGCGCGTGGGTGCGACGGCGCTCTTGCTCGCCCGGCCGGACGCGAGCATCGAGTCGATCATGGAGCGCGAGCCCGTCGCGGTGCCCGTGACGATCGACCAGGAGGAGTTGGCGGAGATCGTCAAGGAGTACGACCTCACCGATGTGCCCGTGATCGACGCGGAGGGCCGCCTCGTGGGCCAGGTGATGGTCGACGACGTGCTCGACGTGATCGAGGAGGAGGCCACGGAGGACATCGCGCACCTGGCCGGCGTCAACCCGGACGAGCTGTACGGCCGCTCGGTGTTGCTCTCGATCCGCTCCCGTGCGCCGTGGCTGATCCCGGCGTTCGGGGGCGGCATTCTGGCCGCGATGATCATCGGATCCATGGAAGGCCGCCTGAAGAGCGCGGAGCTCCTGATCGTGTTCATTCCCGTCGTGCTGGGCATGGCCGGCAACGCGAGCATGCAGACGGCGACGCTCACCGTGCGCGGGTTGGCGCTCGGCCGCAGCAACCTGCGTGCACCCTGGAGGGCTGTCTCCATGGAGGCCCTGACAGGGCTCAGCCTGGGCGTCCTGTTCGGCGGGCTCTTGTACCTCTACACCTTGGGCGCGTATCCCGACGATCCGCGCGTGGCGCTCTACGCGGTGACGGCCGGTCTCTCGATCCTGACGGCGATGACGGTGGGCGCCACGATGGGCATGGTCGTGCCGCTGACCCTGAACCGCTTCAAGATCGATCCGGCCATCGCGACCAGCCCGTTCGTGACCACGGCAAACGACGTGCTCGGCGCTGGTTTGCTGTTCCTGGTCGCGCACTGGGTCGGGCTGCTCTGAGTTGCTCTCCTTGCCTCTACGCTTGCACCTTGCCTCTCCTCTCGAGGAAGGGGAAGGGATCAAAGGTAGAGGTGGGGGTAAAGGTAGGGGTGGAGGATCAGGCGAAGCCTAAGACCTATTCCTTCCCGAGCGTCACGAAGTAGAGCGTGATCTCGTCGGGCTCGAGCGCGAGCAGGCTGGCCGCCTCCTCGTCCAGGAAGCCTGCGATCCCGCAGCAGCTCAAGCGCGCGCTCGTGGCGGCGATCTGCAGGCGCTCGCCCAGATGGCCCGCTTCGAGGTGCAGGTAGCGGTAGGCGCGTTCGCCCCAGCGTTCGACCGCGGCATGGAGCGGCGCGGTGAAGGCCACGGCCGCGGCACAGTCGCGCGCGATCTCCTGCGCCAGCGTGGCCTCGAAGAAACGCTCGCCGAAATCGCCCAGGCTCAAAGGCAGGAGCGCCTCGCCGGCACCCTCGATGCCATAGATGCCGGGCGCGAGACCCTCGACGCGCAGCGCCACGAGCCTGGAGTCCAGCAGACCGGAGCGCCGGACCGGGAACCAGCACTCGGCCGCGTCCGGAGCGCTGCGGCAAAAGGTCGAGTCGAGGCATAGGGCGAGGGGCTGAAGCCCGATGGCTTCTCCCGAGTAGCTGCGCGCGGACCGCCGGCGCAGGATGGCCCGTCCCGCGTGCACCGGCGGGCGGCGTGTGGGCGGCGTGAGCGGCAGCGCGCGATCGGAGGGGGCGGCCCCGACCCCGGCCTCGACCAACGCGGCGTCCGCCTCGCAGCACGAGGCGCGGTGCAGGGCGACGGTGGCGCTCGCGGCGAGCGCTTCCGGCCCGGATACGTTGGGCGAGCCGTCCGCCTTGCCCAACGTCACGGACGAGCGCAGCAGGCGCGAAGGGCGCGGCACGGACTCCTCGCGCAGGATGGGCATGCACAGGAGCACCGCCTCCTGCGCGTCGTCCAAGAAGAGCAGGCCGTTCAGCGCGGCGTCGTTGAATCCCGCGGCGGGCACCGCCGTCCAGCCCTCGGCCGGTGCGTAGGCGGCCAGATTGCCGAGCACGTGTCCGGCGTCGAGCAGCACGCGGCGGTAGCCACGTTCCCCGTAGCGCCACGCGCTGCGCCAGAAGACGCCGCTCAAGAGCAGGAACGCGCGCGTGTCGGGAAAGGCCTGGCCGCCCAGCGCGCGCTGCACGGCGTCCGTGTGGTCTCCTTCCCACAGACGCACGAGCTCGTGCTGCGCCACCTGATAGTGGTAGATGCCCGCCTCCAGCTCCGGCAAGGGCGGCGCAACCAGGTACAGCTCGGACGGGTAGAGCGCGCCTGCGGAGGGCGCCGCGCGCAACATATGTCCACCGCCTCCCTCGAACTGCACGACTCCCGTGATGCCGTAGGTGTGAAACAGGAGGCGCGACAAGACCGCCAGGCCCAGATCGCCTTCGTCGCTGGGCGGCGCGGGGTCCAGCCGCTCGCCCGTGAACGGGTCCTTCCCGAAGGGGAGGTAGGCGCGCAGCGGAACGCGCTGGCTACTGACGACCTCCTTGAACGGCGCGGGTTGTTGCCCCGGGTCGGGGGCGCTGACACGGCGCAACGTCTCGTGCGTGTAGTTGGTCAGCTCGTGGTAGCTCTCGGCGGTGCTGCGCTTAGCGCTCACGCGGCGAGTTTATAAGAAGCCATCAGCTATCAGCCCCTTGTGACGGCTGATAGCTGACAGCTATTCCTTTGGGAGTTCCTTGATGATCTTCCGCAGCTCGGTCTTGAGCGGTTTGATCCCGCCGTAGTCCCTGAGCAGCTTGCCATAGGCCTTGCGTGCCCCGGCGGCATCTTTCTGTGCCGTCGCAGCCACCTTTTCCATCTCCTCGCGGCAACGCTGCTCGAGCTCCTCGAGGCGCTCGGTCGCGTCGTTCATTACGGGCGGGGGCTCTTCACGGAAGACCTTCTTCTTGCCACCCGCCCTCAGCACGGCCTGGAACTCGCGGATGGCCGCAGCGGTGCGCCCCTTCTTCAAGTGCTCGCCGCCCTTCTTGTAGGACTTGAGCAACGGCCGCAGCGCTTTGGGCGGAGCGACGGGGCCGTTCTTCTTGATGGCCGAGGACAAGATCTGCTCGAGTCGGTTCTCCGCACCGCCCCAACCGAGCTGCTGCACGATCGTGTCGCCGTTCCACTTCTTGATCACGAGCACCGGCACGCTGCGGTCCTTGAAGCGATAGGGGCCCTCAGGCCCGCGCGGCTCGTGCTCCTCCGCCACCGAGGTAGTGAACTCGCTGAGGAAGATGAAGTTCTTCTGGAACAGCTTGGGCCACTTCTCGTAACCCTTCTTCCCGGAGGTGAGCCCGCGCACGGCGGACTTCAACGCATCACAGGGAGCTCATATCCGTTCCCGTTGCCATCCGTTGTAGATGAGGATCATCTTCCCCGTGTTCTTGGCCTCCTTGATGGCGGCCTTCCAGTCCGTCGTGTAGGGGATGCCCTTGGCCCATTCCTTCTTGTCGGCCGAGAGCGCGGGAGCGGTCAGCAGCAGCGTGCACAACAGGAATCTCATGGCGCGCATTGTAGGGCGGATTGGACGTGGTCCAGGGTCTGTGTGACAGCTCATCGTCAGGACCGAGGACGGGCGCGAGGACAAGCCTGGCGGCGTCGCGTCCCCGACGCCGTATCAACGGAGAGTTGCGCTCAGGCTGTGTTTCGAGGGCCACCGTCAGGACCAAGCCCAGGCACCGGAGTCGTCAGGCGAGCAAGCGACGACGCAGGCGACTCCATGAGAGGAGCGTCCGAGCATCACGGCTTTGGTGCAGGGCGCCAGGTGGTCTTCGAAACACCGCCTGTGCGGGCGCGACACAGCCAAGCGACGCCGCAGCCGGCCGAATCCAGATGAGTTCTCAGACAGACCCTTTAGCTGCGACGCACGAATTCGAGCAGTCGCGCGATCGCGCGCCCGGCGAGGGCCTCCGTCTCCACCTTCGGCTCGGCGGCGTTCCGCGGCCAGCGGATGCGGAACGCGGCGCCCCATTCCTGGGGCTCGTCGAGTCCTGCGGAGAGGTCGAACCAGGCCAGCCCGTAACGCACGCCTCCGCCCAGCGCAGTGAAATACGCCTCGCCCACCTCGTCCCCGGCGAGGCTCCCGACGTCCTCGCGGCCGGCGAGGCTGCCGAGGTTGCGGCGCGGCCCGTGCACGATGACCTCCGGCTGCGCTTCCACCGACGCCTGGATCAGGCGCCGCGGCTCGGCGTCGAGCTGGTAGGTCTTGCGCAGTTGCAGGATCTGGCCGCGCACGCGGTCGGTGTCGCCGAGCGGTGTGGAGGCCGCGTCGAGCGCAGGGTCGGGCACCGTGTAGAAGGTGGTCTGGATCGTGACGCAGTGGCCTGGAAGACCGGGCCGCGGATGGTGCTGGATCAGGACCCTGAGCGGAGGGTCACCCGCCGGCCCCTGCGCCAGGTCCCTCAGCAGCTCCCAAGCCTGCTCCAAGTGTCCGGCCACGGCCGGTAGCAGCTCGCCCGCGGCCTCGAATCCCGGCGAGCCCAGGGCCCCGAAGTAGGGCCGGATCTCGCGCTCGTAGCTGTCATTGGCCACACGGATGCTGAGACGGTCCTGCAGCGCGGGCGGCACCAGCACAGCGCGGGGCGTCAGCAGCAACATGCCGGGCTTCGCGGGGTCGTGTCCGGAGTCGCACAGCCGGCTCAGATAGTACGACTCCATCTCGTCTGTACCGGAGTCGCCGCTCCGGACCACAATCGCGGCGCCGGCACCGGCGACCGCGCCGGCCAGGAGCGAGAGCAAGATCGTCTTGCGCGACCGGGTCCCCACGCGCCTTGAACGAATGCGGTGCGCGCCGTGTTCCCTCCGCGAACGGCTCTTGTGCTTTTTCAGCGCCCCTCCTACGCTCAGCCGGTCCGGCATGTAGGCCCCCCGATGACCCCGCACACCGAAGCGCGCCCCCTCTCTCGTGAAGAGGTCGCCGCGGTGTTTCGACGTCCCCTGCTCGACCTCGTGCTCGAGGCGGCGGCGGTCCACCGGCGGCACCACGACCCGGCCGAGATCCAGTGCTCTTCGCTCCTGAGCGTGAAGACCGGCGCCTGCCCCGAAGACTGCGCCTATTGCCCGCAGTCCGCGCGCTACGACACCGGCCTGCAGACGGAGCCCCTGATGGCGCTCGACGACGTGCGCGCAGCGGCGCACAACGCGCGTGCGAACGGAGCGGATCGCTTTTGCATGGGTGCCGCCTGGCGCGAAGTGCGCGACGGGCCGGACTTCGAGCGCGTGCTGGAGATGGTGCGCGAGGTGAAAGGGCTCGGCCTGGAGACCTGCGTCACGCTAGGCATGCTCGAGCCGCGGCACGCCCGCCGGCTGCGCGAGGCGGGCCTCGACTTCTACAACCACAACCTGGACAGCTCGCCGGAGTTCTACGACCGCATCATCACGACCCGCACCTATGAGGATCGCTTGCGTACGCTGCGGGTGGTGCGCGACGCCGGTATCCGGGTTTGCTGCGGCGGCATCCTCGGCATGGGGGAGAGCGAAGAGGACCGCATCGGGCTCTTGCACGAGCTGGCACGGCAGGACCCGCAACCGGAAAGCGTCCCGATCAACGCGCTGGTAGCCGTGCCGGGAACGCCGCTGGGAGAGCTGGAGCCGCTGCCGTGGGACGAGATGGTGCGCGTGGTGGCCGTGGCGCGGCTGCTCATGCCGGCGGCGAAGGTGCGCTTGAGCGCGGGTCGCACGGCGATGACGGAGGAGGGGCAGACGCTCTGCTTCCTGGCCGGCGCAAACTCGATTTTCCTCGGGGACAAGTTGCTCACGACGCCCAACCCGGGTCCGGACCGCGATGCTGCAATGCTGCGCAAGATCGGTTTGCGGCCGAGCCGCTCGGAGCGTTCGCCCGGGCGATGAGCCGCGCGCCGATTGAAGACCCGCTGGAGGAGAGACTGCGCGCCTGGGAGGAGCGCGGCCTGCGCCGGCGCCTGCAGCTCCCGGCCGGGCTCGACTTCTGCAGCAACGACTACCTGGCGCTCGCGCGCGACCCGCGCCTGATCGCTGCCGCGCGCGCCGCGTTGGAGGAGTGGGGCACCGGCGCCGGGGCGGCGCGGTTGCTGCGCGGCCATCTACCGCCGCATGAGCGCGTGGAGCGGCTGGCGGCCGAATGGCTGCGTGCAGAGCGCGCGCTCTTGTTTCCGAGCGGCTACCAGGCCAACCTCGCTCTGCTGACCGTGCTTGCAGGTCCCACAGACGTGATCCTCAGCGACCGTCTCAACCACGCGTCGTTGATCGATGCGTCGCGCCTGGCGCGTGCCCGCGTGTCGGTCTTCGAGCACAACGACGCCACAGACCTCGAGCGCTGCCTGGCCGCGTCGCGCGGGGCGCGGCGCCGGCTGATCGCCGTCGAGTCGGTCTACTCCATGACGGGGGACCTTGCTCCGCTGGAGGACTTCGAGCGTCTCGCGCGCGAGCACGACGCATGGCTGCTGGTGGACGAGGCGCACGCGGCCGGCTTGTACGGACCGGGCGGCGCCGGGCTCGGCGTGCGCGAGGATCCCGAGACGCGCATCCTCGGGCGCATGGTGACGGGGGGCAAGGCGTTGGGCGTCTGCGGAGCCTTCGTCGCCGGGCGCGCCACTGTGATCGAGGCGCTGCTGCAGTGGGGGCGCTCGTTCGTGTTCACCACGGCGCCGCCGCCCTCCACCGCCGCCGCGCTCGAGCGCGCCATCGAGATCGTGCGTGCCGAGCCCGAGCGCAGGGAGCAGGCCCACGCCGCCGCCGGGCGGTTGCGCGCGGCGCTGCGCGAGGCCGGTGTGGAGGCGGGCGGCCACAGTCCGATCGTGCCCGTAGTGCTCGGGGACCCGGAGCGGGCGCTGCGCGTTGCCGCGGCCGCGCAGGAGGCCGGCTTCGACGTGAGGGCCGTGCGCCCGCCCTCGGTGCCCGCCGGCACCAGCCGCCTGCGCATCGTCTGCCACGCCGACCACACGCCGGATCAGATCTTGCGTCTGGCGCGCGTCGTCGCCGAAGCCGCGCACGCCTACCCGGCCGCGCCCGTGGCCCCTCCTGCGCCGCGGCCGCTGGTCGTCGCCGGCACCGATACCGGCGTGGGCAAGACCGTGGTGTCGGCGTTGCTCGTGCGCTCCGTCGCGCGTACCGGCAAGGCCGTGCGCTACCTCAAGCCGGTGCAGACCGGAAGCGAGTCGGACTCCCACGCCGTCATGCAACTAGCCGGACTCGACGCGTCCAGCGTGCTCCCGCCGGCGATGAGCTTGGAGTTGCCGGCCTCTATCGACCAGGCGGCCGGTGCGGAAGGCGTGGAAGTGACCGCGGAAGCAATCCAGGGCGCCTGCGCGGAACGTCTGAACGCGGAGCCGGACGCCGCTTGGGTGCTCGAGTGCGCGGGTGGCTTGCGCGTGCCGCTGAACGCCGTGGAGGATCAGGCCGACTGGCTTGCGGAGCTTGGCGCGCCGCTCGTGCTGGTGGCGCGTAGCGGGCTCGGAACGCTCAACCACACGCTGCTCAGCCTGGAAGCGTGTTTCCGGCGCGGGCTCGCCGTGCGCGCACTGTTCCTGGTGGGGGAGCCGCACGCGGACAACCGGCGCACGCTGCAGGCGCGCCTGCCCGCCCTCCCGATCTTCGTCCTGCCGCCCCTCCAGCCGCTGTCCACGCAAAGTCTCGACACGTGGCTCGGGCAAAACGACGTGAGCGAGGTGTTGCGATGAACGGACCGTCGCAGGATTCCCATGGGCCCTCCTGGCTGGCCGGCGACCGCCGCGTCTGCTGGCACCCGTACACGCAGCACGCCATCGATCCGGAGCCGTTGCCGGTGGCGCGCGCATCGGGCGCCTGGTTGGAGCTGCACGACGGCCGCAAGTTGCTGGACGCCATTTCGTCCTGGTGGGCCTGTCTGCACGGCCATGGGCACCCGCGCCTGGTGCGCGCCCTGTCCGAGCAAGCGTCCCGGCTCGATCACGTCATGTTCGCCGGCTGCACGCACGAACCGGCCGTGCGTCTGGCGGAACGCCTGGTGGAAGTCACGCCGCCGGGCCTGACCCGTGTCTTCTACAGCGACGACGGCAGCACCGCCGTCGAGGTCGCGCTCAAGGCCGCCTGCATGACCTGGCTGCGGCGGGGAGAGAAGCGGCGCACGTGTTTCGTCGCGCTTGAGGGCGGCTATCACGGCGACACGTTCGGAGCGATGTCCGTAGGGGACCCGGATCCCTTCTTTTTGGACCTGGCGCCGTTTCTGTTCGAAGCCGAGCGCGTGCCGGCGGACGCCGGGCGGCTGGAGGAGTTGTTGCGCAGACGGAGGGGTGAGGTGGCGGCGGTGATCTTGGAGCCGGGCGTGCAGGGCGCGGCCGGCATGAAGCCCGTCCCCGCGTCTTTCGTGCGCGAGGCGCGGCGTCTGTGCGACGCCGACGGCCTGTTCCTGATCGCGGACGAGGTCATGACCGGCTTCGGGCGCACCGGGACGCTCTTCGCCTGCGAGCGCGCGGAGATCGCGCCCGATCTTCTCTGTCTCTCCAAGGGGCTCAGCGGCGGCATGCTACCGCTGGCCGCAACGCTGGCGACCGAGGAGATCTACAGCGCCTTCCTGAGCGAGGACCGGATGCGGACGTTCTTTCACGGACACACGTTCACCGCGCACGCGATGGGGTGCGCCGTCGGCCTGGAGTCGCTGCGCATGGTGGAGGAGGAGCGCGTGCCGGCGCGCTTTGAGCAGATCGGAGAGCGCATCGAGAGCGGCTTGGCCGCGCTGCGCTCGGAACCCGCCGTGCAGGACGTGCGCCGCATCGGTGGCATCGCCGCGGTGGAGTTGGGCGGCGCATCGGGTGGCTACCTCTCCGACTGGGGGCCCCGCCTGCGTGAAGCCTGCCGCCGCCTGCCGCACGACGTCCTGCTGCGGCCGCTCGGCAACGTGCTCTACGGAATGCCGCCTGCGTGCACGACGGACGCCGAATGCGCGCGCATCGCGTCGGCGATGGTCGATGTGGTCAACGAGGTCGTGACCGCGGTCTAACGCTTCTCCCTTGCTTTTCCTCTACCCGTACCTCTGCCCCCTACCCTTGTCTCTTGGCCTCTTTCTACAAGCAGGGTCAGGCGTGAAGAGGTGAGGGTAGGGGACGAACCCGAGCCTAGCGCCCGACGTACAACGCCCAGTAGGTCGCCGTGGGGTGGCGGTCGAGCCGCACGCCCACCATGGTGAGCACACGCCCGTCGGCCGCGACGTCGAGCGTCGGGGCGAGCGGGTCGCCGAAGCGGACCACGGTCGCATCCTCGCCGGGCATGTTCACGCGCGCGTCCGTCGTCGCGATGAGCTTGATCGCACCCGAAGGATCGCGGCGGAAAATGCCTTCGGCGGCCTGGACGCCGTTCTTATGGATGGTCGCTGCGTAGACGCTGTAGCCGCCGGCGCCGCTCAGCGTCTCCGCTTCCATGACGTCGAGCAGCGCCTGCAGCTCGACGGAGATCTCGCCCGTGACCGCGACCGGCTGCGCAGGTTGCGCGGGCGGGGCCAGGAACACGGCCGCCTCGATCACCGGGTCGCCGGACAAGGAAGCGCCGAAGACGGCGTCGTCCCCGCGGCCGTGCGCGGGATAGATCGACTCGATCACCGAGCCGGGGAGGCCGGGGGCCGGAGCGCCGCAAGCGGCCAACACCTCCACCGCGTCGTCGATGCGCACCAGCACCTCCCGGTGCGCAGGGTCGTCGGTTTGCAGCAGGACGTGCACGTCGCCGTTCGGCGTGATGCGCGCATCGAGCACGCTCAGCACCGTGCCGCTCTGACCCGGCGCGGGGTCGCCCGGCAGCACCAGGGGGACGCTCGACCCGTCGTCCAGGTCGATCTGCCAGGCCCCGCCTCCGAGCTCGACCAGCACGGACCGGCCGTCCGTCGTGAATCCGCTCTCGCACGCATCGCAGAGCGTGACGGGCGCCTGTCCGGGGTCGACCTTGACGATCGACGACCCGGTGGGCTCGCGCACCTCGGCCACGACCGTGCCCGACTCCGTGATCACCGCGCTCGTGATCACGCCCGTCGGCGTGCTGAGCACGAGCACGGGGTCGCCGCCCTCCTTCGGCACGGCGAAGAGTCCGTGCTCGACCGTGCCGCCTTCGACGAGCGCCGTCAGCACCAGCGTGTCGCCCGAAGCATGCAGGGGCAAAGACGGGTGGCGCACGTGGCCGCCGCCGGTTCCGGCGAGCGACTGCCCCTGGATCAGCACGATGTTGACGGTGCCGTCCGGCGCCTGGCGGAAGATGCCGCAGCCGATCTCGAGGTTCGAGTGCCAGCGGATGATGCCTTCGAAGATGACGTCGCCGTCCGGTCCGAGCCAGCCCGGTCCCGTCGTGACGTAGCTGGCGCCGAGTCCGGGGGCGGGCGTGCCCGGCATGCCGACCAACTCACCTTGCAGCGCCGGCATCTGCGGCTCGAAGACCAGGCCGGTGGACGCAACCGGCCCGGCGGGCCCCGCCGCGGCCCCCACGGCCATAGTGGCCGCGCCCAGACCGCCGTCGCCGCCGCCCGTACAGCCGGCCAGCGCAGAGCAAATCAGCACCACGATCGTGCGCATGCAGGTTCCCTCCCTCAAGAGCCGGGCATTTTAGCGCGGATCCGGGTGGCGTCCGGGATACCCTGGCGCGGTCCATCGCAAAAGCATGCGAAGACCCGCTATGAGCCCGATTCCGGCCCTGCTTTTCTGCCTGCTCTTGCTGCCGGCGGTGGCCCCTGCCGCGGAGCCCGTGCGGCTCGTCGTGGTGGTCTCCGTCGACCAACTGCGGCCCGACACTCTGGCCGCCTACCGCGACGAGTACCAGGGCGGACTCGGCCGCTTGCTGAAGCACGCGCGCAGCTTCGACTGCGTGCACGATCACGCGATCACGTTCACCGGCCCGGGCCACTCGGTGCTGTTGACCGGATTGCACCCGCGCCGCACCGGGATCGCCCTGAACCATTGGCGCGATCCCGCCACGCTGCGCACGGTGTATTGCGTGGAGGATGCGGAGCACCGCGTCTTCGGTGACCCGCGGCGCACGGCCTCGCCACGCCTGTTGCGCTGCGACGCTCTCGGTGACTGGATGCGCCGGCGCAACCCACGTTCGAAGGTGTACAGCGTGGCGGGCAAGGATCGTTCGGCCGTGCTCATGGGCGGGCAGCACCCGGGCGCCGCCCTCTGGTACGACCACGTGCGCGGCGGTTTCACGTCCAGCACGTACTACTTCCCGTACGGGCTTCCGGACTGGGTGGACGCGTTCCGCAACGACGGTTGGCTGCGTTCGTTGCCCGCGGCCTGGACCTACGAGCCTTCGCCGCACCTGCGCAGGGACGACGATCCGCGCGAGTCGCCGCGCAACAACCGCGCCTCGCCGCACCCGCTGCGCACGGGCATGCTGATGCGCACGCTGTCCAACATCTACGGCTCGCCCTACCTGGACGAGTGGACGCTGCGTTTCGCGCGCGCGCTCGTGGAGCGGCACGACCTCGGCGGCGACGAGGCCCCCGACCTGCTGTGCATAGGCTTGTCCGCCACGGACACCGTCGGGCACCTGTACGGCCCGCGCAGCCAGGAGATCCGCGACGTGGTCCTGCATCTCGACCGCGGGCTCGGCGAGTTCTTCGCCTTCCTCGACGCGCGCGGCGCCCCGTACGTGGTGGCGCTCTGCGCGGATCACGGCGTGCTTGCGCTCGACGATCTGAAGGCCGTGAACGGGACAGAGGCGGGCCGGGAAGTGAAAGCCGCCCTGCAGGAGCGGCTCGGCGCGGGGTTGTGGACCTCGCTGCACAAGCACGGCGGATCGCCCGCGCCGAACCTGTATCTGGACCGCGCTCTGTGCGCGGAACGGGGCGTGGCCCCTGAGCGCGTGCTGCGCGCACTCAAGCAGGTCCTGAGCGCCCGCCCCGAGGTGGCGGCGGTCTACGACCGCGCGCAGCTCAGCGGAACCGAGGCCACGGACGACCTGCTGCTCGCGTTGGCGCGCAACTCCTATGCGCCGGGCCGGACGGGCGATCTCGTGTTCCTGACCAAGCCCGGCGTGCTGTACCGCACCGGGCCCGGCACGAGCCACGGCTCGCCGTACGCATACGACCGTGAGGTGCCGCTCCTGTTCATCGGGCCCGGCATCGAGCCCGGCCCGGGCGGCGCCGCGCGCACGATCGACCTGGGTCCGACCCTGGCCGTGTTGCTGGGCCTGGAGCCGCCTGCGGACCTGGACGGCGCGCCCTTGGCGCTGCGCGGTTCGCGCTGAGACACTCTACGCCACAGCTCCGGCGCCGCCCGACGGGGCGTCTAGAATGACGGTGTGCGCGCGTCCCCGGCCCTTTTTCTGATCTGTGCCTTCGCGGCGGCCTGTACCGCGACGGCGCCCGAGTTGCAACCCGGCAAGCGGCCGCCTGAAGGCTCGGCCGTGATCGTGGTCGGCCTGCCCTTCGGCACCGGACCGCTCGAGCGCAAGCTCGTGCTGAACGGCCCGAACAAGAGAACGCTCAACCTGAAGACCGAGAGCGACTTGTGGATCGGCGTGGTGCCGGCCGGTCCGTACACGATCCGGCGCATCTCCGACCGTGCGACGATCAACGACACGCTCAGCTTCCACGCGGAGCCGGGCAGGGTGCGCTACATCGGAACGCTCTATCCGGTGCGCGACGCGGTCGGCAACATCGCCGTTGCCGTCCACGACGAATGGCAACTCGTCCAGCGCGACCTGCGCCTGCACTACCCCGACCTGACCGCGCCGGCGGAGGCGGGCCTGATGCGCTCCTCTTTGCCGCCGGTGGAAGGGGCCGAGGACCTGATCGTGGCCCTGTCCCCGCCGATCGTGGAGAGCCGCGGCGCCTGGTCCATCGGCTTCGGGTACGGTTCCGGCGGCACGCGCGTGGGCGTTGGGTACGGCGGGTACCGTTGACCGGCGCCATGACCTGCGCGTGCCTGTTTCCGTGATGCCGCCGCTCCGCTTGGGCCTCGTGCTCTTGTGCCTCGCCGTCGCATCCACGGCTCGGGGTCAGTCCGTGGATACGGCCGACGTCGCGCTCGATTTCGGCAAGGCGTTCATGGCGGGCGACGCGCGGCAGCAACGCACCCTCGCCGCGCGCCCCGGCGTGGAGTACGCGGTCGTGGTCCACGAGCTGCTGCGCAGCAACGAGATCGGCGCCGCGGCGGCGCTGGCCGCACTGCGCGCCAAAGAGGTGGACGGCCCCGGCCTGCGCCGCCAGGTCGACCTGGTGCGCGCGCGCGTGATCACGACGGATGCGCAACGGCTGGCGATCGACGACGCCGGGAAGTACTTCAAGAAGGGAAACCTTGCAGCCGCGCGCACCGTGATCAACGGTGTCGTCGCGCCGCCGGAGGGTTCCCTGGAGCGCGCCCAGTACATGCACTTGCGTGCGCAGGCGACTCCGGCGCAGCAGCAGCGCGAGGCGTGGGCGGACGCGGTCGAGGCCGCGGCGGACGCGGGGTGGACGCAAGAAGAGTTGCGCTCCTACGCCCATCTGATCGCGGCCGCGCAGCGGGCCGGCGATGCGAAGGGAGCCTTGCAAGCGGCGGACGCGCGTCTGGCGTTGGCGGTCCGGGCGAGGGACACGAGACTGCAGGGGCAGGCGCTCGTGCAACGCGCGGCGCTGAGGCGCGCAGCCGGGGAGTTCGTGGAAGAGCGCAAAGACCTGGAGGAAGCGCACAAGCTCGCCCTGAAGCTGAACGCCGTGCAGGCCACCCTGCTCTACACGAAGATCGCGGAGAGCTGGCAGGTGGAAGGCAAGCCCGGCCGTGCCTTGATGCTCTACGAGACGGCCGAGACGGAATGGCGTGAGCACGCCTCGCGCGACGGCAAGAAAACGCGCACACAGTTGGACAAGCTGTTGCTCAACAAAGCCGTCGCGTTGCGTGACCTGGCGCGCTACGGCGAAGCGTTGCGGACGCTCGACGAGGCCGGGCGCAACGAGGAGCTGGCCGCCTACGTCGCGCGGGAGCGCGCCTACGTGCTGATGCGCGCCGGCATGCTCTGCGAGGCGCGCAAGGCGTATGAGGAGCTGATCTCCCGCGCGGCGGAGCCGGAACTGGGCGCGCTGCGCACGCAATTGGCGCAGGTCCTGACGCTCATGGCCGACTTCCGCGGGGCGCAGCGGCTGTTCACGCAGGTCCTGGAAGAGGACGACAAGGTTGCCGACGCCTGGGCCGGACTCGCCGTCGTGCACAGCGTGCGCAGCGAGGAGCGCGAGGCGCTCGGCGCCTTCAAGCGTGCCTATGAGCTCTACAAGAACAGCGGCCGTGTCGCCGAAGCGGGCCGTCTGCTCATGCGGCGGGCCGCTAGCGAGGTCCGTTGGGGCAGGCCCGACTCCGCGCTGCGCACGCTCAACCGCGCGCGCGAGCTTCTGTTGGAGGTGACCGA
>JAPUHK010000256.1 GCA_027297745.1 Planctomycetota bacterium | reverse complement strand
GGCGCCAGGACGAACGACGCCCAACGCGCGCCGCGCAAGACTTCGGGGATCGCGGCCGGAGCCTCCTGAAGCTGCTCGAGCGCCGCCGCCAGAGTGGGAAAGCCCAACGCGCGCGCGAGGCCCGGCTGGCACTGCAAGGCGTCGCCGTACTTGCGCAACTTGTGCTCATGCTTGCGCTCCCACAGGTCGCCCCCGTACGTCTCGTCTTCGAGCTCATCGGTCAGGCGCAGCAGCAGGATCTCCCGCTCGTTCGCAGCGAGGCGCGCAGGGTCCTCGGCCATGCGCCGGATCGACTCCGCGCTCCATTCGAAGCTCACATAGTCGAACGCGCGACGCTCGAGCTCGGTACCCACCGCGCGGCGCACCACCTCGCGCTTCTCGGGCGTGACGCCCCTCGTCCCACACCCGAACTCCCCCAGTCCGTAGGTGCCGTGAATCAGCCCCGCCAGGACGAGGTCCGGGTTCGTGCCCAGCTCCGCCAGGATGCTCGCGATGCCGACGAGATGAGCCAGGAAGGGCTTCCCGTTGCCGCGAAAGTGCCCTGCGAACAGGCGCGTCATGAACTCGTAGGAGTCGCGCGCGCGGACCAGGTCCACGTCCGACCAGCCGGCTTCGGCCAGCTGCAGATAGAGCTGCAGGTTCGTCTGTGCGGGAGCGGTCAGACTAGGCATGTGGTCTCCTCTCGATCGGTGCGGCTCCCTTGCCGCGAGCGCGCGCAATCACGCAACGCTCCACGCAGTCGATCACGCGCCGCGTGACCCAGCTCCCGAGGCGACGCCCGAGCCAGCGCCGCGCGATCCCCGGGGCACGACCGAACACGGCCCTGCGATGCGGCCGGATCCAGTTGCGGATCAGTTGGGCGCTGTCGTCCTCGAGGTTCCACTTCGCGTTGAAGTGGCGCATCGTGGAGCGGCTCCACTGATCGCTCCAGCGCAGCAGATAGTAGGGCACATCCCCCCACGCGAACGGCGGGGGCGCCACGTAGGTCAGGCGCGACGCGGGCTCGAACCAAATGTCGTGCCCGTGAGCCCGGAGCGTCAGGCAGAAGTCAATGTGCTCGCGCGTATTCATCAGCCGCTCGTCGAACGGCCCGAGCCGGCGCAGCGCCGAGCTGCGCACGAGCATGCAATGGAACTCGATCAGCTCGCACCGGGAGCGCACGAGATGCGCCTCGACCTGCGCCACGGGCAGGTTCTGGTGGCGGTGCAGCTCGTGCAGGCGCAAGACTCCGTTCTTGCGGTGCAGGCTCGCTTCCCCACCCGCCATGTGCACCGTCGTGCCTGCGGGCAGACCTATGCAATACAGCGGCCCCACGGCCACCGCGCCGGTCTCCTGCGCGCAACGTACGAGCGCCTCGAGCCAACCGGGCTCGACCAGGACGTCGTTGTCCACGAACACCACGTACTCCGTGTCGACCCGTTCGAAGCCCAGGTTGCGCGCCTGGTTGGGAGTCAGGTAGCGCTCACGGCGGACGAGATCGAAACCCATGCGGTCCGACGCGCTCCGCAGGTAGCGCGCGACGGGGCGCGGTGAGCCGCCGTCCACGTAGACCCAGCGGAAGGGGAGCAGCGTGTTGTGGCGGATGCTCTCCACGGACTGACGCGTGTAGCTGAACCGCTCGCGCGGCACGACGACGACCGTGACCGACTCCCTCAGGTCCTTGCCTCCGGAGCGTGAATCTACCGGGTCCGCCGCCAAAATTCTCCAGGATTGCCGGGTGCGGCGATGACTACGGACGGAGGGCTGAAGTCGGCCGGCCCGCGTGTCGACACGACGCGCTGGATGCCGCGTCGCCATCGGCATCGACGCAAAGCAAGCGGCCAACGTCAATTACCTCAGCATCGGCACGGGTTTCAACAACAACACGTCGTCGCTGACATTCGACCGGAGCGACGACCACGACCCTGCCACCATCGACACAGAGCGCTAGACCTCCCGGCACCCGGGACGGTAGACTCCCGACCCGGGCATGGGAGTACTGGCGCGTTGACCGACAACCTGCCGGCCGGCGTACGGATCAGGCCGCTGACGATGCATCGCGACTTTCGCGGCGCGTTCACCGAGGTCTTTCGCGACGAGTGGGACGCGGGCATGCGCCCCGTCCAGTGGAACGCGGTGCGCTCGGATCCCCGCGTCTTGCGCGGCGTGCACGTCCACTTGCGGCACTGGGACTACCTGTCGCTAGCCAGCGGCAAGGCCAGCATCGGACTGCGCGACTTGCGCAGCGGCTCCCCCACCGAGGGACAGGCCCTATGCATCGAGCTGAGCGGCGACGAGATGGCGGCGCTCACGATTCCGCCCGGCGTGGCCCACGGCTTCTTGTTCCACACGGCCGCGTTGCACTTCTACGCCGTGTCCGAGTACTTCGACCCCACAGACGAGCTGGGCTGCCATTGGGCCGACCCCGAGCTCGGCATTCCGTGGCCCGTTACGGACGTGATTCTGTCTCCGCGCGACGCGGATGCTCCGCCGCTGCGCGTGCTGCTCGACCGTCTCGCGCCTTCGCAACCCATCGGAGCAGCTTCCCCGCCACCGGGATCCTGAGCAGGGCGCTCCCCAGCCGCATCGCGGGGGAGCGCTTCAGGAACCACAGCTCTTCAAAGAAACGCACGGAGCTTTCCTGCAGGGCGGTGTAGACCTGCCGCCGGAACCACGCGCGCCATTCCGGGTCCCGCACCCGGGGCGCCCACTCCTCCAACTCGGCCGCGCGACGCTCGGGGGACCAGCCCACGCGCGGCACGCTCGTGAACGTGAGCGCCGTGGGTTGGTGCAACGCGGCCGCGCGCACGCCGGGCTGACCAAGGATCTGCAGCCACATGAAACGGTCGGTCGGCACGTCCGGCGGCGTCGTGCGCCAACCGTGCGGCAGCCGTCGGTACACGTCCAGCGTATGCGCGACGGTCGAGAGCGCCGTGCCGGTACCGGCGTGCATGATGCGCTTGGGCCATTCCGGGCGCGACAGGTCGACGGGCCACGAGTGCAGCGTGCCGTCCGTGTGGATGAAAGCCGGCGAGCTGTGCGCAAAGTCGGCTGAGGCCAGTGCCTCGAGCATGCGCTCCACGTGGTCCGGAAGCCACAGGTCGTCATCGGCCAGGTAACACACGATCTCGCCGCATGCCTCCTGCAGCGCCCGGTGCCGGTAGATCTCGCCGTGGCGCGGCCCTTTCGGGTGGTCGAAGTAGCGGATACGCGGATCGTCCGCGCTCAGCTCGGCGATGATCTCGCGCGTCACGTCCGGCGGCCCGTCGCCGACGACGAAGATCTCTAGCTCCCGCACGGTCTGCTGCTGCGCGCTCCCGATCGAATGGCGCAGGGTGGGACCGTGGTCGAA
This sequence comes from Planctomycetota bacterium, assembly GCA_027297745.1. Classification (GTDB taxonomy): domain Bacteria; phylum Planctomycetota; class PLA2; order PLA2; family PLA2; genus JAPUHK01. Next base: position 1,993 of record JAPUHK010000256.1, on the reverse strand, counting down.
GGTCGGAATCAGCACGGTAGCGCGCGTCATGCGCCCAGGCCCGCCAAGCGCCTCAGCTCCGCGACCGCCCGGACGTTCGCCAGGCCTTCAGCCGCGCTGCTGCGGGGCGGCGGCCCGCCCTGCAGGTGCTCGACGAAGGCGCGCAGCTCCAACAGCAACGGCATCTCGCCGGAGATCGGCCTGCGCTCGGGCTCGGGCTGCGGGGAGCCGGCACGCGCCACCTCGATGTGATCGGCGTACGCATCGCGCAGCACGGCCGACCCGTCCCGGCACACGAGCCGCACCTCGCGGCGGTGCGCGACATAGCCGTGCGAGATCTCCAGTACGTGCCACGGATCACCGCCCAGCAGACCCATGATGCCGACGGCCTCCCCGTCGACCACGTGCGCGTGCGCGGCCCGCGGCTCGGGAATCGCGCCCAGCACCTCCAGGGCGATGGCCAGGTCGTGCGGGGCCAGGTGCCAGGCGACGTCCGTGTCCGCGTGCGACGAGGTCCACTGCACGCGCGTCGTGCGCAGGCCCGCCGGCGGGCCGAGCTCCCCGCTGCGGGCTATATCGCGCAGGGCCTCGACGCCGGGGTGATAGCGCCACTTGTCCATCACGAACAGGCGCTCCGGGGCTGCAGCGACCAGCCGGGCCGCGGTCTCGGCGTCGTTGGTGAACGGCTTCTCGACGAAGACGGGGACGTTGCGCCCGAGCAGCGCTTCGATCAATCCAGCATGGGTCGCGCTCGGGGTTGCCACGACGACACCCGCCACGACGGGCAGGTCCGCGACGGACTCCACCACGGCCGCCGCTCCACCGTCCCCGGCCCGCGCGCGCGACTCCGGCGAACGAGCGACGACGATCGCGCGGCAACCCAGCGCGACCAGATCCCGGAGGATGTGGCGACCCCAGTTGCCGCAGCCCACGAGTCCGACTTCGAGTGCGCCCTCCATGCCACGCGCCATCATGGTGAACGGGCCGGATGAGGTCAACGCGCCGTTTGCCGCGGACCTCGAATGCGCTAGGATGGCACACAGGGTTGTGCCCAAGGGAGGAATCATGCGCCGGATCGCACTCGTCTCACTGCTCGCTCTCTTCGTTGCCGCGTGCGCGTCGCGCGGCGCGACCAGGCACGTCAAGGCGGCCATCAAGGCGGCCGGGGGCAAGGACAAGCTTCGAACCGTCGAGAACTACCACGTCGCGACGGAGGGGACCTGGCTCGGGGAACCCTACACGGCCATCGCCCACGACGAGCGCGAAGGCAGTTGGCGCTGGGACATGAAGAGCGAAGGCATGTCCATGAGCAGCTGGGTGATCGGCGGGAACGTATATGTCTCGACCGAGGGCCAGCCGGCGGTCACGCAATCGGGCGACGAGGCCATGAACTGGCACATGCACCGCTTCGTGGGCACCAGCGTTCTGCTCCCCGACCGCCTGCTGGAGGCGGACGTCACTCTGGCCGAAGCGGACGCCGTCACCCTCGACGGCAAGCAGTGCCCGGCGATCACCGCCACCCACAAAGGCGAGACCGTGACCTTCGTCTTCGACCCGGACAACAAGATGATCCGCCAGGTGCATTTCACGATGCCGGATCCCGAGAGCGGGAAGGAGATGCCGAGCACGATCACTCTTTCCGACTGGGACGTGTACGACAGCATCACCGTCGCCGGCAAGAGCGTCATGACCATGCAGATGGGCGACAAGACCTACGAGATCCGGGAGAGTGTGGAGGACATCATCTGGAACGAGCAGATCCCGGAGGGGACCCTGTCCGTGCCCGAGATCGCCCCGCCGCTGGAGTTCAACGTCAAGACCGTGCCGGCCAGGCGCATGGCGGTGCACACATTCGTCGGGCCCTACCAGGACGTGAGCGCGGGGATCGACGATGTGATGACCTGGGTCACGGAGAACGGCGGAACGCCGTCGGGCAACGTCACGCTGGTCTATCGCGAGCTGTACCCGGAGGACTTCAACAAGTCAAAAAGGGTGATCCAGGTCCCCGTGACCA
>JAPUHK010000255.1 GCA_027297745.1 Planctomycetota bacterium | reverse complement strand
CCAGGAAGGCGATGGCGGCCTCCACGTCCTTGTGCATGGCGCGGAACAGCTCGGGATCGCGTCCCTCGGCTTTCGACCGCAAGTCCGCGGCGCTCTCGCCGTGCCCGCGCGTGTCCAACGCGAGCACGTTGATGCCCTTGTCCAGCAGCGGCTGGACCAGCGGCTCGTAGCTCTGGCGCCGGTTACGGAGCATCGGCACACAGATGACTGTGGGGGCGTCGGGGCCGGCACGGTAGAAGTCGGCCACGAGCTCGACTTGGTCAGAGGTCTTGAAGCCGACCTTCTCGGGAGTGGGCCCGGCGGCGGCGGCGGGCAGGATCAGGCAGAACAGGAGCGCGGCTACGTGCTTCATCAAGGAAGAATCGTAGCCAAGGAAGCCACCGGCCGTTAGCCCTTAGCCGTTGGCTGTGGGCCGACGGCTGTCAGCTGAATGCCTGACAGCTTCAGGTCGCCAGCAGACCCAGCAGCGCCATCTCCTTGAAGGAAAGGCGCTTGTCGAACTTGCAGCCCAGCCCGATCTCCTTCTTCTTGCCCGTGGAGATCTCGAAGCGTGTGATCGTTGCGTCCTTGATCAAGCTGTGGATCTTCTCGTACTTGATCTCGATCACGACCCGGGAGTCGAGCTTGGACAGGACCCGGCGGGCCAGGTCGACGAGGTTGTCCTCGTCGGCGGCCTCGGGGCCGAACACCTTGGTGATGTCGCGGCTGTTGAAGAAGATGCCGCTCGCGCTGATGTTGTCCGCACGCCCGACGAACATCACGTCCTGGGTGGGCTTGCGCATCATGGAAACCGCGCAATCGAACGAGGCGGGCTTGCGGGTCGAGTTACGACGGGACGGCATCTAGGAGGCTGTATCGGATGGGTCCAGGGCGCGGTTAAGCGGGACTCGATCCTAACCGGCCGCATAGGAACGGGCGGAACCGGCCGGATCCCCGGAGGGCTAGACGTCTCCCCAGTCGAAGTCCTCTTCGCGCTCCTCGAACTCGGGGGCAAAACGCCTCCAGTTCGCCAGGATCTTGCTGGGCGGGTGCTCGCCCAGAATGCGGCTGACGCGCCCAAACCACACCGGAGCCCGGTCGTAGCGGTCCTCCAGCAGCTCCTCGAAGGTCAGGTGCTTGAGCTCCTTGTCCTTGATCCAGGAGCGGGTATTCCGGACCTTGCGCAGCCGGATGGCCGTCTCGATGTGGCGTTTGAGGTCCGACCGCACCATGAACTCGATGGGTGACATCGGCTTCATATCGGATGTGCGCTTTACCATGACTCCTTGGGACCCCCGTCTTTCGAGCGCCTGGGTCCAGCCCGGCGCTCGGTGGCCTATCGTAAGCCCTTGAATGTAACAGACTTAGCGTCAGAACACAAGGTCTGAGAGAGCGGCTGGCTACAATCGGCAGCGTGAAAATCTACACCCGGGGCGGTGACGGCGGGGAGACCGGGCTGTTCGGGGGGGGCCGTGTCCCCAAGCATCACCCCCGGGTCGAGGCCTACGGGGCCGTCGACGAGCTCAACGCAGTCCTGGGAATGGCCCGCGCGGAGGGCCTGCCCGCGGATCTGGACGGCCTATGCGCCCGGCTCCAAAAAGAGCTCTTCGACCTCGGCGCCGACTTGGCCACCCCGGCGGACAGCTCGGCCGCCGCGTCGCGGGTCGTACGCATTCCCGAGGGGGCTGCCGAGGCGCTGGAAGGCGAGATCGACCGGCTCGAGGCCGGGCTGGAGCCCCTCGACACCTTCATCCTGCCCGGGGGCAGCCCGGCCGGGGCGACCCTGCACCTGGGCCGGACGGTCTGCCGCCGGGCCGAGCGCCGGGTGACCCCGCTGGCCCGCGACGGGGAGGTCTCCGCCGCCGCGCTCCGCTACCTGAACCGGCTGTCCGATCTTCTCTTCGTGATGGCACGCACGGCCAACCAGCGCGCGGGCTTGCCGGAGCACCGCTGGACGCCGGAATGAACCGATGAGCTCCCCTCCTCCGCCGAAACGGCCGCGCGCCCTACCGGTAACGCTAGCCTCGGCGGCCTTCCTGGTCCTGATCGTCGGCATCACGTACTTCGTAATCCTGTTGGTCACGGCACGCTACGCGGACGATCCTAGCCGTGCCACGGCACTGTGGGAACTGGGCCAGTTCCTCACAGGCGACATGCCCTGGTACCAGAACCCGATCATGGGGACGCGCATGCCGCGAGCGATCGTCTACTGCGCGGCGTCGCTGCTGCTGGCGCTGTTCTCGATCCTCGCGGGGTCCCACTCGCTGGCGCGCATCACCCTACTGGTTTCGGGCGCCTTGATCGTCGTCCTCCAGCTATGGCCGCACGAGCTGGCAGCGCTCATCTTGCCGGTGACCGGGAGCGTATGACGGCGCTCGAGCGTCACCTACCTCGACCGGCCACTGCTCCGGCCAGGGGCTGCCCGTTCAGCGGCAGAAGCCGCCGTAGCCGTAACCGTATGTGGTCCGCCGCGTGTAGGTGAAGCCCGGGCTGTACCCGTGACCCCAGTAGTGGCTGTGGCTGGACCCGCGGCTGAAATACGGCCCGCGGTAGCGCACGAAGACCTTGCCGCGGTACCACCCGGCCGGGTAGTAGGAGCGCGCATAGCTGTAGCTGTGGCAGCCACAGGCCGCGTGATGGTAGGTGTGGCGGTACGTGAAGTAGCGGCGGTACCCGTGGCCGTGGTAGCCGCGGTAGTAGGAGCGCGAGTAAACGCCGTAGGGGCCCGCTTCGGCAGGGGCGCCCGACACCACGAACAGGGCACCGACGGCGAGCAATCCGGTCACAAGCTTCAGCATCTTGTCCTCCGCTCTCTTGGGTCCGACGCGTGCGCCACGATTGTAGATGCTTGCGTGGCTCCGTGTCGGATCAATCGCCGGACCCGTCAACTGCTCGCAAGCGCGCAACGAGTCCGTGCGGTACGTGGCGCGTTGTCCACTTCTGGAGAACCGATGCCTGGCGTTCGTGCGCTACGAGGAACGCTGGAACATGCCGGGCTCGTACGCCACGATGCGGCCGGCGATGGCGGAGGCCGCTACCGTCAGGGGCGACGCGAGGTACAAGCGCCCCGGACCGGAACGCCCGCTGAAGTTGCGGTTGATAGCGGACACGGTGACGTGCTCCGTCGTCGTGCTCACGCCGGGACCGCAACCGATGCACGCGCCGCAGCCGGGCGGGATCACGTTCGCGCCTACGCGCTCGAAGATCTCGACCAGGCCCGTGCTGGCGCAGTGCTGCGCGACTTCCTCGGACCCGAACTGGATGTAGAAGCGCACGTTCTCGTTCACCTTGCGCCCCGCTTCGGCAGCTTCCTTGAGCACGCGTGCGTACATCTCGAGGTCGTCGATCTTGCCGGCCGTGCACGAGCCTGCATAGGCGATGTCGACCGGCACATCGCCGATCTCGTCGACGTAGGCGCCGTTCGTGGGGTCGGAGGGAATGCCCCGATCGGGGTCGCCGGGGGTGGCCAGCATGGGCCGCATCGACGAGAGGTCGATCGTGTGCACGCCGCCGTCGTAGACGGCGTCCGGATCCGGTGCTACGACGCGCTCACGCAGAGCGGCAACGTCCACGCCGGGCCGGCGCGCGGCGATCCACTCGAGCGTCGTGTCGTCCGCCTCCACCATGCCTGCGCGTGCGGTGCACTCCGTGGCCATGTTTGCGAGCGTGGCGCGCTCGTCCATGGACAGCGACATAAGCCCGGGGCCGCCGAACTCCATGCAGCGGTTGAGCGTGTCCCCGTTGCGCACGTACTTCATGAGGATGTACAGCATGACGTCCTTGGCGGCGACGCCCACAGCCAGCTCGCCGATCAGCTCGAAGCGGATCGACTCCGGCACCAACAGCGGCGTGAAGCCGGCCACGATCAGGTTGGCGTACTCGGTGGCGCCCACGCCGTAGGCGTAGGCGTTGTTGCCGCCGCCCATCGTGGTATGGCTGTCGGTGGCCTGGATCAGATCGCCGGGCTCGATGATCTTCTCGCGCGCGATCTGGTGGCAGATGCCGGGCGAGCGCCCGTCGCGCGCGTTGAAATCGCGCACGCCGGTGGCTTTCTGGAACTCGCGCTGCAGGCGCCGCAAGGTCTCGATCTTGTCGCCGAACGGGGCCATCTTCTCCACGCCGTCGGCGTAGATCAGGTGGTCCTCGAAGACGGCGAACTTGGACGGGTTGCAGACCTCGTAGCCTGCGCCGTACTCCTGCTTCAGGAAGTAGTCCACCTGCGCGGTCGTGAACTCGTGGCTGTAGCCGCCGTCCACCTCGGCAAGCACGGCATCGCCGGGCTTCACGTAGCCGGGCCCTCCGACCAGATGGCGCCCGATGACCTTCTCGGCCATGGTCAGTGGGCGCTCGGGGGTGTCCGGGCGCGGGATCTCGACCTCGCCCAGCTTGAGCGCCTTGGCGAACGGGAACAGCCCGCCGTGCTCGAAGACCAACCGCGTGACCGTGTCGTAGCGGGCCATGAAGTCTTCGAACGGAATGGGTTCGCCGGCCTGCAGGCGCAAGAGCATGGCGTGATCTCCCATCAGCACGCCCTGGTTGACGTTGTTGCGCTCGTGCACCGGCGAGAACGAGGCCGCGATGACGATGCGGATGCCGCACCACTTCTCGGCCTGCACCGCTGTCTCCCGGCTGGACCCCGTGCCCTTACGGAAGCCGCTGACGATCACCTCGAAGTTGCCGTTCATCAGCGCGTCGTCGGCGAAGACGCGCTCGCCGTGGACCACCAGCCCCGCATAGGCGTGCCGGGCAATGTCTGCGGGCTTGTGGTTGAAGCAGGCCCAGGCCGGCGTCATCACGTCCGTGTTGATGTCGTCCATCAAGTCCTCGACCTGCAGGTCCTTCATGTGCAGGTCGAGCTCGCCACTCAGCTGACGGCGGATCAGCTCGGGATCCTTGGTCAGGAACAGGATGCGCTTGTTGGGATCGAGCTGGATCGTCTTGGGGGGGCTCATGGGCGAAGCCCCATTGTAGAAGCGGGATCCAGAACGCTCGTGCGTGTCAGAAGGCGCCTAGCAGGAGCGCGACGCCACCCACGGCGACCAAAGACCCCACGACGGCAGCGGGGCCCACGCGCTCACGCAGCACCAGGAACGCGATCGGCAGCGTGAACAGCGGCGTGGTCGAGTGCAGCGTGTTGGCCACCGCGGCGGGGGCCCACTTGATCCCGGCTTGCATCAACCAGATGCCCGCGAAGGTGCCGATCAACACGGCCGGCAGCAGGCGCTTCAGGCTGCGCGGGCGCAGAAGCGGCCGCAGGCCGGCATGCAGGTCGCGCCGGCCGAGGGAGAAGAACACGAGGGCTACGGCAGCCGCGGTGAGACGCAGCGCGGACCCGGCCAGCGGTCCGGCGTTGTACATGCCCTCTTTCGCCAGCAGCACGCCGGCGCTGTGACAGACCGCGAACCCCGTCCCGTAGAGCATGCCCTTCAACGGTGCGACGGAGTCCTCTGCGCCGTAGCCGTACAGCACCAGCGCAACGCCGCCGACCACCAACGGGATACCCGCGCACTGCTCCCAGGAGAGCGCTTCGCCCAGGAAGATCCAGCCCGCGACGCCCGTGAAGACGGGAGCGAGGCAGGCGGACAACGCCGCGCGGTGCGGGCCGAGCAGCGCCAGCGCTTTGAACAGGAGCGAGTCGCCGATCGCCAGCCCGAGCACACCGGAGACCGCCAAGTAGACCTGATCGCGTATGGATAGCGGGCTCACGCCTACGATCAATGCAGTGAGCAGGAACAACCACGAGCCGATCAGGTTCTTGAACTGGTTCACCTGACGCGCGCCCGTAGCACGCGTGTCGGCGCGGTACAGCGTCAGTCCGATCGCCCAGGCCATGGCCGCGCCGAGGGAGGCGACCTCGCCGGCATACGGGAACGGGGCGACGGCGCCCTGCAGCATCCTCAGAGCCTACGCGCTGATACAAGGCCAGGAACCGCTAGAATCGCCGGGACCAGCCGATGCCGACCTGCGTCATCCGGACACCCATGCCGCTCCTGCTCGCCCTTGCGCTGACCGGCTTGACGGTCCCCGCGCGCGCGGACCCCAGCACGGACCTCGAGACGCTGGCCCGCAAGTACGGCATCAAGGTCGAGCTGTGCCGCAAGGACTTCTCTATCCGCTACCTCGGATCACGCAGCGGGCATATCGCGGGCAAACCACCCGACGAGGCGGAGGTGAAGGCCTACACCCCCATCTTCCTGAAGGAGTTCGACATCTACCCGGTGGACCTGATCCGCAAGAGCAAGCTGCAGCGCATCGTGCTCTGCTCCGGGCTCAACTACTCGGGGCAGCTGCGCGCCGCCGTTCCGGACCTGTACCGCGACGTCCTGTACCTCGACGTGGCGCGCGGGAACTGGAGCAAGCTCTACGTGCGCAAGGTGCTGCACCACGAGTTCTTCCACATCATCGACTGGCGTGACGACGGCAAGCTGTACCAGGACAAGAAGTGGGCGCGGCTGAACCCGAACGGTTTCCGCTACCGCGCCGGCGGCGCGGCTGCCCAGACGGATCCGAAGGAGAGCCTGACCACCGGCAAGCTGCCCGGCTTTCTGAGCAAGTACTCCACAGCGGGCGTCGAGGAAGACAAGGCAGAGGTCTTCGCCCACATGATGGTCGACTACCCCACCGTGTGGAAGCGTGCACAGGAGGACCCCGTGGTCAAGAAGAAGGTGCGGCGCATGAAGTCACTGCTCAACCGCTTCTCCCGCTCCATGAACGCGAAGTTCTGGAAGCAGCGGGCGAGGTCTGGTGCCGAGGATCGGAGTCGAACCGGTACTCCCCGTAAAGGGAGCTAGGCCCCTCAACCTGGTGACCAGGCGTTGCCTGCCAAGGACTTACGACGACGAGTCGAATTGCGCATCAATTGCGTAGCAGCCCCCTCGCAGCACGGGCCTAGCCCTGGGGCGGCGTATTGG
>JAPUHK010000254.1 GCA_027297745.1 Planctomycetota bacterium | reverse complement strand
CGGGGTCTTGCGGTAGCTTCACCCGATCACGGCCGCGTGCGCATCGTGGGCAGCGCGGCGCGCTTGCGCCTGAGAGAGTAGAAGCGGTCCCACCGCCTATACTTGGCGCGTGGCCAAGCACTACTCGAAGCACCAGCAGAGTCTGATCCGGAACTTCTACAAGAACCGGGACGCCATCGACGCGCAGCGCCTGCAAGAGATCGTGACGGACATCTACCTGGCCGGCCAGGGCAACAAGGCCGACCGCTTGTGGAAGCGCGTGGCCGACATCCTGGGACGCGCGCCGAACGCGGATCCCAAGCAGATCGCGGGGCTGGTAGAGGCGCGCGACCTCGAGACGCTGGCCCAGATCGCCGGTTCCCGCTTCTAGCCGCGGTCAGCCGGACATGTGTACGAACTTGCCGCCGGCGCTTGCCGCGAAGGCGCTCAAGAACTCGATGTCCACGCTCGTGTTGCCCATGGCGATCACGTGCACCCTGAGCCGCGCGAAGCGGTTGCGTTCGGAGAACCAGGCCAGAAGCTCATCGGCCTTCGTGATCTCCCCGTCCGTCGGCGTGCCGTCCGTCAGGAAGAAGACCGTGTCGGGCGTGTCGGCGAAGGCGGTCGTCCAGCCGCCGACTCCGCCCTGGGCGCCCAGCGTGACGCGCAGGGCGTCATAGTAGTTCGTCTGCCCGTCGGGCTTCGCACGCTTGATGGCGCTGATGGCGCTCTCGCCGTGCGTCCCCGCGGGCAGCGGCGACGACTTCCACGTGCGCACGCGGTGGTTGAAGAAGGTCACGCTGATGCGCGTGCGCGGATCGAGCGCGCGGATCGAATGCGCCAGCTCCTCTTTGCTCACGCTCATGCGCGTGCCCGGCGCGTACCGGCGGCCGAGCTGCTGTTGCATGCCCTCGGAGACGCGGAAGCCCTGGTTCATCGACAACGACGTGTCGAGCACGTATCCGACGGCGCGCGCGTACACCTTGATGCCGTAGTACGTAGGCGCCTTCGCGTAGCGGTCCGCGGCTCCGGGCGCGTCGCGCTTCCCGCCCTCCTCCTCGAGTTTTTGGCGCATGCGCTTCTCGCGCTCTGCGAAGGCTTTCGCCTTGCCCCACCACGTACGCCAGGTCTTGGCCTTCCAGGGCCTGTCGACACCCGTCAGGTCCTTCAGCGTCGTGCGTATCTGGTCTTGCACGCGCCCGCCCTCGAGGTCGAGCCGGTCGATCAGCAGATCCACGACCTCGACGTTCCCTATCGCGCTGAAGGCGTCGCAAGTGGCGAGCTTGACTTGCCACGCGCGCTGCTTGAGGTTGCGGCCGAACTCCTTGGTCGTGTCCTTGGCCTCGGGGCCGAACACGGCCAGCGCGTCCATCGCGGCGATGCGCACTTTGGAGGTCGGCGAGCTGCCGGCCAGTTTGGCCATGGCCGGGATGGACTCTTTGTCGCGCAGCTGGCTCAGCGAGCGCATGGCGTTCGCGCGCGTGAGCCAGAACCCGGCAGACTCCATCTCGCGCCGCAGCAGCGGGATGGCCTCGCGGTCCTCCGTCTCGCCGAACATGCGGCACAGGGTGGCGCGGCCGAGCCTGCCCGCGCTCTCGTAACCCTTGCCGCGCAGGTAGGCGAGCACGTCGGGATCGTCGGTCCGGTTGAGCACGAGGCCGATCACGGCGCGCACGCGGTCCGAATCGCGCGAGTCCAACAGCGAGACGAGCAGCTTCGCGGTCCGCCACTTCTTGCAGCTCTCCAGTCCGCGGATGCGGCTGGCGAGCAACTGCATGTCCGACTCGGACGCGATGCGTTGCCGCTCGCTCTTGCGCGCCGCGTCGACGTCCACGTCCTTCCGCTTTTCGCGCGCGGACGCCTCCAACTTGCGCCGCTTGCCGAGCACGAACGCGCGCCAGCGTTCGTCGACGTACTCCGGCGCCTGGCCGAACGACGCCTTGGCTGCCAGCCGCGCCTCTTCCGCCGAGCGCAGGCCCTGGATGAAGGCGACGAAGGGCTCCGGCTCCTCGCGCGTGAAGACGTCGAACCACGACCACGAGCGGATGTGCATGCTGTAGCTCATCTGCTTGGCCGTAGACGCCTGCAACATGCGCTCGACAGGATCGACGGTGGGGCTGCGCGCGGCGATCTTGCGCGCCTTGATGTGCCAGTCGCGCCCGCTGCCGGTGACCTTCACGCCCTCGTAGGAGCAGAAGGTCACGAAGGCCCCGGAGCGCGGATGCAGCTTGCACAGCCAGTGCGCAGCGCCGCGGAAGATCCACTGCGGCAAATGCTTGGCGTACACGCCGTGCGAGTGGTAGGTCGACACGCACAGGTGTCCCACCATGTGGCGCACGGTGAAATGCAGGTCGTCGTCCTGGCGGCCCGAGATGATGAAGCCGTTCTGGCCCAGGCCGCCGAACAGCTTGGCGCCGCCGCCATAGAGCAGGTTCGTGTCCTTGTTCTTGAGCAGCGCCGCGCTGAACTTCTGGCGCGTGCCCTCGGAGCGCACGATCACCATGACGGTGCGGCCGGCCCGCGGCGGACCGAAGACACGGGTCCAGTCCGCCCGCGCCTGCGACGCGCGTTGGATGTAGAGGTGCAATAGCTCGTGCTGGCTGGCGACGCGCGCGCCGCCGTTGGCCTTCATGATCTTGAGCTGCGGGAAGTCCATGACGACGAGGTACTCGGGACTCATCGCCACCTCGATGCGCTTGCCGCCCAACCGCTTCGCGGTCTGGCGCACGGCCTCCAGCTCCGCCCGCCGGCCGTCGTCGTCACTGCTCGCGGGGCCATGACAGTCCGGACAGCTCTTCCAGTTCGGGAAGGGGCAGCACCTCTTCTTCAGGCACAGGGAGCAGGTGATGCTCCAGGAAGCCGCGTGCCGGCGCAGGAAGCAGGCCATGCGCGGGTTCTGCCAGCAGGCGTTGTTCCACGACCTGGGCAACGACCGGGCGGGGTGGCCTTTCGGGCCGCCGGCCGGGCACGGATCGGGATCCCCCGGCGGCGCCTTCGGGCAGAGCAGGTAGCGATACGAGCCGTTGCCGGCTTCGCAGGTGCACTCCTTGCGCCCCGCGGCGGCCGGCGCGCACAAGAACAGCGAGCACGCAAGAACCAGGACCGACGCGCGCATACGCATCCAGACATTATGCGGGCATCGGCGCCACAGTCACCCGCTGTTTGAGACATGGGATGTGCCCGTTATCGGTCGGGTGTCGCTGGACGGCCACACCCGGCCGTTCTCAGAGCATGCGCGACAAGACGAAGAGCGCGAGCGCCCCGCCGACCGCGGCTATGAGCGCCCCCGGGAGGCCCGCCGCCGTGTAGGCCCAGGCGGTGACCAGCGCCCAGCCGACGGCTGCGGCGAGCTTGAGCGCCGTCCAATAGTGGTCGCGCAAGCCGGGGACCTGGGTCGCGCGGCCGCAGGCGGCGCAATTCACGATGCCGCCGGCGAGCGTGTCCGGCACCTCGTTGAGGTGCCCGCACTCGCAGAAGGCCTCGACGCTCACCGCGCTACCCCTGGCGCCGCTCGACCGCCGCCAGCAACACGCCTATGCCCAGCACGAGGCGCACATCGATGTCGCCCGTCACGTCCACCTCGAGCTTGTACACGAAGGGGTTGAAGCGGACGCACAGCGTGGCCAGATCGTGCCCGTCCAGAGTGCGCAGGTGGTAGTGCTGGGGGATCAGGTTGCTGAGGAAACGGCGCAGGAAGGCCTTGAAGGCGCTGTCCTCGCGCAGCTGCGCGATCGGCTGGTCTTGCTCGTCGAGCAGCTCCCACGAATCGCGCAGGATCGACGACCAGCCCTTGCGTCGCGCCGCGCCGATCTTGCGCTGTTCGGCGCTGTCGACCATGTCGTAGGCAGCCGAGAAGTCGATCACCTGGCGCGCCAGCACGGTGAGCAGCTCCGTGGACTTCGTTTCGTCCGTGTAGACGCGGATGTCCTCTTTGAGCTTGAAGGCCTTCTGACGGCTGAAGGCCACCACCTGGCCGTCCGGGTCGTAGACGTGAAAGCTCGCGCCCAGCACGGTGAAGATCTTGCGCCGGATCATGAAGCGCCGCAGGTTGAAGCTCATCCCACCTTCCTTTCGTTCCTCCCTACTGTGCCCCGCGGGGGGGGACGAGACTACAGCTTGGGCGCCTTCTTGTTCACGCCGAAGAACGCGCGCGCGCAGTCCTTCTGCGCCTTTTCGAAGTCCGGCACCAGCGCGTCGTATGCCTTGAGCGACTTCTTGGACAGCTTGTAGTTTTTGGCGTTCTTGCGCCATGCCTGCATCTTCTTCAGGAAGAACTCGCGGTCGGCGCCGCGATGATGCAGA
>JAPUHK010000253.1 GCA_027297745.1 Planctomycetota bacterium | reverse complement strand
GCCGTCGCGTGCGGCGCCGAGCTTGAGGTTGTTGACCGTTTCCTGGCCCCACTCGTCGGTCCAGGCGCGCAGAGAATAGGTGCCCGGTCCGGGGACCAGGATCTCGTAGGCGCCGTCGCTGCCGGTCCGCGCGGCATGCAGCACGGGCGCGGTCTCCGCGAAGCGCTTGATCATGACCACCATGTCGAGTCCGCGCGAGCGGCCCTCGCCCGCGATGACCTCGACGCGCGCGCCGGCCACCGGTTGCTTCTGCGGGTCGTAGACGCGGCCGCGAATGGCGAACGCGGATACGAGCTCGAGCGTGCCGAGGTCCTTGACCCCGGTCTCCTTCAGGCGGAAGTCCAAATGCCCGACGGCTCCGTGCTGCGTCGCCCACAGGGAGAACGCGCCGGTGCGCTCGACGAAGCCGCGCACTTCACCTTTTGCGCCGACTTCGAGCTCGCGCTGCGCGCCCAGGGGATCACGCAGCACGACCTGCGCGCGCTCCGCGGGAGCCCCGCCGGGGGCCAGCACGGCGAGCCGGAAGCCGATCTCGTCCTCTACCGTGTCCGGAACGGCCGCGGGAGCCGTGCGGCCCGCATCCGTGCGCGCGGGCGTCGCACCCGCCAAGCCTCTGCGGTCGCGTGAGTCCTCGCCGCCCATCAACACGACCAGATAGACGACGATCCCGATCAACAGGACGAAACCCGCCAGCACCGTACCCTTGCGCATGACCAACCTCCCGGGGACTCTTCGAACGTGGATTGTAAGGGGTGGCAGAGCCGACGACCCGGAGTCGCGATCAACCGGTGGGGGAACGGCAGGGCGCACACATAGGTGCGCCCCTACAAGGCATTTGTGCGCATTCCTTGTAGGGGCGGCCTTATGTGGCCGCCCTCCGGTGTCCCTACTGTTGGCTTCGACCCTAGACCATCGAGGAGATCTGCTTGACGATCTCGTCCTCGTCCGGGAACTCGCCCGTCTCGAGCTTGCTGTAGATCTTCTTGCCGTCGACGATCACCTCGAAGCGGCCGTCGGCGTAGGGTGCCAGGGCAAGCTCGGTCATCTGCTGCTTGAGAGCGGGAGCGATCTTCGCCGTCAGACCGACGGCGGCAGGCTCGTAGTTTCAAGCGGAGCAGTATTCGATCAGGATCTTCATGGGGCAACACGGTACCAAACGCTCCTTGTTTCCCGAGCCCTCTTGCTTGTCCGAGCCTGAGCCCGAGTCCGAGTGCGAGTCCGGTCCCCGCGCCCGTGACCGCATCGGGCGCGGACTCGGATCACGGACTGGGACTCGGACTCGGCTCGTGTGGCTTAGTCGAACGGGCCCTTGGGAACCGGCGTCGACGGGTTCCGGGCGTGCGCAAGCCAGGCGTCGAGCCGCTCCTTCTCGTCTACGTAGTACTCCTCGCCGAAGGCGGCGAAGATGCGCCGCGCCAGCTCCAGCAGCGGCCGCGCGGCCTCAGGCCGGCCTTCGCGCAGGCGCTGCATGCCGATCCCCCACAAAGCGGCCGCGACGTCGTTCGACTCCGTCTCCTCGAGCCGGGGGTCCAGGTCGTCGCGCGCGGCGCGCTCCACGGCGGCCAGCAGCCGGCCGCGCTCCCTGTAGGCCTCCGCCATGGCCGGGTCGAGCTCCGGCCGTGAGCCCAAGCGCGCGAGCTGCTCCAGCTCGCGCCGCACGTCGCCGACCGTGCCGGAACTTCCGTGCCGCACGAACTCGTCGTACGCGATGCGCTCCAGCGCGAGGGCGTAGATGTCCTGCCCCATCAGGCGTTCCGTCAGCGTCTGGAGTTCGCGCGGGACCTTCTGGCGTTGGCGCAACTCGAGCCAGTAACGCGCGGCCTCGAAGCGATCGAGAGCCTGGCCCGTGCGCGCCTCCGTCCACTTGCGCACGTTCGCGCTCATGCGCTTCTCCGCTTCCCAGCCCTCTCCCGCGTAGCGTTGCAGCTCGGATTGGCCGGCCTGCCACAAGAACCACAGCGCGACGGTAGTCTCGGCGCCTTCGATCTCCGCCAGGTAGCCGAGCCCTTCGTGCGCCCATTGCCAGGCCGCGGCCTCGGTGGGGGCCTCGGACTTCATGTTGAAGCACAGGTGCCAGCCCAGGAACTCCTTCGCGCGCTTGTTGCGCGGATACAGGTGCAGCAACGTGCGGTAATGCAGCCGCAACTGCTCGAACTGCCGGTCGCCGTACAGCGTGTCCGCGCGGATCCACAGGTAGCTGAGCAGCATCGGCCGCAGCACCCCCGTGAGCACACCTCCCGTCAGCCGGCCCAGGCCGAGATCGCCGGGGTCGGTGGACTCGGGTTGGCGCGCGTCGAGTGCGGCCGCGAGCGGCATGGACGCGGCGATCAGTGCGACCAACCAGATCCATGCGATGGGCGGGAGCCTCACTGCAACCTCCGCGTGTGGATCCCGTACCCGCCGACGAGCGCGGCCAGCACAGCGGCGACGCCCAGCAGCAGCAGGCCGTACAGCGTGCTCGACCCTACGGACGATGCCATCCACTCCCCGCGGCTCAGGCTCGCCGAGTGGTCCAGGCCGCCCAGGTCGGGGATGACCGTCAGCAGGCCTCGGAAGAAACCGCCCGATGCTTCGCGCAGAGTCATCGCTTGGCCGACGTCCTCCGCGTTGGCCGCCCCCACGTGCTCGATGGCATCCAGCAGGAAGCTGCGCAGGGCACCGAGGATCAGCACGACGCCCGCCAACAGCGCAGCCACGGGGCCGCTGAGCAGGGCCGCGGCGCCGGTCGCAAGCGCGGCCAGAAAGGCCGCGCCGAGCGCGACGGGCACGCCCGTGCCGAGTGCCGTACCGAGGAAAGAAACGGGCGCGCCCAGTGCGCGCGAGCGGTCGACTACCAGGCCGAGCTGCAGCCCGGGAGTCCTGTTTTGGAGCATGGCCCGGGCCGAGTCGTTCACGGGCACCTGCACGTGGCCCCCGATCGGTGTGTGCACCGGCGCGCTTCCGGGGGCCATGCCGATCGTGAGCACGGTCGGCGTGCCCTCGATGCCTGCCACCGGCGCCGCACGCGTCTTGAAGCGCACGCTCTCGATGCCCCGCGGAAACCCGTCGATCTCGACCCACTGATCTTGGGCCACCCAGAGCACCGGGCCGTCGTGCAGGCGTCTGGCAACCGGCTGCCCACCGCCGTGCTCGGAGAAGCGCACGCTCAAGCCTTCGAGGTCCCCGAGGTTCTGCGCGCTGTAAGTAGCTATCCCGCCGCGTACGGCAGTGCCCACGCCTGCCGCCGCGAACAAGAGCATGGCCAGCAGCGCACCCACGGCGGCGGCGCCCAGCGCGTTGCCGAGCGCCCAGCCCGCCGGCGTGACCGGCGATGCGCAGGGGATCAGCAACCGCCGGCGTTCACGATCGGTGGCCAGCGGCAGCGCCCCGTAGAAGAGCGCTCCCACGAAAGCCAGCGCCGCTGCCAGGTCGGTGGCGAAGGCGTAGCGCGCCGTGGCGGACTCACCCGCGAAGGCCGCGACCAGGAAGACGCCGGCGAACGCGACGACGAGTAGCGGTGCGCCGCCGCGGCGCCACGCTTCGCGCATGCGCAGGCTAGCCGCCGTCAGCACCCTCGTCCGCCCGGCGCACCGCGTCCATGAAGAGCTTCTCGAGCGTAGTACGCGCGCGCCGCACGCCGTACAACTGCACACCTTCCTCGGTCAGCTTGGCTTCGATCTTCCGCTTCTGCTCGTCCGCGACGGGCCCGGTTTCCCAGACCATGCGCTCGGCGCTGCTCAGCAGCTCCTGCACCTCCCCCGCGAGGATCTTCTTCCCGCGGTTGAAGATGGCGATGTCGTCGCACACGTCGGCCACGTCCGCCAGAAGGTGCGAGCTGAGCAGGATGGTCATGCCCGCCTGCGCCTTCTCGCGCAGCAGGTCCTTGATCTCCCGGTTGCCCAGCGGGTCGAGGCCCGAGGTGGGCTCGTCCAGCACCAGCAACTCCGGCTGCCCGATGAGCGCCTGCGCGAGACCGATGCGGCGCGCCATCCCCTTGCTGTACGTGCCCAGCCGCCGCTTGCGCGTTTCCCACATTCCCGTGCGTTGCAGCAACTCCTCCGTGCGCTTGCGCCGCACGTCCCGTTTCAGGCCGAACAGCCGGCCGACGAAGTCGACCGTCTCCTCGCCGCTCAGGAACCCGAACAGGTTGGTCTCCTCAGGCAGAAACCCGGTGCGCTTGCGTGCCTCACGGTGGCCGGCGGGAACGTCGAGCACGCGGATCTCGCCGGCGGTGGGGCGCAAGAGTCCCAGCAGCATGTGCAGGGTGGTCGTCTTGCCCGACCCGTTGGGTCCCAAGAGCCCGAAGATGCGGCCGCGCTCGACGTTGAAGTCGAGCCCCCGCACCGCCTCCACAGAGGTCCGTCCGCCCAGGCTCCGGTAGGTCTTCACGAGCCCCGTTGCCGTGATGGCCGCCATGAGCGCGGTAGGTTAGCAGGCCCTCGGCCGTGGGCCCTCGCGGCCCCCGGCGGGGTGCCTGGGCGCCGCCGAAGGGGGGCGGGGCCGATGGCATCCCTTAGAATCACGGGTCTGTTCGGGGTCGGGCGTAGGTCCCGGGCGGAGTCCTCAGCACCCGAGGTTTTCATGCACATCCGAAGCACTCTCTTCTGCCTGCTGGTCGTCCTTTTCGCGCGGGAGGCGCCCGCTCAGGAAGCGCCCGGCGACAAGGCCGAACCCCAGATCAACGAGAAGCTCCTGGTCGAGATCCGGGGCATGCTGGGGGAGAGGAAGAAGAGCGAGCAGAAGCGGCAGCTCGACGCGATCCTGGCACGGGACGACCTCGACTGGCCGACCGTCAAGAAGGCTCTGAAAGAGGGGCCCTACTACGTCCAGCCCAACGCGATCGAGTTCGGCGAGCGCAACTCCCACCGCGCCTGGGGGCTGACCTACAAAGGCGAGGACGAGGGCCACCGCCTCTTCTCCGTGTACGTTCCCAAAGGCTACAAGTGGGCTAGGGGCGAGGAAGCCAAGAGGCTCCCCGTGCTCCTCTACCTGCACAACAAGGCCAGCAACCGCACCGGCGACACGTTCGGGGACATCGTCATCCCGCGTTTCGCCAAGCACTGCGACGAGCGCGGCTTCCTGCTGGTGACGCCCTCCACGAACGCGGGCTGCGAGTGGTGGACGCCCGAGGGCAAGAAGTTCGTGCGCTGGACGCTGGACCAGGTGCGGCGTCTGTACAGCATCGACGAGGACCGCGTCGCGTTGGTCGGCGCCCACGACGGCGGCAACGCCGTTTGGCTGCTGGCGCAGGAGATGCCCGACACCTTCAGTTGCCTCGTCACGCTGACTGCAAGCCCGGTCTACACCGCGGCCATGTACCGCCCGCTGTACCTGGGCACGCTGGACCGCATGGACGTGCTGATGGGCATCGGCGGGCGCAACCACGGCGGCCGCAACCTGCAGCAGATGCTGGCCGCCATCAAGCCCATGGTCGACCACCGCATGAACATCACGGCGGCGCTCTGGCCGAGCGCGCAGAACGACATCCGCTACTTCAACGCGATGGTGCCGCAGATCGTGAGCTTCTGCATGTCGCACAAGCGCAACCCGGTGGCCAAGGAGGTCGACATCCAGACCGACTTCGAGCAGGGCCAGCGCTCCCTGTGGATCAAGTGCGGCCCGATCGCCACCGGCGCGCCGAGTGCGGAGAACTTCAAGGACTCGATCTACAAGTGGCCGAAGATCAAGAAGGAGGAGCCCAAGCCGCGCACGGGCCTGGGGTTGGAAGACCACAAGCTCGGTGTCCGGATCAAGAACTCACAGGGCACCGCGCAGCGCAACGGAGTGCTCGCCGGCGACATCCTGCTGGAGCTGAACGGCCAGCCGATGCCCAACCAAAAGGCCGTGAAGGAGTTCATGAAGGAGCGCAAGTTCAAGGACGACATCAAGATCAAGGTGGCGCGTGAGATCTACGTGGACGACCTCGAGCGCATGCAGCGCGAGCAGCGGCGCTATCTCAAGCGCCGCGCGCGGCTCGTCAAGGCCCGCAAGGAGGGCCGTGAGGACCTCGACATCGACGACGTCGAGGACGTGGCCGACGACGAGGGGGACGAGGACGACGACGGCTGCTCCGAGATGGAGGGCAGCCTCGAGGAGGGCGTGATCGACGAGAACGATCCGGATTCGCGCGGTGGTGCGGGGGGCGGCGCGATGCGTAAGGCGGGCGGCTCGCGCCCGAAACAGTTTATCCGCTTCACGCGCTGGATGCGGCTGCGACGGCCCCAAGGGGCGCTGGTGCGCGCCGACTTCGGCGCCGGCGTGAACCGCGAGTACGGCAAGAAGAACGGTGTCAAGCTGGCCAACGTGGTGCCCGGCGGCTTCGCCTGGCGGCAGGGTTTCCGCAACGGCGACCTGATCGTCGGCGTCGGCGGCGAAGCGGTGAAAAACGTGCGCGACGTCAACCGCTACCTTCGCAAGGAGAAGTTCCAGTTCGAGAAGGAGGAGGACTCTGCGCTGGCCTTCGACATCCAGCGTCCCGCGGGCGGGGGCAAGATCGAGGAGAAGTCGATCATCGTGGAGTGGAAGCAGTGGCCCTCGGCGCGCGTCGACGTCCAGTACAACGCCCAGGACTACATCCTGGACGTGAAGACCCGCAACGCCGCGTCGTTCACGATCTTCTTCAACGACGACATGATCCCGAGCGGCAAACCGCTGCGCCTGTTCGTCAACGGTGTGCCGTACCAGGACCTGGTCGACCCCGCCGGCGCCCCGGACTACCCGGTGCCGATCGGTTCCGATCCCGACGACCGTGAGAGGCAGCGCGAGCTGCAGCTGGAGCGCTCCAAGATCGAGGGCTGGAATCCGGACCCTAGGTGGGCGATCGAGTACTACATGAAGTACCGCGACCGCAGCCAGGTCTTCGGCGGCTACCGGACCTGGGACGTGACCATCTGGAAGGACGCGTTCGAGGCGGCCAAGGCGCGGGGCGAGAAGAACGAGACCGCACGCAAGGGGCGCCTGCAGGGCGCGGAGGAGCTTTCGGGGGACGGTTGAGCCGATGACGGAGAGCTACAAGCCCCGTCACCAGATCCGGATCGTCACCGCTGCGTCGCTGTTCGACGGCCATGACGCCGCCATCAACGTGATGCGCCGCATCATGCAGCGCTCGGGCGCCGAAGTGATCCACCTGGGCCACAACCGCAGCGTGGAGGAGATCCTGACCGCCACCGTGCAGGAGGATGCGCAGGCGGTGGCCGTCACCTCCTATCAGGGCGGGCACAACGAGTTCTTCCGCTACCTGGTCGAGTCCCTGAAGGAGCTCCAAGCGGGGCACGTGAAGGTCTTCGGCGGCGGCGGCGGGACGATCGTCCCCAGCGAGATCGAGGCGCTCGAAGAGTTCGGCGTGACCAAGATCTACAGCCCGGAAGACGGGCGGCGCATGGGCCTGCAGGGCATGATCGACGATCTGCTGGAGCGGTCCGACTACGAGACGCCGCGGGTGGACCTCAACGGGTTCGCAGCACCGCTCGACGCGCGCACGATGGCGTCGGCGCTCACTCAGGCCGAGGCCGGCAGTCTCAACGGCGTGCCGGAGCCTGAGAAGACCGTGCCTGTGATCGGGCTGACGGGTCCCGGCGGCGCGGGCAAGTCCTGCTTGACCGACGAGATCGTGCGCCGTTTCCTGCTCGAGTTTCCCGCCCTGCGCATCGCGGTCCTGAGCGTGGATCCCACGCGCAAGCGGGGCGGCGGTGCGCTTCTCGGCGACCGCATCCGCATGAACGCGATCGACCCCGCGCGCGTGTTCGTGCGCAGCTTCGCGACGCGCGCCGCGTCCGGGGAGCTGAGCGACGCCGTGACCCCCGCGCTGCGCGTGTGCAAGGCGGCCGGCTACGACGTGATCCTGGTCGAGACATCCGGTATCGGGCAGGGAGACGTCGGCATCACCGGCGTGGCCGACGTGTCGACCTACGTGATGACGCCGGAGTACGGCGCCGCGAGCCAGCTCGAGAAGATCGACATGCTGGACTACGCGGACATGGTGGCGATCAACAAGTTCGACCGCCGCGGCGCGGAGGACGCGCTGCGCGACGTGCGCAAGCAGGTGCGGCGCAACCGGCAACTGTTCCACGACGTGCCCGACGACAAGATCCCGGTCTACGGCACGGTCGCCAGCCGCTACAACGACGCGGGCGTCAGTGTCTTCTTCAACCGCCTGCTGGAGCAGCTGGACGAGCGTTGCGGGACGAGCTTCGTGGCGGACCGGGCCGGCACGTTGCCCGATCCCGCGGACCGCATCGTGCTCCTGGCCGCGGGGCGCGAGCACTACCTGGGCGGCATCGCCCGCACGGTGCGTGACTACCATGAGCGCACCGAGCAGCGCGGCGCGCGGGCCACGCAGCTGTACAACCTCGAGGGGGCCGTCGCGGCCTTCGACGGGGATGTTCCGCAAGCGCTGACCCAAAAGCTCGAGCAGTCGCGCGAGGCGCTCGGCCCCGAAGACCGCGGGAGGCTGGAGCAGTGGGACGAGATCGTCCGCAGGTACGAGGGCGATGAGCTGGTCACCCGGGTACGCGACCGGGAGCTGCGCCGCGACCTGCACACGGAATCGCTGAGCGGCACGCGCATTCCCAGGATCGCGCTGCCGAGCTACACCGACTGGGGCGAGCGGCTGCGCTGGCTGTTGCGCGAGAACGTGCCCGGGGAGTTCCCTTACACCGCGGGCGTGTTCCACCTGCGCCGCACGGACGAGGACCCCAAACGGCAGTTCGCGGGGGAAGGCACACCGGCGCGTACGAACCAGCGCTACCACTATCTGTGCCGCGACAGCGAAGCGCATCGGCTTTCGGTGGCCTTCGACTCGGTCACGCTCTATGGCGAGGACCCGCACGAGCGGCCCGACATCTACGGCAAGGTGGGCGAGAGCGGCGTGTCGATCTGCACGCTCCACGACATGCGCCGGCTGTTCGAAGGCTTCGACCTCTGCAACAAGAACACCAGCGTCTCGATGACGATCAACGGCCCGGCGCCCACGATCCTGGCCTTCTTCTTCAACGCCGCCATCGACCAGCAGGTCGACCGCTTCCGCGAGGAGCAGAAGCGCGATCCCGACCCGGACGAGTGGAGTGAGATCACGGCGCGCACGCTCAAGATCGTGCGCGGGACGGTGCAGGCCGACATCCTCAAGGAAGACCAGGCGCAGAACACGTGCATCTTCAGCACCGACTTCGCGCTGAAGATGATGGGCGACGTGCAGGAGTACTTCGTCGAGCACGGCGTGCGCAACTTCTACTCCGTCTCGATCTCCGGCTACCACATCGCGGAGGCGGGCGCGAACCCGATCACGCAGCTCGCGCTGACGCTGGCGAACGGCTTCACGTACGTCGAGTACTACCTCTCGCGGGGCATGAAGATCGACGAATTCGCCCCGAACCTGAGCTTCTTCTTCAGCAACGGGCTCGATCCGGAGTATGCCGTGCTCGGCCGCGTGGCGCGCCGCATCTGGGCCATCGCCATGCGTGAGCGCTTCGGCGCGAACGCGCGCAGCCAGAAGCTCAAGTACCACATCCAGACCTCGGGGCGCTCGCTGCACGCGCAGGAGGTCGACTTCAACGACATCCGCACCACGCTGCAAGCGCTGTACGCGCTGG
>JAPUHK010000252.1 GCA_027297745.1 Planctomycetota bacterium | reverse complement strand
TGCAGCCCTGCGCAGTCGCGGGTTGGCCAGTCGCAGCACGATTCCCTTCATATCGTCGCCAGTGGGCTCGCACGAGTGGGTCGCGTGCGCAACCACGCTGCGTGCCACGAGTCCCGGCACGTGAGTCTACGGGAGCACCTGAGAGACGGCTGAGGCGCGGCGGCCTACTCGATCGGGAGAGCCGATTTTCTGACGTTCCCGAGGC
The DNA here is from genome assembly GCA_027297745.1 of Planctomycetota bacterium. Taxonomy (GTDB): domain Bacteria; phylum Planctomycetota; class PLA2; order PLA2; family PLA2; genus JAPUHK01. The sequence continues at coordinate 2,758 of JAPUHK010000252.1, read as the reverse complement.
GGTCCCACTTCACGTGCAGGGCGGGATCGTCGCCCCGGTGGAAGACGAACAGTTGCGGCCGCGTGACCCGATGCAGGATGACGTCGATCTGGGTCGTGCGGTCGGCGCAGATGGCCTGCGTTCTTGGAGGCTCATGTTAGGCATTGGCCGCCGCGGCACAAGGACACGGCATTCTCTTGCAAGGATCATGGATGAGACGCGACCATAGAGGTATGCCGTACCGCATCACGCTCGCGTTGCTCGTCGTGACGTCCCTGGCCGCCGCAGGGACGCAGGAGCTCGAGGACTACTGCTCGCGCGCGGAGAAGTTCGGGTTCTCGGGCGCGGTGCTCGTTGCCAAGGACGGGAAGATCCTGTTGCAAAAGGGCTACGGTTACGCGAACCGCGCGCAGCAAGTCGCCAACACGGAACGCACGCTGTTCGAGATCGCGTCCGCGACCAAACCATTTACGGCCGCCGCGATCCTGAAGCTCGAGGAGCAGGGCAAACTCTCGACCGACGATCCGATCGGCAAGCACCTGCCCGGAGTGCCCGCGGGGCTGCAGAAGGTAACCGTCTACCATTTGCTGACGCACACGTCGGGCATGCCGCGCACGGCGGCGGGCGGACGCGGACCCAACCTCGAGGTGGCGGTGCGCGCCTACCTGGCGCCCGGGCGGGCGCGGAAGGAAGGCGAGCGGTTCGAGTACTGGAACGGCGGGTACGCCTTGCTGGCCGGGATCGTGGAAAGGGTCACCGGCGGCACCTACATGGACTACTGCCGCAAGCACCTGTTCGAGCCGGCCGGGATGCAGAAGACGGGGTTCACGGGAGACACGCACCTGAACGACGAACCGATGGCGTCGGGCTACAGCGACGGCCGCGCGGTGCGCACGGCGGTGGGCCATCCCTACCGTTCGTACGGCTGGCAGTACCGCGGCATGGGCGGCATCGTCACGTCGGTCTTGGACCTCTACCAGTGGGACCGCGCGCTGTACGGCGACAAGGTGCTGAGCGCCAGGACGAAGGAGAAGTACTTCAAGCCCTTCCTGGGCAAGTACGCGTGCGGCTGGTCGGTCGTCGAGACCCCGCGCAAGACGCGCAAGATCACGCACGGCGGCGACGTGCGCGGCTTCCACACCTACTTCGCCCGCTTTCCCGACGAGGACGCGGTCGTGATCGTGACCGGCAACGTGGACGGCATCCCGATGTGGTCCGTCGGCGGGAGTCTCGAGAGCATCCTGTTCGACGAGGAGCGCAAGTGGCCCGTGCCCCCCAAGACCGTGCAGCTGAAGGCCGCGCAGCTCGAGGCGCTGGCGGGGACGTACGAGCTCTCCGCAGGCCACGAGCTTGTCGTGCGGCCCGACGGTAAGGCGATCCTGGTGGGCGCGGTCGGCCAGCGCGCCGTCGACCTCCTGCAGGCGCGCACCCGCTTCGACGAGCGCCCGGACCGCTTCAAGCGCGAGTCCCGCATCGCAAGGGACGTCGTCGAAGGCGTCGCCACGGGGGACGTGGAAGTCCTGCGCGGCGTCATGATGCGCGGCATCCCCGAAAGCTGGCCGGACGCAGTGAAGCGATCCATCTGGCCCAAGCATGTGGAGCAGTGGGGAGCGTTCCGGTCGGTGCGCGTCATCGGCGCAGGGCCGGCGGGGCGCGGCCGCGTGCGCATCATCCTGGCGCTCGCGCACGCGGAAGGCACTCCGCGCTGCCGCGTCGAGCTGCAGAACGGCAGGCTGGCCATCTTCGACCTGAAGGGGCCGGAGTTTTTGGAATCCGTACGCTGCCTCCCCGTGTCGAAAGAGCGTTTCGCACGCTTCGCTTGGGTCGGGCCGTCTCCCCCGCCGCTGCAGTTCGAGCGCAAGGGCGGAAAGGTGACGGCGGTCGTGATCAAGCCGGTCTTTGGACCGGCGGTGCGCTGCAAGCGCATCGACGCCCGTTAGACGGGCTCGCCGCGCATCAGCGCCGCCGCCTCATTTCTTCTTCTTCTCGTACTTCAGCTCGTACAGGCTGTTCATCAGCACTCGCGCGGCCGGGTCGATCTTGAAGTCCCCGTATTCGATGGCCCACATGCGATAGGTGAGCCAGCGCCGCTGCTTGCTCTTCCAGATGTAGGTCCGGAAGCGTAGAAAGTCGCCGTTCGGGCCCGTGCCGCCGATGTCGAACTGCTGCACGGAGCCGATCTTGCGGTTCAGGCGGCGCCGCGCGAGCTTGCTGCGCCGCTTGATCTTGAGCATCGCGCCCTTGATGTCTTCCTCTGAAATCAGAGCCATGCCCTTGACGTTGCTGCCGTCGTACTTGGTGGGCCCCAGCGTGTACCAGGTGTTGCTCTTGAAATAGCGGATCGTGAATTTGCGCTTCAACTCTCCCGCACGGTCGAACTGCTTGAGCTCCCCGACGCTGGACCCGTAGCTCTTCTGGAGCACCCAGCGCTTTCCGGCCGGGACCTCACAGGCCAACGCCCAACTGAAGCGGAGCTCACGCGTACGAAACTTCGGTTTGAGCCTCAGCTGCTTGTGCTGCAGCGCCACGTTCACGGCGTCGTTGTAGAGCGTGTCGTCCGTCGCCTGCTTCAACAGGGCGGACAGCCTGGGTTTGGCCTCCTTGAAGCTCCCGGCCTCGACGAGCTTGACGATCTCGTCGAGTTCTTTGTGTTGGCTTTGCCCCCGGCACAAGGCACCCAGAAGGAGCAAGACCGCAAGAGCCCGCATCGAACGGCGCAGCGGCGGAGGGGCCTCAGCGGCGGGCGGCACCAAGGCCGGCCCGGTAGGGAGACCGGCGC